>JBBSCD010000001.1:0-56389 GCA_038250645.1 Rhodospirillales bacterium
CAGCGCACCGGCGACAGGAGCATCTTTCGCCTCCGTGACAAGACGTTCGAAACCCAGGTCGATCCCGAACGCGGCAATTTCGACTACCTGCTGTTCTGCGATCTCGACATGGATTCCGATGCGGTGCGCGACGAGCTGTTCGCCTGGGGCGACTGGATCATGGCGACGCTCGACGTCGACGGGTTCCGCTTCGACGCCGCGAGGCACATCCGCTTTTTCTTCTTCAGCGAGTGGCTGGACCGGGTGCGGGCGCTGAGGCCGGAGCGGGCGCTCTTCGCCGTCGGCGAGTACTTCACCGGCGACCTGGCGACGCTGCGCTGGTTCATTGAACAGACCGGCCGGCGCATGACGCTGTTCGATTTTCCCTTGCACTTCAACATGCGCACGGCGTCGCGGGCGAACGGCGACTTTGACATGCGGCGGATTTTCGACGGCACCCTGGTCGCGGCCGATCCGGAAATGGCAGTGACCTTCGTGGACAATCACGACACCTTCCATGTCGGCGGCGGCGAACCCATCGCCGATGCCTTCCGTCCGCAGGCCTACGCCCTGATCCTGCTGCGCGCCGCCGGCTACCCGTGCCTGTTCTATCCCGACTTCCGCCCCAACGACGCGAGGGCCCCGCTGCAACCGCTGCTGGATGTGCTGCTCGCCGCCCGGCGCGACTTCGCGTACGGGGCGCAGACCGATTACATCGACGATCCGGATGTCATCGGCTGGACGCGGACCGGCGACGACGACCATCCCCGGGCGCTGGCCGTGGTCCTAACCGATGGGCCAGCGGGGGTGAAACGGATGGCGACGACCCGGCCGAACCGGTCGTTTCACGAGCTGACGGGGATCAGCGCGGTTATGGTCGCAACCGACGGCGAGGGCTGGGGCGACTTCGCCTGTCCCGCCGGTGCGATCACGGTCTGGGTCGAGGATGAGTGATCCCGAGAGGCGGCG
Source organism: Rhodospirillales bacterium (assembly GCA_038250645.1). Taxonomy (GTDB): domain Bacteria; phylum Pseudomonadota; class Alphaproteobacteria; order Rhodospirillales; family Defluviicoccaceae; genus JAEULH01. The sequence goes on from JBBSCD010000001.1 coordinate 949, forward strand.
ATCGACGCTCGCAAGCCTCCCCGCTCAGCGCCCAGGCACGGTGAATCGCGAAGGGTCGTCCCGCGAGAGGCGGTCGAGGAACCTCCGGCTGTGCGGCGCCCGCGCGCCTTCGAGGCCGTCGCCGGCGAGCGCAATGCCGGCCCCGAACAGCTCGACTTGAAGAAGTTCGAGCGATGCTGCGTCGTCCACGTCGTACCAGGGCGGCAAAATTGTAATCGGTACGCCGAGGGCGGCGGCGCGGGTTAGCGTCTGGGCGAGGACCCGACTGGTGCTCCAGGCGATGCCGTCGAAGAGCGATGGATGCGCTCGCTTGAGCCCGATCAGGGTATAGCCGCCATCGATGGCCGGACCGATGACGATGCCATCGCCCGGTCGAAGCAACGCCGCGACGGCCGCAGCGAGCAGAGCCGCGGGCAGTGTGGGGCCGTCGGCGTTGATCAGGCAGACGCCGGCGTGACCGGCGGCGAACAGGTCTTGCGTCGCGTTGATCAGGCGGGCGGAAAGATCCTCCCCGCGCTGGCCGAGCAGGGCCAGGCCGTGCGGTAGCAGATCGATGAACACGGCCGCCGCGTTGGCTGGCGTAATGATCGCGTACCCGCCTGCGTGATCGTGGGCGCAGACCGCAGCGACCGTGGCGGCGACATCGGCGATGAAGCAGCCGGACAGCGCCGCGGCTTCTTCCGCTTGCAGCGGCGGGCAGAGGCGGGTCTTGCTCAAACCCGCGAAGGGGGCCTTGCACATGATGCCTAGGGCGATATCGCCTGCCACCTCTTCGCCCTTGCCCCCGCTGCCTCAGGATACGCCTGCCGCCTCCGCGTTTGTACATCGCCGCGGCCGATCCGACCTACAGTGACACATCGTCCGGACGCAGGGGAATGATCGGCCATGGCCGACCGCACGCTTCTGATCGTCGCGCACGCGCCCTCGCCCAACACCGTGGCCTTGCGCGACTCCGTTGCCGAGGGCGCGCGCTCGCCGGATATCGAGGGGGTTGCGGTCGAAGTGCGAAGCCCGTTCGAGACCCGGCCCCAGCACGTGCTGGCCGCGCAGGCGGTGATCCTCGGCACTACGGAGAACCTCGGCTATATGAGCGGCGCGTTGAAGGACTTCTTCGACCGCTGCTACTATCCGTGCCTGGAGAAGACGCAAGGGCTGCCGTACGCGCTCTACATCCGCGCCGGCCACGACGGAACGGGAACGCGCCGCGCCGTCGAGTCGATCGTCACCGGCCTGCGCTGGCGGCCGGTGCAGGAACCGCTTATCTGCCGCGGCGCGTGGACCCCCGATTTTCTGACGCCCTGCCGCGACCTCGGCCTGTTGCTCGCCGCCGGTCTCGAAGCCGGGGTGTTTTGAGCTGCGGGGTCGCGGGCCGCTCCGCCCAGTCTCAGGCCGCGAGTGGGGTCCGCCTCTGGCGCTGGAGGTGTCGCCAGACCAGCTTCGTCGCCATGTCGCTGACCCGGCCGCGCGGGGAGATACCGGTTGCCTTCAGGATCATGCCGACCGCCCGCCGGACGTGATCCGGCCGATAGAAGCGATAGGCGCGGGCGGCATAGGCGGCGGCCGCGGCCTTGCGGTCGTACTCGGCCTCGCGCTCGTTGGCGCAGTGGTAGGCGAAGGCCAGCTCGTCATCGTCGGCTTCGCGGTAGCGGCCGATGGCGACAAGGATCCGGCGCAGCCTACTTGGCTTCTCGCGTTCGAGATAGCGCTGCATGTGGGTGTAGAAGAGCTTGTAGTGGCGAAATTCGTCGCCGGCGATGTTGGCGCAGATGGCCTTGAGCACCGGTTCGGCGGAGGCATCGCGCAGGGCCGAGTAGAACGAGCTCGTCCCGGTTTCGACGACGCACCGCGCGGTGAGCTCCCCGGCACGCGAGCCGCGCACGGATTCGTCCGCGTCCACCGGGATCCGGTAGCCGGCGCGAAAGCGGGTCATGCTGTCTTCGAAATCGAAGCCGGCGTCCGCCATTTCGCTCCACCGACCGAGCGCTTCGCCGTGCTGGATTTCCTCCACAGCCCAACCCCGGGCCGCTGCCTGAAACTCCGGATCGTCGGCAAAAACGTTGCAGAGATAGTCGGCGTAGTCCGCGGAATTGCGCTCCACGAGCGAAGCCGCCTTGACGACGGCGACCAGATTCGCGTCCAGGCGATCGGGATCGAACCGCTGCCACGGAATGTCATCGAGGGTCCAGTGCTTCATCCGCTCCTCGCTTACCTTCATGCCGCTGGTGGCTGAGGATTGCGCGTCATCCCGCGTCAAGTGAATAACCCATGGCAATGTCAGCGCTCAATACCGCAAACGCGATGTACAAGCTCGCGTTCCTTGCCGCAAGCGCGAGATCGCCGCGATCCCCATGCGGTTGCGGCGCCGGCCGGATTTGCCCACGTCACAGGCGGAACGGGCGTGTTGGCGTGGGCAAGCGCTGGGCCAGGTCGGGACCGCGAAGCGGCGGAGGATGCGGACGTGCGTGTTCAGCAAGGTGATTCGGATTGGGGCGCGCCGCCACCCTTCGGATTACGCACCCGCGGGCGGCCGTCGCTCGGCTTCCGGTCCGTCGGCAACGGGATGCGCTCGTGACCATGCTTGCCCACTCCCGGCCGCTGTCTTGTCGGGTCACCGGCCTGACCGACGCGACCGCCGATATCCGCATCATCAGGCTTGCGGTCGTGGCCGGCGGGGCGTTCCGCTTCGCCGCAGGCCAGTACGCACGGGTCTCGTTTCCGGGACACACGCCGCGCGACTACTCTCTTGCGAACCGGCCCGGCGCGGCGGAGCTCGAATTTCATGTCCGTCATCGTGCCGATGGCGGCGCTGGCGCCTACGCGGCGCGGACCTTGAGGATCGGCGACAGCGTCTGGATCGAGGGGCCGTTCGGCGAGGCCTGGCTGCGTGCCGACCACAATGGACCGATCCTCTGCCTCGCCGGTGGCTCCGGGCTGGCGCCGATGAAGTCGATCGTCGAGACCGCGCTGGCGAAGGATCCCCGCCGTCGCGTCGACCTGTACTATGGCGGCCGGGACGAGCCGGACGTTTACCTGGAGGACCACTTCCGCCGGCTCGAAACGCGCTGTCGCAATTTCCGCTTTCATGTCCTGCTTTCCGCGGCACGGGGGCCGACCGCGCGCCGGCATGGCACCGTCGTCGATGGCCTCGCAGCCGATGCCGCCGCGGAGGCCGACCGCTTTGAGGGCGCGAAGGCGTTCGCCGCCGGACCGCCGGCGATGGTCCGCGCGGCGCTTGTGTCTCTCCTCTCGCTCGGCCTGCCCGCCGTCGACATCCACATCGATCCGTTCTACACCGGGACGGCGGTGGCAGCGGCCGGCGGCGCCTGAAGCCTCGTTTTTGCCGTTGCCGCTCATGCATTGCAGGAGACGGGATCGATGCCATGGCGAAGAGCGATGATCCGCGGGCCGGCGTCTCGGGAGTAGATGAAGCGAGGTTCGAGACCGTTGAGCTGGTGCGCGCCGAGCGGGCCAGCGATCTCTGGTCCGCGATCGAGGCCGCGCAATCAAGCCGCGTGCTGGCGCATGACGAGGTCAACGGCGCCGGTGAGGAGGACGCGCTCGCCGCCCTCGGCGACGCACTGGACCGGGTGGTCGAGGCCTGGGACGAGGATGCCTTGCAGAACAAGGCGCCGCTTCTCGGCATTCTCGATGACGGCCTTGCGGCGCTGACGCCCCATGGTCTCTCCCTCTACTGGGGCTGCGTCGAGCGCCGGCTGACGACGGCCGACGGCGAAGTCACGCCCATGCCGGTTGCGGTCATCGCCATCAGCCACGCCTCGTCGCCCACGCAGCGGGTTGCTGTTCCGCACGTATTCGATGTCCCGGAGGGGGGAGAATAGACTGATGAAGGCGGCGCCGATGCTTGAGCCGCGGCTGTCGCGAACGGCTTTCACCCGTCGGTTGACATAAAAAGCGCTGGTTCGCTCGCCGCGCCCGATGGTAGAAATGTTCCAGAAAGTGAGGATGCGGATGTACAGCCCGTACGGAGCCTTCATCGGCTGTCAAACGGTGTTAACCAACCAGTGTCTCAAGGCGCTTCTCGCGGCGGCGCAGTTCTACGCTAATCTTCTTGATCCGCGGCCGGATCTCGCGATCCCGGCACGGTCGGTCAAGGTTCCCTATGCCTGGTGGTGGTAGCCACAATATTCGCTGACGCGACGGCTGATCGCGCAGAGCCGGGCAGACTTAAGCGGGTTACCGGGCCTCGTTTGGGCTTTCCATGAAAAACCTCTCCCAGGCCGTGGCGACCCCAGATGTCGCGTTCGCCAGCTGGAAGCGTGTCCGCGTTCACGCTTCGCTTGTCGGCAAGCGAATTGATCTCCGCGCGATGAAGCACGAGGCACAGCTGGCCGAAGCGCCGGTGGCGGTGGCGGCCGGCGAGAAGGGGCTCGCGGTCCTGTTTCGCTATGGCGCCGCCGTCATGTTCCAGATGCAGCCGGTCGAGGAGGCCGCGTTCCTCGCGAGCCTGAGAAGCGTCGTCGGCGACCCGTTCGACCATGCGGAGCGCGAAGAGGCGCAGATCCTTGTCGAGACTGGCGAGGAGGCGGGCGAGGGTGTCGATGTCAGCGGCAACATCCGCCTTAGCGACCTGACCATGGGTCGCCTGCTCGCCGTGGCCGACGTGCTCGCCAAGAGCGTCATCCTGAGCTACGACGAGCGCCGCATCGCCGCCATCTTTGATCGGATTGAGCCGATCGCGGAAAAGCTGCACCGGCCGGGCCGCACAGTATCGGTCCGCGAGCTCCTCGGCCATATCGGCGACGTGCTCATCACCGAGCATCGGATGGTCGGTCGGGTCGAGGTCACCGAGAAACCGGAGCTGGTCTGGGACAGCCCGGAGCTGGAGCGGCTTTATGTCCGACTGCGGGACGAATACGAGCTGCCGGAGCGCGACCGGGCGCTGATCCGCAAACTCGAGCTCATCTCCCAGACCGCGACCACCTCGCTGGGACTGGTCCAGGCGAAGCGCAGCCTGCGCGTCGAGTGGTATGTCGTCATTCTGATCGTTATCGAAATTATCCTCACCCTCTACAACATGTTCGTTCCCGGCGGCAGCCACTGACGCCGCCGCCTTGCGTGTAGTGCCCGGCAGCTTCGCGACGGCCTGATGTCGGAGATCAAGGTGATGGCAGGGTGGCAGCGAAGAGTGCCTGTGCTTGACCGGGATGGAGGGCGGGGTTACATCCACAGCCGCGGCGGCGGGAGTAGCTCAGTCGGTTAGAGCACCTGGTTGTGGTCCAGGGGGTCGTGGGTTCGAATCCCATCTCTCGCCCCATCGCTTTTCGCCGATCTGGTTTGGCCACACGGCGAGCCGGATCGCACTCAAGAAGCTGGCTCAACGGCGGATTTCCTGCCGACTTCCGGGCGGCGAGCGGCTTCGTCCGGCGCGGGGTTCCGTTTTCGCGGAAGCTGGGTTACATCTCGGATAGCAGCCGGGTGCACAGATGGCCGCCTTCGAGGCGGCTGCGGAGACGACCAGAAGCCGATGACGACGACGCGCGACCGCCCCGTGATCATCGGTATCGTCGGTGACTCGGCCGCGGGCAAGACGACCCTGGCCTCCGGCCTGGTGCAGATCCTTGGACCCGAGCGGACCTTGTCCATCTGTACCGACGACTACCATCGCTATGCCCGCCGCGAACGCGCCCGCCGCGGGGTGACGCCGCACCATCCCGACTGTAACTATCTCGATATTCTTGAACAGCACGTTTACCTGCTGCGCGACGCCCAGCCTGTTCTCAAGCCGGTCTATGAACACGACGGCGGGGTGCTCAAAGCGCCGGAATATGTCGAGCCGGCGCCCTTCATTATCGTCGAGGGGTTGCTTGGCCTGTCGACGCAGAGGCTGCGCGACGCATACGACGTCAAGGTCTACCTCGACCCGCAGACGCCGCTGCGGCTGCGCTGGAAGTTTCAGCGCGACACCGGCTTCGGCGGCTACGCGGTCGAGGATGTCATGACTGCAATCGAAACGCTCAAGCGCGACAGCGAACGGTTTATCGTGCCGCAACGGGCCTACGCGGACATGGTCGTCTGCTTCTGTCCGCCTGACGACGATCCCGACGAGAGCGGTTCGCGTCTCAACGTCCGCCACATCCTCAGGCCGACGTTGCCGCCGCTCGATCTTGCCGACGCGCTGGAAGCCGGCGCCGGACGGGCGCTGGCGATGGAGCTCGCCCGCGACATCGACGGTATGCCGGTCGATGCGCTGGACATCGACGGCGAGGCCGAGGCCGACGCCGATGCCGAGGCGCTGGAGCATCTGCTGTGGAGCCGACTGCCGACGGGCGGCCGGCCCATGCCCCGGATCGGTCGCTACCGCGATCATACGCATGCCGAAGCGTTCAGCCGACCGCTGGCGCTGTCGCAGCTTCTGATCGCCCACTATCTCTTGAATGCGGCGCAGGACCAGCATGCCGAGTGAGGAGAGTCCATCCATGAGCGTTGCACAAGTGCGAGCGCCCGCCCCTATGCGGGTGCAACCGGCGAAGGAGCCCGATGCGATGGCGCTGGCGACCCACGAGGAAATGGTCAACGCCATCCGCATGCTCGCTGCCGACGCAGTGCAGAAGGCGAAATCGGGACATCCCGGCATGCCGATGGGCATGGCCAACGCCGCGACCGTGCTGTGGACCCGCTTTCTCAAGTTCGATCCCGAAAGGCCCGACTGGGAGGATCGCGACCGGTTCATTCTGTCGGCCGGGCACGGTTCGATGCTGCTGTATTCACTCCTGTTTCTGAGCGGCTACGAGGCGATCACGATCGAGGAGATCAAGCGGTTCCGCCAGCTCGGCTCGAACACGCCGGGTCATCCCGAGTACGACGTCTCCCACGGCATCGAGACGACGACGGGTCCACTGGCCCAGGGGCTTGGCAATGCCGTCGGCATGGCTCTGGCCGAACGGCTGCGCAATGCCCGCTGGGGCGACGAGATCGTCGATCACTATACCTACTGCATCGTCGGCGACGGCTGCCTGATGGAGGGGCTGAGTCACGAAGCGATTTCATTCGCCGGCTTCCTCAGGCTGTCCAAGCTCATCGTGCTGTGGGACGACAACCGCATCTCCATCGACGGGGCGACGTCGCTCTCAACCAAGGACAACCAGCTCGCCCGCTTCGAAGCCTGCGGATGGGACGCACAGGTTGTCGACGGCGATGACGCGGAAGCGGTCGCAGCGGCGATTTCCCGCGCCCGCCTGTCGGACAAGCCGTCGCTGATCGACTGCCGGACGATCATCGGCAAGGGCGCGCCGACCAAGGCCGGCACCTCGGCGACCCACGGTTCGCCGCTCGGCGAGGACGAGGTCGCCGGTACCCGCAGGTCGCTGGGCTGGCCCTATCCGCCGTTCGTCGTCCCGCCCCACATCGTCGCCGCCTGGCGCAGGGCCGCGACCCGCTCAGTTGCCGCGCGCCAAGCCTGGGAGGCGCGGTTCGCGGCGCTTCCGACCGACCGGAAGGCGGAGTACCGACGGACCAGCACCGGCGGGCTCGCTACGAACTGGCAGGCGCCGCTGAACGAGTTCAAGCGCCGGCTGGCGACGGAGCGGCCGACCTGGGCGACGCGCAAGGCGTCTGGCGAGGCGCTGGAGATCCTTACCGCCAACTTCCCGGAGATGATCGGCGGCTCCGCCGACCTGACCGAGTCGGTCTTCACCAAGACGCGCCTGACCGGGGACGTGCTCCCCGGCGACTTCTCCGGCCGCTACATTCATTACGGCGTGCGCGAGCACGTCATGGCGTCGGTGATGAACGGCATCGCCCTGCACGGCGGCTTCATTCCCTATGGCGGAACCTTCCTCGTCTTCGCCGACTACATGCGTGGCGGCATGCGGATGTCGGCGCTGATGAAGCAGCGGGTGATCTATGTCCTGACCCACGACTCGATCGGCGTCGGCGAGGATGGACCGACCCATCATCCATCGGAAACCCTGGCGAGCCTGCGGGTGATGCCGAACATGCTCGTCTTCCGGCCGGCCGACGCGGTCGAGACCTTCGAGTGCTGGGTGATCGCGATCACCGAGTATGACATGCCGTCGTGCCTGGTGCTGAGCCGTCAGGCGGTGCCGGCGGTGCGGATGGAACACGAGAGCGTGAATTTGAGCGCCCGCGGCGCCTACGTCCTGCACGAAGCCGACGGCGGGGAGCGGCAGGTCAGCCTGTTCGCCACCGGCTCGGAAGTGCACGTCGCGGTGGAAGCGCGGAACATCCTTCAGAGCCATGGGATTCCGACGGCGGTCATCTCCATGCCCTGCTGGGAGCTGTTCGAGAACCAGCCCGAACGCTACCGCAAGGAAGTGCTCGGACCGACGTGGCCGCACTGCGTCCGGGTCGCGGTCGAAGCGGCCATCTCCCCCGGGTGGGATCGCTACATCGGCGAAAACGGCGTCTTCGTGGGGCTCAAGGGCTTCGGCCTGTCGGCTCCCGCCGAGGTTCTGTTCAGGCACTTCGGCATCGTCGCCGACAACGTCGTCGCCCAGACCAAGGCGGCGCTGGCCCGATTGCCCGGTGCCGCGCGGCGCCGCGACGCGCGCTTCAGCATCGATGTCGTCGGCTAGTCGGGGGCTGAGGCCGAGGCATTTTGCTTTCGAGGGAGAGCGGGTGGTTCAAGCGGAGCGAAGAAGGCACGATGCTGCGGCAATGATCAAAATCGCGCCCTCGATCCTGTCGGCGGATTTCGCCCGCCTCGGCGAGGAAGTCGCGGCCATCGACGCCGCCGGCTGCGACTACGTCCACATCGACGTGATGGACGGACATTTCGTACCCAACCTGACGTTCGGCCCGCCGGTCATTCGCGCCATCCGCCGGCACACCGCCAAGCCGTTCGACGTTCACCTGATGATCGACCCGGCGCAGCCCTACCTCGCCGATTACGCCGATGCCGGCGCGGACACCATCACCGTGCACGCCGAGGCCGACCGCCACCTCGACCGCAGCCTCCAGGTCATCCGCGACCTCGGCCGCAGAGCCGGGGTGTCGCTGAATCCGGGCACGCCGGAAGGGGTGATCGAGCACGTCCTCGACCGCCTCGACCTGATCCTGGTCATGTCGGTCAACCCCGGCTTTGGCGGCCAGTCCTTCATCCCGGCGCAACTCGAGAAGATTCGCCGCATTCGCCGGATGATCGGCGAGCGTCCCATCGAGCTTGAGGTCGATGGCGGGGTCAATGCAGAGACGGCGCCTTCGGTCATCGCCGCAGGCGCTAGCGTGCTTGTCGCCGGCAGCGCCGTGTTCTCCGGCACCGATTACCGAGCGGCCATCGCCGCCCTGCGCCCGCGCGCGGCTTGAAGCCGCAGGCCCGCGGCGGCCCTTGTGCGCTACGCTGCGGGCCCGTCGCCGGACTTGGCTTCGTTCGACGGCCGTGTATGATGACCGGCCATTCGTGGGCTGCGGGGCGGCATGGATATCGTTGAGGCGCTGGCATTCGATGACATCCTGCTGGTGCCGGCGCGCTCCAGCATCGTGCCCTCCGACGCGGACACGCGAACGCGGCTGACGCGGGCGGTCGACCTGCGCATCCCCCTGATGTCGGCGGCCATGGACACGGTCACCGAAAGCGCGCTCGCCATCGCCGTGGCCGAGGCAGGCGGCATCGGCGTCGTTCACAAGAACATGGATCCGGTGGCGCAGGCCGCCGAGGTTCGCCGGGTGAAGAAGTTCGAGACCGGCATGGTCGTCAACCCGATGACGATCGCGCCGGACGCGACTCTCGCCGACGCGCTGGCGCTGATGCGCGATCACCATTTCTCCGGGCTCCCCGTGGTCGAGAGCGGCAGCGGCCGGCTTCTCGGCATCCTGACCCACCGCGACGTGCGCTTCGCCACCGACATGCGCGAGCCGGTAAGCGCGCTGATGACCCGCGACCTGCCCGAGAAGCCCCTGATCACGGTGCGCGAGACGGTCGGCCGCGACGAGGCCAAGCGTCTGCTCCACAAGCACCGTATCGAAAAGCTTCTCGTCATCGACGACGAGCATCGCTGTATCGGGCTGATCACGGTCAAGGACATCGACAAGGCCGAGCGATTCCCTCATGCCTGCAAGGACGAACGCGGCCGCCTGCGGGTCGCGGCCGCAACCGGCGTGGGCGATGCCGGCCTTGCCCGTGCCGAGCTTCTTCTCGCCGCCGAGGTCGACGTCATTGTGGTCGACACCGCCCACGGGCACTCCAGCGGCGTTGTCGAAGCCGTCCGACGTATCAAGAAAATAAGCAACTACGCGCAGGTCATCGCTGGCAACATCGCTACGCCGGATGCGGCAAAGGCGCTCATCGACGCGGGCGCCGATGCGGTCAAGGTCGGGATCGGACCGGGGTCGATCTGCACGACGCGGGTCATCGCCGGCGTCGGCGTCCCGCAGTTCAGCGCAATCGTCGATGTCGCCGAGGTCTGCCGGGCCCAGGACGTGCCGCTCATCGCCGACGGCGGGATCCGCTACTCCGGCGATCTGGCCAAGGCCGTCGCCGCCGGCGCGGACGTCGCCATGATCGGCTCGCTGTTCGCCGGCACCGACGAAAGCCCGGGCGAGGTCTTCCTGTTCCAGGGTCGCTCGTACAAGGCCTACCGCGGAATGGGCTCGGTGGCGGCGATGGCGCGCGGCTCCGCAGACCGGTACTTCCAGGAAGAGGTGAACGACGCCCTGAAAATGGTGCCGGAGGGGATCGAGGGGCGCGTCCCCTACAAGGGTCCGCTGGCGACAATCGTCCACCAGCTCGTCGGCGGACTGAAGGCGGCCATGGGCTATACCGGCAACCGAACCATCGGCGAGATGCAACGCAACTGCACGTTCCGGCGCACGACGTTCGCCGGGGTCGGCGAAAGCCACGTGCACGACGTGACGATCACGCGGGAAGCGCCGAACTACCGCGCGCGCGACTGAAGGACTCGCAATAAAACGGCGCCGGGAAAGCTTCTGGCGAATAATACGAATAAGCATGAAGAATGCTTCAAGATTCGACTGAAGCAGGTCCAGGACGGTGCGTGCGGCGAATTCTGTAGCCGCAATACGCCAATATTCTCGGTAAGGCGGATCCCGTTGATCGGGATTTCGTGCAAAACCCCAAATGAAGGGACTTTCAGCACGGCCCCACGCGATGTTCGGTTATAATATGCATATTGTACCACTTAGCCCTTAAAAGATCTTCTTGCTGGTTGTTAACTGGTAAAAGCGTTAATCTTGCTGAAATAATAGTAATCAAAATAGCACGTGGGACGCGGGGAGATGAGCAGTTCCGATGCGACCGGCGCATCCAGCCAGGCGGCTGGCGGGGCGCCTGCCATCCCGGACGTGTTCGCCTCTCTCATCGAGCACGTTGCCGCCGATGGGGATCGAGAATCGTTCGAGACCATTTTTTCTCATTACATGCCCAGGCTCAAGGCGTGGGGCGTGCGCAGCGGCATGCCCGCCGCGATCGCCGAGGAGCTGGCGCAGGAAACGATGATCAGCCTGTGGCGGAAGGCGGGGACGTTCGAGCGATCGCGGGCCGGCGCCTCCAGCTGGGTGTATGCCATCTTCCGCAACAAGAGGATCGACTTTCTGCGCCGCCATCCGCTGCGCGAGACCGATCTCGACAAGGCCATCCACGTCAGCGATCATGCCGCCAATCCGGAGATGGCGGCGGAGCTGCAGGGTATGGGGCGAATGCTGCAGGGCGCCATCGAGGCGCTTCCGGCGGAACAGGCGCAGGTTCTGCGCGCCGTCTACTTCGCCAGCAAATCCCACAGCGAGGTTGCCAAAGACCTTGATCTGCCGATCGGGACCGTGAAATCGCGCATCCGCCTAGCCCTCGCGCGGATCCGCCTCGCCGTCGCCAAGCGGCCCGACTCTTGATCGTTGCGCCATCGTTCGAACCCGGAACGCTGCTCGGCGTTGCCGAAAGGCGGGCGCGCGCGGCGCGTGAGGCCGGTGCCCTGCAGCCGTTCGCCAGCCGGCTTCGCTTCGTCGCCGACGGCGGAATCCGTTTTATTGTCCGGGTGCTGGCCAGCCTAGAGACGAAGGAGGGCGAGCAGGTCCGCCGGCGCCTGGCCGCATCGGCGGGAACGCCGCCGGTCAATCCGTTCCTGCCGTACGACGAACGCCTGTTCGTCGCCGATATTTCGCCGTCCCACCTGTGCCTGCTGAACAAGTTCAATGTGGTCGACCGGCACATCCTGATCGTGACCCGCGCCTACGAGGACCAGGAAGCGGCGCTGACGGCTGCGGACCTGTCGGCGCTGGCGCTTTGTCTGAGCGAGATCGACGGGCTCGGCTTCTTCAACGGCGGAACATTCGCCGGCGCCAGCCAGCCGCACAAGCACCTGCAGCTCGTGCCGCTGCCGCTGGCGGCGGAGGGGCCGCCTCTTCCGGTCGAGGCGGCGCTCGCGGACGTGCTGGCGGCGGCGCCGGGAGAGCCGATCCGCGCAGCCGGGCTGCCGTTCAGGCACGTGGGCTGCCGGCTGCCGGATGCCACGGCGGGGGCGCTCGAGGAGGCCTACCGCGGACTGCTCGCCGCCGCCGGGCTCTTTGCAGGCAAACTCGACAGAGAGGCGGGTGAAAAGCTGTTACCGCCCTACAATCTTCTCGTCACCCGGACGTGGATGCTGCTGATTCCGCGCACCCGTGAGAAGGTCGAGGGCATTTCCATCAACGCGCTCGGCTTCGCCGGCTCGCTCGTCGTCCGCGACGAGACGCAGATGGCAACCGTGACGCAACTCGGGCCAATGCGCATGCTGCGCGCGGCGGCGCTGCCGGCGCATGCGAGATGAGGCGCGGCGGCGGGAAGAGGTGCGGGATGAGCGAAAGACGCACGCCCTGGCCTCCATCCGACTTTAAATCAGGCATCATGCGTCCACTCCTCAAACCTCGAACTCGCTACGCGCTACTGCAGACTGCCGGATAATCGACAGCAGCGTTCCGGCGCGAACTTCTGCGTGGTCAGGGACGGGTACGGTGACGGTTCCGCTCGGAGAAGCCCATTGCATAACGACATGGGTTCCTCGTCTCCTCACCATTCGAAGACCTGCTTCGCGAGAATGTCGCACACCTGCCGGCCCGACAGAACACGCAGTTTACCCACCAGCAATCTCGACCTGCGTGACGTCGAGCTCGCTCTTGAGGCGCGTCTTGATCTCCTCGGGTGGTGCACAGTCGCGGATGCCTGCAGCAAAGTCAGGAGCGAGCACTTCCTGACGGTGCCACGCGCGGGGTCGCGTGAAGCCCTTTGACTCCCGCACTCCCCCTTCGGCTTGAAAATGGCTAGGCTGCTGGGCGCGTGCCGGTACGCCCGGTATTGGATCCTCTGCCTTGGAATACCGCGATGAGCGAGCAGATCACCCCCGGCTGGCAGTTCTGGATCGATCGGGGCGGGACGTTCACCGACGTGGTCGCCAGGCGCCCGGACGGCGCGATCGTCACCGCCAAGCTGCTCTCGGAGAACCCGGAGCGCTACGCGGACGCCGCCATCCAGGGCATCCGCGATGTCCTTGCGCTGAACCGCGATGAGGCCGTGCCGGCGGACGCGATCGAAGCGGTCAAGATGGGCACCACGGTCGCGACCAACGCTCTGCTCGAACGCAAGGGCGACCGGGTGCTGCTGGCGATCACCCGGGGCTTTCGCGACGCGCTGCGCATCGGCTACCAGAACCGGCCGAAGCTGTTCGACCGCCACATCGTCCTGCCCGAGCTGCTCTACGAGCGGGTGTGCGAGATCGACGAGCGGGTCGACGCCGCCGGCGCGACGCTTATCCCTCTCGACGAGGCGGCCGCCCGGACCGCACTCGCCGAAGCGTACGCCGCCGGAATCCGCGCCATCGCCATCGTGCTGATGCACGGCTACCGCTACACCGCCCATGAGGAGCGGCTGGCACAGGTCGCGGCCGACGTCGGCTTTACGCAAATCTCGGTGTCGCACCGGGTCAGCCCGCTCATGAAGCTGGTCTCGCGCGGCGACACCACCGTCGTCGACGCCTACCTTTCGCCGATCCTGCGCCGCTACGTCGACGCCGTCGCCGGCGCTTTGGGCGATGTCCGGCTGATGTTCATGCAGTCGAACGGCGGGCTCACCGACGCCCGGCTGTTCCAGGGCAAGGACTCGATCCTGTCGGGCCCCGCCGGCGGCGTCGTCGGCATGGTCCGCACGGCTGGTCGCGCCGGCTTCGACCGGGTGATCGGCTTCGACATGGGTGGCACCTCCACCGACGTTTCGCACTACGACGGCGAATACGAACGCGCCTTCGACACGCAGGTGGCCGGGGTGCGGATGCGCGCGCCGATCATGCGGATCCACACGGTGGCCGCTGGCGGCGGCTCGATCCTCAGCTTCGACGGCGCCCGCTTTCGCGTCGGCCCGCACTCGGCCGGCGCGGTTCCAGGGCCGGCCTGCTATCGTCGCGGCGGGCCGCTGACGGTGACCGACTGCAACGTCGCGCTGGGGAGGATCCGACCCCTGTTCTTTCCCGAGGTCTTCGGCGCGGGCGGCGACAGCCCGCTCGACGCCGAGGCCGTCGCCGCCGGCTTCGCCGCCCTGGCCGCGGAGATTGAGGCGGCGACCGGCGAGAGGCGTCAGCCGGAAGAGGTCGCCGAGGGCTTCCTCCGCATCGCAGTCGAGAACATGGCCAACGCCATCAAGCAGATCTCCGTTCAGCGCGGCTACGATGTCACCGAGTACGTGCTCAACTGCTTCGGCGGCGCCGGCGGCCAGCATGCCTGCCTCGTCGCCGATGCGCTGGGGATGACCCGGGTGCTGGTCCATCCGCTGGCCGGCGTGCTCTCAGCCTACGGCATGGGCCTCGCCGACATCCGTTCCTTACGCGAGCAGACAATCGAGGCGGCGCTGGAGGAGCCGGCGCTCGCAGATCTTGAGTCGCGGCTTGACGATCTGGCCCAGGCCGCCCGCGCCGAGGTCGAAAGGCAGGGGGTCGCGGCCGCCGATGTCACCGTCCTGCGGCGGGTGCACCTTCGCTACCAGGGGACCGACACCGCGCTGGTCGTGCCGTTCGCCGCGGCGGACGAGATGAGCGCCGCGTTCGCCGCCATGCATCGCCAGCGCTTCGGCTTTGTCATGGAGGGGCGCGGGCTGATCGTCGAGGCGGTCTCGGTCGAAGCCGTCGGCGGTGCGGGTGAAGGCGGGGACGACAACGACGACGAGCCGCCGCCGCGACCGCGACAAGACCAATCACCTCCGGCGCCGGTCGCCACGGTCGAGGCCTGGTTCGACGGCGTCGCGCGGCCGACGCCGGTTCACCGCCGCGCCGATCTCGGTCCGGGCGATGTCGTCGCCGGACCGGCGATTATCGCCGAGGCCAATGCAACCACGGTCATCGAGGCGGGCTGGCAGGGCGAGATCACCGCCCGCGACGATCTCCTGCTGACCCGCGTCGTGGCGCGGCCGGAGCGCTATGCGGTCGGCACCCACGCCGACCCGGTGATGCTCGAAATCTTCAACAACCTGTTCATGTCGATCGCCGAGCAGATGGGAGCGACCCTCGCCAATACCGCCCAGTCGGTCAACATCAAGGAGCGGCTCGACTTCTCCTGCGCGGTCTTTGATCCGGACGGCGCGCTGGTTGCCAATGCCCCGCACATGCCGGTGCACCTCGGCTCAATGGGCGAAAGCATCCGCACCGTCATCGCCGAACGGGCCGGGACGATGCGCGCCGGCGACGTTTACGCCCTGAACGCGCCCTACAACGGCGGCACCCATCTGCCCGATATCACAGTGATAACCCCGGTTTTCGCGCCCGAAACCGATACGATCATGTTCTTCGTCGGCTCGCGCGGCCACCACGCCGACATCGGCGGCAAGACCCCCGGCTCGATGCCCCCGGACAGCGTCACGGTCGAAGAGGAGGGGATCCTCATCGACAACGTCACCCTGGTCGATCGCGGCCGCTTCTGCGAGGTGGAGATGCGCGCGCTGCTGGGCGGCGGCCGCTGGCCGGCGCGCAACCCGGAGCAGAACATCGCCGACCTGCGCGCCCAGATCGCCGCCAACGAAACCGGCGTGCGCGAGCTGCGCAGGATGGTCGATCACTTCGGCCTCGACGTGGTTCAGGCCTACATGGGCCACGTCCAGGACAACGCCGAGGAGCAGGTCCGCCGCGTCATCGACGTACTCGGCGACGGCGACTTCGCCTACGCCATGGATGACGGGGCCGAGATCCGCGTCTCCATCCGCATCGACCGACCGGGCCGGCGCGCCCGCATCGACTTCACCGGCACGTCGGCGCAGCGGGCGAACAACTTCAACGCTCCGGCGGCGGTCGCCAAGGCCGCGGTCCTCTATGTCTTCCGCACGCTGGTCGACGATGACATCCCGCTGAACGCGGGCTGCCTCAAGCCGCTCGACATCGTCCTGCCGGAAGGCTCGATGCTGAACCCGCTGTACCCGGCCGCGGTCGTCGCCGGCAATGTCGAAACCTCCCAATGCGTCACCGACGCGCTCTACGGCGCCCTCGGAACCATGGCCGCTTCGCAGGGAACGATGAACAATTTCACCTTCGGCAACGACCGCTACCAGTATTACGAGACGATCTGTGGCGGCTCCGGCGCCGGCTCCGGCGCCGGCCCCGGCTTCGCCGGCACCGACGCCGTCCACACCCACATGACCAACTCGCGGCTGACCGATCCGGAGGTCCTGGAATGGCGCTTCCCGGTGCAGGTCGCCGACTTCGCCATCCGCCGCGGCTCGGGCGGGGCTGGCCGCTGGCGCGGCGGCGACGGCGTCGTTCGGAAGATCGTCTTCCGCGAGGCGATGACCGCGGCGATCCTCTCCGGTCACCGCCGGGTCGCGCCATTCGGGATGGCGGGCGGAGAGCCCGGCGCCTGCGGCCGCAACACGGTCGTGCGCGCCGACGGCAGCACAGAGCAGCTCGCCGCGACCGACGCGACGACGATGGCGCCGGGCGACGTGTTCGTCATCGAGACGCCGGGGGGCGGCGGCTACGGCGAGCCTGACTCGTAGCGGCAGAACAGGATGCAAGAAGAAAACTACCCTTATGGGTTAATATTACGAATCGGCTGTGCTAATGTGTCGCCCGGCGTCAACGCCCATCGGGTATCGGGGGAACATTGGCCGGCCGTTTCGGGCTTGCCCAACTCAGCCTTGCCCAACTCAGCTTTGCATCGTGCGCCGGCGTCGTTGCCGTCCTCTGCGCCCTGACCGGCACGGCTTCGGCGCAGTCGCTTCGCGGTGCGCTGCAGGGTCTGATCGACACCCACCCGGCGATCGCCGGCGGTCGCAACGCGGTCGTTGCGGCGGAGAGCGCAACCGATCGGGCGAACGCGAACTATCTGCCCAAGCTTGACGTTATCACCGCGTTCGGGCCGCAATACATCGATAGCCCGGTAACGAGCCGCGCCGGCGGCGGCCAATGGGTATCGGTTGCCCAGAGCGCCGGTGTCCAGGTGTCGCAGATCCTGTTCGACGGTTTCGCCACGCCGGCGCAGGTGGAGGCGGCGGACCTGCAGACCGAAGCGGCGCAGTTCACGCTCGCGGCGACCCGCCAGCAGGTGCTGCTTGAAGGGGTAGGCGCCTACCTCGACGTGGTTCGTCATCGTCGGCTGGTCGAACTGGCGCGCGCCAGCGAGCGCACCATCAAAAGCCAGCTCCGTCTGGAGGACGAGCGCGTCCGCCGCGGCGCCGGCATTGCCGTCGATGTATTGCAGGCCAAATCCCGGCTGCAGGTGGCGAAGGAGCAGCGAATCGGCTTCGAGGGCGCGCTTCGCCTGGCCATCAGCCACTATCTCCAGACATTCGCCCAGCCGCCGGAAATCGACGCCATGACCATGCCGCCGCCGCCGGTGCATCTTGTTCCCGATGATCTCCACGGCGCCGTTGTTCTCGCGCAGGCCGAGAACCCGGCCCTGAACGCGAGCCTGGCGAAGATCGCGGAGGCGGCGGAAGGTCGGCGGATCGCCCGGGCCGGCTACTATCCCACCTTCGATCTTGTCGCCGGCGCCAATTACGAGAAGGACACCGATCTCGTCGAGGGTGTCCGCACCGACCTGTCGCTTCTCCTTCGCGCGACCTGGAACCTTTTCGACGGCTTCGCCACCGACGCGTCGGCCGCTGAGGCCGCGGCGGTCTACCGCGGCCGGCGCAACGACCATGAGGCGCTTGAGCGCCGAGTGGGCGATGCGGTCCGCGCCGCCTGGCACACCCGGGCCACGGCGAGAGAACGCGAAGACCTGCTTGAAAACGGCGTCGCCATCGCCGAGCAGGTGTTCGCGATGCGCCGCAAGCTGCGCGACGCCGGGCGCGAAACCGCCATCAACGTGCTCGACGCTGAGGACGAGCTGACGCGGGCGAAGATTGCGCTGACGACCGCGCAGGCCGAGGCGCAGATTTCGGTCTATCGCCTGATCGCCGCCATGGGACGGCTCGGTCCGCGTGAGCTCGCCCTGGCCCTGCCCCGCTGAGCGGCAGGGCGCTCAGTTGTTCTTGTTATCCGGTCGAAGCTTCAGTGAGAGGGAGTTGATGCAGTAGCGTTGGCCGGTCGGCTGCGGGCCGTCCGGAAAGACATGGCCGAGGTGCGCGCCGCAGCGGCTGCACATCACCTCGGTGCGGACCATGCCATGCGACCGGTCCGACCCGGCTGCGATCTTTTCCGCATCGACCGGCTCATAGAAGCTGGGCCAGCCGCTGCCTGAGTCGAACTTGGTGTCGGCCTCGAACAGCTCCTCGCCGCAGCAGGCGCAGAGGTAGACGCCCGGCTCCTTCGTGTTCCAATAGGCGCCGGTGAAGGCGCGTTCGGTTCCCTTCTGCCGGCAGACCGCATACTGTTCGGGCGTTAGCTCCCGACGCCACTCCTCTTCCGCCTTCATCACCTTTTCCGCCATCTGTCTCCTGCCTCGTCAACGCCATCGCAGGGCGCGCCCAAATTCCGTTGTTGAATTGAGAGGTGCGCGCTCTTTCCTAAGTGTCAAGGAGGGCGGTTCCGCTGGGCATCCCGCTCCGCGCGCAGCTTCGGCCTCGGATCCAGACGCGAAAAGGAAAGAGTGGCATGGGTTTCGATTTTTCGACGTTTCACGACCCGGCATTGCCGCAGGTCGTCATGCCGGAATGCCCGGCCGCGCAAAAGCTGAAGGGTCAGAAGGCCCTGGTCACCGGCGGCAGCTCCGGTATCGGCAAGGGAATCGCCCTTGGCCTCGCCGAGGCCGGGGCCGACGTCGTCGTCAACTACCACTCCGGCGCCGAGGAAGGTGAGGCGGTGGCCGAAGCCATCCGTCGCAGCGGCGTGCGGGCCTACGCCCACGGCTGCAATGTATCCGACGAAGCAGAGGTCGAGGCGATGTTCGCCCGGATGCAGGAGGAGTTCGGCGGGATCGACATTCTCGTCGCCAACGCCGGCATGCAGAAGGATGCGCCATTCGACGAGATGACGCTGGCGCAGTGGAACGCCGTCATTGGCGTCAATCTGACCGGGCAGTTCCTGTGCGCGCGCGCCGCGGTCCGCGCCTTCAAGAAGCGCGGCGTCGTCCCTGGGGTCTCCTGCGCCGCCGGCAAGATTATCTGCATGAGCTCCGTCCACGACGTCATTCCGTGGGCCGGCCATGTCAATTACGCGGCGAGCAAGGGCGGCATCTCGCTGATGATGAAGAGCATTGCCCAGGAGGTCGCGCCCTTCCGCATCCGGGTCAACGCGATCTGTCCGGGCGCGATTCGCACGCCGATCAACGAGGACGCCTGGAAGACGCCCGAAGCCTATAGCGAGCTGATGAAGCTTGTTCCGTACAAGCGCATCGGCGAGGCCGGGGACATCGCCCGCGCCGCCGTCTGGCTGGCCTCGGACGATGCCGATTACATCACCGGGCTCAGCCTGTATATCGACGGCGGCATGACCCTGTACCCCGGCTTCGAGACCGGCGGCTGAGGGTATTCAGTCCCGGACGGAGCCGTTGCACCCGGCGTCGTGGTCGCGGCGCTCTTCCGCTGTCCAGGCCGAGAAGGGCCGTTCGCTCAGGGCGGCGTTGAAGTACCGCGGCTCGGCCGAAACCTCCGCGCCGATCCAGGGGGGCAGATCGAACGCCTGGTCCTCGCTCGTCAGTTCCAGCTCGGCGACAATCAGGCCGTCGTTCTCGCCGGCGAAGACGTCGATGACCCACAGCAGCCCGTTCACCTCCACCTCGCAGCGCGTCTTCTCGATCAGCGGCCGGCGGCAGCAGGTGTCGAGCAGGACCTTGGCGTCGGCCGGCGGGACCGCGTACTCGAACTCGAGGCGCGAGATTCCGGCGCCGTCGCCCTTGATCGTCAGAAAGGCGCCCTCGCCGTAGGTCCGGACCCGGACGATGTGGCCGGCATCGCGGCACAGGTAGCCCTGGCGGATGGCGATCGGCTTGGCGCCGGCTCGCCAGCCGTCGCCGATGACAAGAAATTTCCGCTCGATCTCGGTGCCCAAACGGCTTCCCCTCAGTCGACTGCGCCGGCGTCATCATCGCGACCGCCGCCGCCATCGTCCGCGTCGTCTTCGGCCGGACTATCCTCGAGTGCAGCGTCGGGATCGGCGATCGCCTCCGCCGCCCGCACCGTTCTGACCTCGCCGAGACGGGCTCCCGGAAAGGCGGCGAGGACGGCCCGGACCAGCGGCTCGGCCTCGACGAGGCGGCGGCGATCGGCGTCCTGTTTGCGGCGATGCTCGAGGATGGTCGGCTCGCCCTCCTCGCGGGAGACGGCGACAAGCCACGGCTGGCCGGTCTGGCGGGTGAGGAACTCGCGCAGGCGGCGGACGAGATCTCCGGGTACGGCGCCGGTGGGGCGAATTTCGATGTGACCCGGCTCGAAGCGAACGAGATGAACGTCGGCGATGAGCTGCCCGTAGAGGATGGCTTCGCGTTCCTCGCGCGCCAGTGCGACGACCGCGGAGAAGTTCGCAAGGGCGGTGCCGGCCGGAGCGGCGGCCGTCTCTTCGTTGCCCGGTTCGCTGTCGACCGGCGGCGCCGCCTTCGGCACAGCGACGACCGGTGCGACCGCCGTGGCCGGCGCTCCCTGCGCGGCCGGACGGGGAGCCGGCTGAGCCGACGACGCCGGCTGCATCGACGGCTCGCGCGAGCACGCGCGTCGATCGCCGGGATCCGGAGCGCCCGCCGGCGGAGCAGCGCGGGCCTCGGCGCCCGGCGTCGCGGGTGCTGCCTTGGCGCCACCGCCCGTCCCGGAACCGCTTGCGCCGCCACGTCCGTCCTGCGTCCGGCGGAGCGCCTCGGCCGGTGTCGGCAAGCCGGCGGCATAGGCGATCCGGATCAGGACCATCTCCGCGGCCTGCACCGGCGCGGGCGCGGTACGCACTTCGCCCAGCCCCTTCAGCAGCATCTGCCACAGCCGCGTCGCCTCGCCCATGGCCAGCCGCTCGGCCATCTCCCGGCCGCGGACCCGCTCGGCTTCCGGCACGCCGGCGGCTTCGGCGCAGTGCGGCACGACCTTGATCCGCGTCAGCCAGTGGGTGAGCTCGAGCAGGTCCGTCAGGATCTCGATGGGATCGGCGCCGGCGCGGTACTGGGCAGTGAGCAGATCGAGCGCGCCGGCCGTGTCGCCACGAACGGCGGCGTCGAGAAGGTCGAACGTGACCGAGCGATCTGCAAGGCCGAGCATGCGGCGGACGTCGTCATCTCCGACGGTGCCTTCGCCGTGGGCAATTGCCTGATCGAGCAGCGACAGGCCGTCGCGGACGCTGCCGTCGGCGGCCCGCGCGATCAGATGCAGTGCCGGCGCCGACGCCTCGACGCCCTCGCGCCGGGCGATGTCGCCGAGGTGCGCAACGAGCACGTCCGCGTCGATCCGGCGCAGGTCGAAGCGCTGACAGCGCGACAGCACGGTGACCGGAACCTTGCGGATTTCGGTGGTCGCGAAGACGAAGCGGACATGCTCGGGCGGCTCCTCCAGGGTCTTCAGTAGCGCGTTGAAGGCGTTGCGCGAGAGCATATGGACTTCGTCGATGATGTAGATCTTGTAGCGCGCCGAGGTCGGGCGGTAGCGGGTCCCGTCGAGGAGCTCACGGATTTCGTCGACGCCGGTCCGACTGGCCGCGTCCATCTCGATCACGTCCATGTGCCGATCGGCGGTGATCGCGACGCAATGAGAGCAGACGCCGCAGGGAGCCACAGTGGGCCCGCCCGAGCCGTCGGCGCCGACGCAGTTGAGTGCGCGGGCAATGATGCGGGCGGTGGTCGTCTTGCCGATCCCACGCACCCCGGACAGCATGAAGGCATGGGCCAGCCTGCCCGTGGCCAGCGCGTTTGTCAGCGTCCGGACCATCGCCTCCTGGCCGATAAGGTCGGCGAAGGTGGCGGGGCGGTACTTCCGGGCGAGGACTCTGTAACCATCCGCCACCCCGCCAGCCGGAAGCCCGGCCGCAGCGCCCGCTACGACTGGATCGGCGGCGGCCGGCTCGGCCCCTCTCGGGCTGTCGTTCAGCGCATCGCTCGGCGGCAAGTCGTATCCCAAGCGCCGGCCGGCTGGCTTGGCGCCGTCTCGAGTGGGTCGCAACATACGTACTGGGAGACTGGACGAACGACCCGGGCCGAAACTCGTTACGGCTGCTTCCTTCCGGATCTGACCGGATTGGCGAGGGGCCCGTCCGCCGCCAGCCTCCCAGCACCACTATATCAGCCGCAGGCCGGCGGGAGGCAAGGTCTTTGCCGCATGGCCGGTGTAGCAAGGGCGAGCGGGCGCAGCCAGGGCGCAAGAGATCATGCCCAATGTTATGACCGGGCCGGGCATTGCCGTTAAGCTGGCGCTATGTCAGGCTCTCAGGCGATGAAGAACCTGCACTACACCGGAGTGCCGCTCGACCGCGGCGAAGCGTTTCGCCGCGACGGGGCCTGGCTGCGCGTCAGGCTGGCCGATGCGCGCAGCCGCATCTTTCCGCTTTGGCGCGAACACAACCTCATCGCCGCCGGCGCGGTCCCAAAGGCGGCGGCCTTGCGGTCCGAAGAGAACCTGCTCTTCTCTGCCGATGTCGTCGTGTTCCTCGGCGTCGACGAAGCCGGGCGCGCCTGTTTCGCCGCCGATCTCTCGAGCGTCGACAAGCCGGCGCTTGAAGCTTTGGTAGGCGAGGCCCGGTTCATCACCCTGCGCCGGGTGGGCGCGCTGATGGACCGCGGCGACGGCGCCATTCTGGCCATGGCCCGCGCCATGATCCTCTGGCACAGCCGACACCGCTTCTGCGGCGTCTGTGGCGCGCCGACCGAGAGCCGGGAGGGCGGCCACGTCCGCGCCTGTATCGCAACCGAGTGCGGCGGCCTGCATTTTCCGCGGACGGATCCGGCGGTCATCATGCTGGTGACGCGCCGGGAAAGCGATGGCGACCGGTGCCTGCTGGCCCGCCAGGCCCGTTGGCCGACGGGCATGATGTCGACCCTGGCGGGCTTCGTCGAGCCGGGCGAAAGCCTGGAGGAAGCGGTTCTGCGCGAGGTCGAGGAAGAAACTGGCATCCGGATTGCTAACGCCCTTTATCGAGGCTCGCAGCCGTGGCCCTTTCCGTCGTCACTGATGCTGGGCTTTCGTGCCGAAGCGGTCGGCGGCGTCGAGCCTCGGGTGAATGCTGCGGAGCTGGAGGATGCCCGCTGGTTCAGCCGTGACGACATCCGCGCTCGCCGCTCGACCGGGCTCATTCTTCCGGGGCGGGATTCCATCGCGCGACGGCTGATCGACGACTGGGTGAGCGAAGACGAGGGGGGAAGGACGGCGCAGACGGAGGAGGCGCAACCGTGCCCGGCATTGTGATGATCAGAGACGCGAGGATCGGCGATGCCGACGGCATGGCCGCGGTGTACGTTGATGCGTGGCGGACGACCTATCCCGGGATGGTCCCCGACAAGGTTCTGGTCCGGATGTCGAAACGCGATCAGGCGCTGCAGTGGGCCCATGCCATTGCTGCTCGCCCGCAAATCGATGCGATCATCGTCGCCGAACTGGGGCGTCACGGGATCATCGGCTTCGGGAGCTGCGGACCGGCGCGGCGGACCATCCTGCCTCAGGCCGCGGAGATCTACACGCTTTATGTCCGTCCCGGCTACCAGGACCGTGGGCTCGGCCGCCAGCTCCTGAACCGGCTGTTCGAACGGTTGACCGAGAATGAACTGCCGTCGGCCGTCGTCTGGGTTCTGAGCGCCAATCCGGCCCGTTACTTCTACGAGGCAATGGGCGGGCGGCGCGTCGCCGAACGTAAGGAGCGCCTGTGGGGCTGCGACCTGCCGCAGACCGCGTACGGCTGGGCCGATGTGCGCACCGCCAGCGTTCCCAGGCGAAGCGCGCGCGAGCAATAGCCGACGAGTGGTTCGACGGGTGGTTGGGGCGGACCCATGTGCCTATCCGACAGCTGAAAAGAACAGGCATAGATCCGCTGGGTCCTGCGAGGCGAGGGGGAGAGGCGGCAGAAGCGGACGGCTCGTCGCAAGGGCCTTGGCAAACCAGGGGCCTTACCAAACCGTAATTTGCGCGCACCGATACCGCATGCGATGGATTCCGATGTGGCCCGTTTTTCGGGTATAGTCGGATTGGGCTTTGATAGCTCACGGGTTGAGCGACGTGCGCTACCGACATCTCGCCGTGAAGAGCGGACAGTTCTGGCTCGTCATCTCTAACCGCTCGTTAAGCGGTCGCTGCGCATCATCAGTGCAAGCTTGGTAGAAAGTCGTATCCGACCCGTCTCATGGACAGCGCCGATCCGTCTCAGGCAGCGACTTCGCAACCGCGCCAGCCGAACATCACGCGCAGAATGTCGCGGCGGTGGCTTCCGGGGCGACCTCGGCGGTTCCTCTGCGCCGCTGCATGGATGCCTGTTCTGGCCCTGGCGGGCGCCGCGGGCGCACGGGTGTTCAATCTGCAGTTCTGGCCGGTCGAGCTTCTCTGGCATTTCACCGAGACATTCTTTTTCCTTAGCGTCGCCCTGAGCCTGGTCCTGCTCGCGCTCAGCTTCTACATCCCGGCCGCGGCGGCGGCGGTGCTGGCGGTGTTCTTCGGCTTTGCGGCCGGCAACGTGCCGGGCGGGGCCGCGCCGCATTCCCAGTCGATACTGCCGGCGGCGCAGGCCTATGCCGGCGAGGCGAGGGAGCCCGCCGAAGCCGGGTTCCGCCTGGTGACCCACAATCTCTATGTCCGCAACAACCGCCGCGACGATCTGGCGGCGTGGCTGCGTCGTCAGGACGCCGACGTCATCGTCATGCAGGAGGTTGACATGGACATGGCGGCGGTGATGCAGGCCGCCGTCGATCGCTACCCGCACCAGTTCTTCGGCTGGCCGAAAAACTGGGTCGAGCGCCCGGAGCTGCGCCGCCTTCTCAACGGCCTGGCGATCCTGTCGCGCTATCCGTTGGAGGACGGGTCCGTATTTCGCCAGACGCGCTGGAACGCCCCGGCCGCGACCGCGCGGCTGATGCTGCCGGGGGGCGCGCAGGTGCGACTGGTCGTGGTCCACACGATGAACCCGATCCGCCGCTCCGGCCTGCGCGCCCGCAACGCGCTGATGACGGCGCTCGCAGAGGAACTGAAGGCCTACGCCGGCCCGCTCATTGTCGCCGGCGACTTCAACGCGACGCCGTACACGCCAGCCTTCGCCCAATTCCTGAAAGCCGCCAATCTGACCACGAACCGGGGCTATCCCGGGACCTATCCGCAGTTCGCCGGCGCCTTCGGCCTGCCGATCGACCATGTGCTGGTGCGAGACGCACGGATCGCCGATATCGAGGCGCTGGACGCGTTCGGCTCCGATCACCGGCCGCTGCGCGCCGACCTGATCATCCCTGCCGCCGCGGACCCAGCCGGCGGATAAGGGCACGGTAACGCCGTCTCGCGGGACCGGCTTCGGCGGTTATTCCGCGGCGGCGCGGCGGGCGGGCAGGGGCCTGTTGCCGGCGTCGACGTAGACGTTGCGCGGCCGCCACGACCGAGCCGCCTCCGCCGGGATGGTGACGTAGGCGGCGATGATGATGATGTCGCCGGTGCCGGCGAGATGCGCGGCCGCGCCATTGATGCAGACGCAGCCACTGTATGCCTCGCCTTCGATGACATAGGTCTCGAAGCGGGCGCCGCTGCTGACGTTGTAGATCTGCACCTGCTGGAAGGCGACGAGCCCCGCCAGATCCATGAGCCGGCGGTCGATGGTGATGCTGCCCTCGTAGTGGAGGTTCGCGTCGGTCACCGTCGCGCGGTGAATCTTCGCCAGCAGCATCGGCACCTGAACCCCCACGGCGGCCTGCTCCGAATTATCTTTCATGGTGTTGAAAGCTCCACTTAATGCGTCACTGTAATAATCTGCCGGATCGTGCTGTCTCCGCGGAGCGCAGGCTATTCTCGCCGCGACCCCTGTTTCGGACAGTCGCCCAGCCGCTTCGCGCTCAGGAACTCCCGGTCGCCGGTCTTGGCAAGGACGCCTTCGTTTTCGACCGAAACTTCGTAAGCCGTGGCGCTCTTGATCACAGCCACGCTGCGCGATGTTCCCTTGCCGACGTTCGCCAGGTCACACTGCGCGACCGTTTCGAAGCGATCGGCTGAGACCTTCCGGGTCGTCATCTTGCAGCCGGCGCGCTTCGACGCCTCGTGCTGCTTCTTCCATTCGCTCACCGGATCGACGCACACCTGGCGCTCGATGGTCGTCGGCTTGCTTGCCGCGTGCAGCGTCCGGGTGAACTGCCACAGGCCGGGCGTCAGGGTCGGCCACTCGACATCTGCGGCGGACGCCGCGGTCGCGGCTGCGAAGCCGACCATAACGGTCACGACGATCCTGCTGCAGATGCGCCGTGCGGCGCCGGCGAGGACGGCGGTCGATGCGGCCATTTTTGTCTCCGTGCTTGTCCGGCGAGAGGTTATGCCGCAAAAGGC
Source organism: Rhodospirillales bacterium (assembly GCA_038250645.1). Lineage (GTDB taxonomy): Bacteria > Pseudomonadota > Alphaproteobacteria > Rhodospirillales > Defluviicoccaceae > JAEULH01. The sequence continues at coordinate 27,734 of JBBSCD010000001.1, forward strand.
CCAGATTGTTAATGGCGAACCGGCCGTCGCGGACGATTGGGCAGAGGATCGGGCAGAGGATTGGGCATGGGATACGACACCGCCGAGCTGGCCACCATGGCCGCGGCGCTTCTGGCCGCCGGGATCGGCGCCGGCCTGCTTGCCGGGATGCTCGGGGTCGGCGGCGGCATCGTCGTCGTCCCGGTCCTGTACCATCTGTTCAGTCTGCTCGGCATTCCCGAAGACGTGCGGATGCATGTTGCCGTCGGAACCTCGCTCGCGACCATCATCCCGACCTCCATCTCTTCGGCGCGCGCGCACGCCTCACGCGGCGCGGTGGATATGGACCTGCTCCGCGCCCTCGGCCCCGCCGTCTTCTTCGGCACGCTCATGGGCGCAGGGGTCGCCGGGATGCTTCGCGGCGACGTTCTCAGTGCGGTTTTCGCGGTGGTCGCGCTGGCGGTGGCGGCGAACATGGCTTTCGGGATGGAAGGGGTCGCGCTTCGCGCTGGCCTGCCCGGAGGCTGGCGCACGCTTACCATCGGCGGGCTGATCGGCGGCATTTCGGCGATGATGGGGATCGGCGGCGGCTCGCTGACGGTGCCGGTGCTCAGCGCCTGCCAGTACCCGATCCGCAAAGCCGTGGGCACGGCCGCGGCCGTAGGGCTGATCATCGCCGTGCCGGGAGCGCTCGGTTTCATTGCCACCGGCTGGGGCGTGGACGGTCTTCCGCCCGGCTCCCTCGGCTACGTCAACCTGATCGGCTTCGCTCTGGTCGTGCCGACGACGATGCTGGCGGCGCCATGGGGCGCACGGCTCGCCCACGCGGTCCGGCCGCAGCTCCTGCGCCGCGCGTTCGCCGCGTTCCTTTGCCTGACCGCGCTTAGGATGATCTACGGGCTGATCAGCTGACGCCGCCGGTTTCTGCGCCCCCCGCCGGTTAGCGATCCAGCTCGTTTTCGAGAGCGGTTTCGATGCGGCGGTCCGGCACGATCCAGATGATTGCGACGACGACATAAATTACGCACGCCGCCCAGGGCAGTACGAACGCGACCAGCACCGCCATCGCGTAGAACACCGGTGAAAACCGGCCTTTCCAGTCGCCCTGCATGGCCACCCGTACCGGCGCATCGGCGGGGCTCTGACGCAGAACACGGGACTGGAGAATTGCATAGGCGACCGCGGCCATGAAAAGCACGACGCCGTACAAGGCGACCGGCAGGGACGCCAGGCGGTTTTCGCCCAACCAGCCGGTGGTGAAAGGGATTAGCGAAAGCCAGAACAGCAGATGCAGGTTTGCCCACAACAAGCGGCCGTCGACGCGCTTGCAGGCATGCATGAGGTGATGGTGGTTGTTCCAGTAGATGCCGACATACAGAAAGCTGAGGACGTAGCTGAGAAACACCGGCAGGACAGGCTCCAGCGCGGCAAGATCAACCCCCTCGGGCACCTTCAGCTCAAGGACCATGATGGTAATGATGATGGCGAGCACGCCGTCGCTGAACCCTGCGATCCGTCCAGTCGTCATGACATGAACCCAGCTCGTCGCGGGCGGCCTGAGCTTAATACTTAGATAAAATAAACGTGCTTTATTTCAGGATTATCATCACGCGAATTCACTAATCTCGCTTGAACCTGTTACCAAAACCCATCCTTATCGCTTCGTTACAATCTAGATCGCGGTGATAATGCCTATACGAACTACCTGCGATAAATATCTGCCTGATTTGCAACTCTATTTACACCATAAATCGAGCTAGAGCGACTGGGCCGCAAATACGCTTTATTGACTGTTCACCATCTGGTTCCCTGGAACAATAAAAACATGGTTCTATAGATAGAACGCCCATAGCATGACTGTCGAGAATGTGACGTTCAAGCGCGCCAATGTTTTTCCAGCCTTTGTATCCAACAACATAGTGGGGGACCTGTTCGGATGGTTTGCCGATTACAGCCACGATATCCTTATAATGGCGCTTAAGCTGGCCCAAACGCGACGCGGACTCCTTGAACTGCGCCCATTGTTTTCTGAGATCAGATTTCACTTCAACTACTGCAGCAACTCCTTCCGCCAAGTATAGCCTGGGATGCAGGCCGCTTACGAGCGGGAAGCTTATCGACGGCGTACGCTCGATAACGATATCCATCTGGCCGCTTGTCTTGCCTGAAGAGTCGAGGATATCGCCGCAGCCAATTCTGAATGGCGGCGCAATTACATTTCCCAAAAGGGCGGTCGCAACTGCCTCTCGTTCATATCCAACGGTCGCGCTGGATAAACCATGGCCGCCTGAGCGCACTACGCGGAGAAGATCCACAAGCGATTGCAGCCTTTCCTTAAGAAGTTGAGGGCACTGGCTCATGCTAGATTACCATTGCAGATACACTCCGCGGCGACAGGCGGACGTTCGACTTGGTGATTGCTACCTCTCTTGGCCTTGATCTCAGCCTTCATCGTCTTCGTGGCGTTCGAGGCGGTAGGGGTGCTGCGGATAGACGCCGAGGATGCGGACCTCGCGGGAGAAGAAGTCGAGCTCTTCGAGGGCGAGGCTGACGTTGTGGTGCTCGGGGTGGCCTTCGACCTCTGAATAGAACTGGGCGGCGTTGAAGCGGCCGCCGACGAGATAGCTCTCCAGCTTGGTCATGTTGACGCCGTTGGTGGCGAAGCCGCCCAGCGCCTTGTACAGCGCCGCCGGGACGTTGCGGATGCGGAAGACGAAACTGGTCATGGTCGGTCCCGACTTTGGATGGGGCACCACCGGTTCGCGGGCCATGATCAGAAAGCGGGTGGTGTTGTGCTCGGCGTCCTCAATGTTGGCGCGCAGGCTGACCAGGCCGTAGATGTCGCCGGCGAGCTCCGAGGCGATGACCGCCTGGGTTCGGTCGCCGCTGGCGGCGATGTCGGCGGCGGCGCCGGCGGTATCGACCCGGACCACGGCTTCAAGGCCGAGTTCGCCGATCAGCCGGCGGCACTGGTTCAGCGCGTGGATGTGGCTGTGGATGTGGGTGAGATTGGCGATGCGCGCGCCGGCTGCGGCGAGCAGGTGGTGGTTGATCCGCTGGTAGTGCTCGCCGATGATGTGCAGGCCGGAGTTCGGCAGAAGATGGTGGATGTCGGCGACCCGGCCGGCGACCGAGTTCTCGATCGGGATCATGGCCAGCCCGGCGCGGCCGTCGCGCACGGCGGCGAAGGCGTCCTCGAACGAGCGGCAGGGCAGGGTTTTCAGCTCCGGGCGCGACGTGCGGCAGGCGAGATCGGAATAGGCGCCGGGCGCGCCCTGGAAGGCGATGATCCGGCCGGCGGCGGTGCCGCTGTCCGTCGTGGCCGCAGTGGTCTCGCCGCTCATGACCGCCTCATCCCCGTCAGGATGGCCCGGGCGCGTTCGAGATCGGCCGGGGTGTCAACGCCGAACGGAACGGTATCGACCACCGCCGCGTCGATCCGCATCCCGTTTTCGAGGGCGCGAAGCTGTTCGAGGCGTTCGCGCTGCTCGATTGGCGCGGGCGGCAGGGCGACGAAGCGCGCGAGCGCCGAGCGCCGGTACGCGTAGATGCCGATGTGATGGAAGCAGGGGCCCTCGCCCCACGGAACGGGGGCGCGGCTAAAATAGATGGCGCGACCCGTATCGGCGCCAGACGCGAGCGATAGGGCCACCTTGACCACGTTCGGGTCTTCGCGTTCGTGCGCCTCGCTGATCGGCGCGACCAGCGTTCCCATATCGACCGCGGGATCGGCGAACGGGCGGAGCGCGGCTCGGATCACCGCCGGGTCGATGGTCGGCAGATCGCCCTGAAGATTGATCACCGCGTCACAGTCCGCGTCGGGATCGACCTGCGCCAGCGCTTCGAAGATCCGGTCGGAGCCGGACGGGTGATCGGGCCGGGTCATGACCGCCCGTCCCCCGGCGGCGGTAACGGCGGCGGCGATCTCGGCCTCGGCGCAGGCGACCACCACCGGGCCGATGTCGGCCTCGGTCGCCCGACGCCAGACGTGGACAATCATCGCATCTCCGGCGATGTCCGCCAGCGGCTTGCCCGGCAGCCGGGTCGAGGCCATCCGCGCCGGGATCAGGACGATGGGTTTGGTCGTGCCGGTCATGGTTGCGGCAAATAGCATAAGCTGTGTGCGTTGCAACAGATTTGACCAGCCGGGAATTGCAACGGCCGCCGCCTTGGCGCTACATTCGCGCCGGGCCGCTCGGTTGGGGATAGGTGGTCGTCGGACACGGGACATAAAACAAGATGCACTTCTCCTTGCTGGAAAAATTCGGCGCTGCCGCTCTCATCTGCGCTTGGCTGCTGTTCGGTGTGAACTTTCTCGGCAATACGCTCGTCCACGTCGAAGAACACGTCTCGCAATTGCCGGGCGCCGAGGCGCCCGCGGGCGGCGCGGCCAAGGGGACCGGCGAGCCCGCGAAACCGGAAGTCGATTTCGCGACGCTGCTTGCCTCGGCCGATGCCGGCGCCGGCGAGAAGATTTTCGGCAAATGCAAGGCTTGTCATGCCATCGACCCCGCGGGCGGCAACAAGGTCGGGCCCAACCTGCACAACGTCGTCGGCCGTCCGGTCGGCAGCCACGAGGGGTTTGCCTACTCCGAGGTTCTGAAGGGCAAGGGCGGGGAGTGGACCTACGACCACCTCAACCATTTTCTGGAGAACCCCAAAGCGTACGCGCCGGGAACGAAGATGAGCTTCGCCGGCCTGAGCAAGGCCGAGGACCGCGCCGAGGTGATCTCGTACCTGCGCGCAAACACCGAGTCGCCGCCGCCGCTGCCCGAGCCGACGGCGAAAGCCGAAGAGCCGGCGCCGGCAGCGGCCGAGGGAACGGCGGCGCCAGCGGAAGAGAAAGGCGCCGGTGAGCCCGCGCCCGGCAAGCAGGCTGCCAGCGAAGGCCCGGCCGGCGCCCCTGCAGCCGCCGCGGCGGCGGGTGGCGCGGGTGCTGCTGCTGGCGCTGCTGGCGCTGCGGGGGCTGACAAGATGATCGCCGCGGCCGATCCCGCCGAAGGCGAGAAGGTGTTCCGCAAGTGCCAGGCCTGCCACAACGCCGAGAAGGACGGGCCCAACAAGGTCGGTCCGCATCTCTACAATGTCGTCGGCCGGCAGAAGGCCTCGGTCGCCGACTTCAACTATTCGTCGGCGCTCAAGGGGTTGTCCGGCGAGTGGACCGACGATGATCTTTTCAAGTATCTTGAGAACCCCAAAGCGTACGCACCGGGGACCAAGATGACCTTCGCCGGGCTGAGCAAGCCGGAGGATCGCGCTGCGGTGATCGCGTACCTACGCACCCATAGCGATAATCCGCCGCCGCTGCAGCAATGAGCGTGGACGAAGCCTTCGCGATAGCCGCCGTGGCCGCCGAACGCATGGCCGACGCGGTGCGGCCGATCGTGCTGAGCTACTTTCGCGGCACGATACCCACCGAGGTCAAGGCCGACCGGACGCCGGTGACCGCCGCCGATCGCGAGGCCGAAGCGCGCATGCGCGAGATGATCGAGGAGTCCTTTCCGACCCACGGCATTCTCGGCGAGGAGCACGGCGCGGTCCGCCTTGACGCCGAGTGCGTCTGGGTTCTCGACCCGATCGACGGCACAAAGTCGTTCATCACCGGCAAGCCGCTGTTCGGCACCCTGATCGCGTTGGTCCACCGCGGCCGGCCCGTGGTCGGCGTGATCGACATGCCGGCATTGGCCGAACGCTGGGTCGGGATCGAGGGCGGACCCACCACCGTCAACGGTCGCGTGACGACGGTCCGGTCCTGCCCGACGCTGGACGGCGGCTGGCTTTACGCAACCAGCCCGGAGATGTTCATCGGCGCCGACGCCGCCGCGTTCGAACGGCTGCGGCTGAAGTGCCGCGGCGCGATCTACGGCGCCGACTGCTACGCCTACGGCCTGCTCGCCAACGGCACCGTCGATCTGGTGTGCGAAGCCTCGACCCAGCCGTACGACTACTGCGCCCTGGTGCCGGTGGTTCAGGGTGCCGGCGGCACCATCAGCGACTGGCGCGGCGGACCGCTCGGGCTCGAGTCCGACGGCCGGGTGCTCGCATGCGGAGATGCTGCCGCCCATGCCGCTGCCCTTGCCGCGCTGGCCGTTTGACCGCATCCTTGGCCGCTGAAACCTGCGCCCGCCCGTACGCTCCGGGCGCCGGACGGGGCGCTGGAAGAGGAGCGGCGGCGAGGGCTCTGCGGGCTTTGCTGCTCGGCCTGGCGCTTATCCTCGGCGTCATCGTCGCTGCGAGAGCGGCTGAGCCGGCGGCCGGCGACGTTCCCGGCGGTGGGAACGCAGCGGCGCAGACGATCCATCGCGCCCACGCCATCGCCATGTTCGGCGAGCCCAAGTACCCGCCGGGCTTCGGCCACTTCGATTACGTCAATCCCGACGCGCCGCGGGGCGGAACCTTGCGCCTCGGCGTCACCGGCACCTTCGACAGCTTCAACCCCTACGTTATCAAGGGCAACCCGGCGGCCGCCGGCGAGGCCGAAACGCTGACCGTCGCCAGCGCCGACGAACCGTTCACCCAGTACGGGCTGATCGCCGACGAGATCGTCTGGCCCGAGGATCGCTCGTGGGTGGAATTCGCGTTGCGCCCCGAAGCCCGCTGGCATGACGGTCGGCCGATCACGCCCGAGGACGTTGTCTTCTCCCTCGACCTCCTCAAGTCCAAGGGCGCGCCCTCCTACCGGTTCTATTACGCCGCCGTGACAAAGGCGGAGAAGGTGGGCGAGCGGCGGGTGCGATTCACCTTCAACCAGGCCGGCAACCGCGAGCTGCCGCTGATCATGGGGCAGATGCCGATCCTGCCGAAACACTACTGGGAGACGCGCGACTTCGAGCATTCGACTCTTGAGCCGCCGCTTTCCAGCGGACCCTACCGGATTGCAGCGTTTGAGCCGGGCCGCTATGTCGTCACCGAGCTCGTCCCCGATTACTGGGGCCGGAACCTCCCGGTCAATGTCGGCCAGAACAACTTCGAGCGGATCCGCTACGAGTATTTCCGCGACGACACGGTCCAGCGCCAGGCGCTGAAGGGCGGGGCGATCGACCTGCGGCAGGAGAACCAGGCCAAGGCCTGGGCCCTCGACTACGACGTGCCGGCGGTGCGCGACGGCTGGCTCAAGAAGGAGGCGATCCCCAACGAGCGGCCCACGGGAATGCAGGCGTTCGTGTTCAACACCCGCCGCGCCGTCTTCGCCGATCCGAAGGTGCGCGAGGCGCTCGGCTACGCCTTTGACTTCGAGTGGACCAACCGGGTGCTGTTCTTCGGCCAGTATACTCGGACGGAGAGCTATTTCGCCAACTCCGAGCTGGCGTCCGACGGCCTGCCGACGGGTGAGGAGCGCGACCTGCTCGAGCAGTACCGGGGGCGCGTTCCCGACAGGGTCTTCGGCGCCGAGTACCACGCGCCCGTGACCGACGGCAGTGGCTGGCCTCGGGCGAATCTGGAAACCGCGCTGGCGCTGCTGGGAGAGGCCGGCTGGCACGTGCGCGACATGGTCCTGGTCAACGACGCCACGGGCGAGCCGATGCACTTCGAGATCCTGCTCGTCAGCCAGGCCTTCGAGCGGGTCATCCTGCCGTTCGCGCGCAATCTTCAGCGCCTGGGCATCGATGTCAGCGTCCGTCTGGTCGACGAGTCCCAGTACATCAACCGGTTGCGCGGTTTCGACTTCGACATGGCGGTGGTGGTCTGGCCCCAGTCCGAGAGCCCTGGAAACGAACAGAAATCCTACTGGGGTTCCGAAGCCGCCGATACGCCGGGCTCAAGCAACTACGCCGGTATAAAGGATCCGGTGGTCGACGCGCTGATCGACGCGGTGATTTCCTCGCCCGATCGTGAAAGCCTCGTCGCCCGCACCCAGGCGCTCGATCGCGTGCTGCTGTGGGGTTTCTACGTCATTCCGAACTGGTATTCCGGCGTCGACCGCTATGTTTTCTGGAACAAATTCTCCCGGCCCGCCGAGACGCCCAGGCGCGGCACCTCGCTCGGGCTGTGGTGGCTGGACGCGGACAAGGCGGCGCGGCTCGAGACGCGTCTGGCCACCGCCGATGCCGGCGAGATCCTCCAGAAGCAATCCGCCGACGCTGGCGCAGGCGGGGAACAGGGCAACGGCCCGGGCGCGCTAACCATCGCCGCCGTCGTCGGCGGCCTCGTGGCCATCGGCTATATCGTCCTGCGCCGGGCGATGCAGAGCCGTGCGGAGCAACGTCGATGACGGCCTACATCATTCGCCGGCTGCTATTGATCGTGCCGACCCTGCTCGCGATCATGGTCATCAATTTCGTGATCATCCAGACCGCGCCGGGCGGTCCGGTCGAGCAGATCATTGCCCAGGTCACCGGCCAGGGCGCGGACATCACCCAGCGGGTGACCCGGACGGGGACCGGCGACACCCTCGGCGGCGGCGCCGGGCCGAGAACGGGCGCCGCGCCGAACAGCCAGTATCGCGGCGCCCAGGGGCTCGATCCCGAGTTCATCGCCCAGCTCGAGAAGCAGTTCGGCTTCGACAAACCGCTGCACGAACGCTTCCTGCGGATGATGGGCAGCTACCTGGTCTTCGACTTCGGCGAGAGCTACTTCCGCAACCGCAGCGTCGTCGATCTCGTTCTCGACAAGATGCCGGTCTCCATCTCGCTCGGGCTGTGGACCACGCTGCTGACCTATCTCATCTCCATCCCGCTGGGTATTCTGAAGGCGGTCCGCGACGGCTCGCGGTTCGACGTCTGGAGCAGCGTCGCCGTCGTCGTCGGCAACGCCGTGCCGGCGTTCCTGTTCGCGGTCTTCCTGCTCGTGCTATTCGCCGGAGGCAGCTACCTCGACTGGTTCCCGCTGCGCGGCCTGACCTCCGACAACTGGTCGCAACTGAGCTGGCCGGCGCGGATCGTCGACTATTTCTGGCACATCGCCCTGCCGGTCACGGCGATGGTCATCGGCGGCTTCGCTACCCTGACGATGCTGACCAAGAATTCCTTCCTCGACCAGATCCATCAGCAGTATGTGATGACGGCGCGTTCGAAGGGCCTGAGCGAACGCCGGGTGCTCTATGGCCACGTCTTCCGCAACGCCATGCTGATCGTCATCGCCGGCTTCCCCAGCGCCTTCGTCAGCATCCTGTTCACCGGCACGGTCTTCATCGAAATCATCTTCTCGCTCGACGGTCTCGGCCTGCTCGGTTTCGAGGCGGCGTTCAACCGCGACTACCCGCTGATGTTCGGCACGCTCTATTTCTTCTCGTTGGTCGGGCTGGTGCTCAATCTCGTCGGCGACATCATGTACACCATCGTCGATCCGCGGATCGACTTCGAGGCCCGCCAGCAATGACCTCGTCATCGCGCGGCACCGATAGCGCGGCGGCCGACCGCTGCCTCGGCCTCAGGATCACGCCGCTGACCCGGCGGCGGATCGAGAACTTCAAGGTCAACCGCCGCGGCTTCTGGTCGCTGTGGATCTTCCTTCTGCTGTTCATCGTCAGCCTGTTCGCCGAGTTCATCGCCAACGACCGGCCGGTCCTGGTCTTTCACGATGGCCGGCTGTTCATGCCGATCTTCCGCGCCCAGCCGGAGACCGCGTTCGGCGGAACCCTGCCGACCGCGGCCGACTTCGGCGATCCGGAGGTGCGCCGGCTGATTGCGGCGAAGGGCTGGATGATCATGCCCCCCATCCATTACAGCTACCGCACGGTCGCCTGGGACCTGCCCGAACCGGCGCCGTCGCCGCCCGACGCGCAGCACTGGCTGGGGACTGACGATCAGGCCCGCGACGTCCTCGCCCGGACCATCTACGGCTTTCGCATCTCGGTCCTGTTCGGCTTCACCCTGACGGTGGTTTCGACGCTCGTCGGCGTCGCCGCCGGCGCCGTCCAGGGCTACTTCGGCGGCTGGGTCGACCTGATCCTGCAGCGGTTCATGGAGGTGTGGTCGTCGGTTCCGATCCTCTACGTTCTGATCATCCTGGCCAGCATCATCGAGCCGAACTTCTGGTGGCTGCTCGGCATTCTGCTGCTGTTCCAGTGGATGAGCATCGTCGGCGTCGTCCGCGCCGAGTTTTTGCGCGCGCGCAACCTCGACTACGTTCGCGCCGCCCGTGCCCTGGGCGCGTCCGACCCGGTGATCATGGTCCGCCACGTCCTGCCCAACGCCATGGTCGCGACCGTCACCTTCGTTCCGTTCATCCTTGCCGGCTCGGTGACGGCGCTCACCGGGCTCGACTTTCTCGGCATCGGCCTGCCGCCGGGCTCCGCGTCGCTGGGCGAACTCCTCGCCCAGGGCAAGGCCAACCTCCAGGCGCCCTGGCTCGGGCTGACCGGGTTCTTCGTCATCGCGCTGATGCTGTCGCTCCTGATCTTCGTCGGCGAGGCGGTGCGCGACGCCTTCGATCCGCGCAAGGCCATCGCCGCGCTGCCGGCCGTGCCGGGCCCGGTGTCCGCCGGGCTGACGGCGCCGTCTGCCGCCAAGGCCGGCGAGTAGGGCGGCGGCCATGGCCAGGGATCCGGCGACGCCGCTGCTCGAGGTCGACGACCTCTCGGTCTCGTTCGGCCGGGGGAAGCGGGAAGTCAAGGCGGTGCGCAACGCGTCGTTCACGCTCGGCAAGGGCGAGACCCTGGCCATCGTCGGCGAGAGCGGCTCGGGCAAGTCGGTCACCGCGCTCAGCATCATGCGCCTGCTGCCGGAACCGACCGCCTGGCACCCGGGCGGATCGATCCGCTTCGCCGGCGACGATGTGCTGGGCGCACCCGTCTCGCGCATGCGCGCGCTGCGCGGCGACCGGATGACGATGATCTTCCAGGAGCCGCTGACGTCGCTCAATCCGCTGCAGCCCATCGAAAAGCAGATTGCCGAGCCGATGTTCGTCCATCGGGGTCTGGGCCGGGCGGCGGCGCACGCGCGCGTCGGCGAACTGCTCGACCTCGTGGGCCTGAGCGAGGCCAAGAGCCGCCTGGACGCCTATCCGCACCAGTTCTCCGGCGGCCAGCAGCAGCGGATCATGATCGCCATGGCTCTGGCGAACGAGCCGGACCTGCTCATCGCCGACGAACCGACGACCGCCCTGGACGTGACGATCCAGGCGCAGATCCTCAAGCTTCTTAAAGACCTGCGGGCGCGCCTGGACATGGCGCTGCTGCTGATCACCCATGACCTGAGCATTGTTCGCCAAGTTGCGGATCGGGTCTGCGTCATGAACGCCGGGCAGATTGTCGAACAGGGTCGCGTCTGCGACGTCTTCAACCGGCCCCGGCACCCCTACACCCGCCGCCTGCTGGCGGCCGAGCCGTCGGGGCGTCCCGACCCGGCGCCGGCGGGCGCGCCGGAGATCATGGCCGCGCGCAATACTCGCGTCTGGTTTCCGATCAAGCGGGGGTTCCTGCGCCGGACCGTTGGCCACGTCAAGGCGGTCGACGGCATTACCCTGACCCTGCGCCGCGGTCACACCGTCGGCATCGTCGGCGAGAGCGGGTCGGGCAAGAGCACGCTCGGCCGCGCGCTGATCCGCCTGGAGAAAAGCGAGGGCTCGCTCGTCTTCGTCGGCCGCGATCTGCAGGGGCTCTCGGGGCGGGCCCTGCGCCCGCTGCGGCGGCGGATGCAGATCGTCTTCCAGGATCCCTACGGCAGCCTCAGCCCACGTCTTTCGGTCGGCCAGATCGTCGAGGAAGGCCTTCGCATCCACCGCCTCGGCGCCTCGGGCGAAGAACGGCGGAGCCTGATCGGGCAGGCCCTGGTCGAGGTCGGCCTGGATCCGGCGGTGCAGGACCGCTATCCACACGAGTTCTCCGGCGGCCAGCGCCAGCGCATCGCCATCGCCCGCGCCCTGGTGCTGAAGCCCGACTTCATCGTTCTCGACGAACCGACGAGCGCGCTTGACGTCTCGGTCCAGGCCCAGATCGTCGAGCTGCTCCGCGCGCTCCAGCGCAGCCACGGCCTCGCCTATCTCTTTATTAGCCACGACCTGCGGGTGGTTCGCGCGCTTGCCCACGACGTGCTGGTCATGCGCGAAGGGAAGGTGGTCGAGCAGGGGACGGCCGACGCCATTTTTGCGGCGCCCAGGGAGGCCTACACCCGCGCTCTGATGGCCGCGGCCTTCGCGCTGCGCCCGGTCGAGGATGGCGCGCCCATCTGACCGCGCAAAGTCACTGCGCGGGCGGGGTGAGCGGGGAACCGACCAAGGCGGGGTTGACCGCGCGCCTGTTATGAGTCAGACGCTGCTTTGCACAAAAGAAACGAGCCGTACAAGGTCCGACGCGGGAACCGAGGGGCGGCGATCAGGGTGAAACCGACCTCGAAGCGGGTGCATCATGCAGACGGTAACACGACTGAAACAGAAACTCCCCGGCAATGCCCTCACCCCGTTTCACTACCTGCGTTACCTGCGTAGCGATCGCGCGCTATTGAATCGTGCCGCACCCTGGCCGAAGCCGCTCGGCTACGACAGGATCTACTACTACCACATCCGCAAGACCGCTGGTACCAGTCTGGCATTTGCCTTCATGAACCTGGGCGGAAGCGATTTCAACGATCACCAAAAACAGCTCTGGTATGACAAGAACGGATGGATTGTCCACGGCGACTACGTGTTCGTGACGCACAATCGCTACCTTATTCAGCGCGGCCATTACTTCTTCGCGGATGCCCATATACCAGCGCATGAGCTGCGGATACCTCGAAACACCCTGAGAATTGCAATCCTGCGCGATCCCGTTGCGCGGGTAATTTCCCATTACAGGATGGTGCGGCACTGGCGCGAGCACGATCTGCGGCATCCGGGCAAGGCCCGCGCGGAGAACGATCCCGGCAAGAACTTTTCGGATTTCCTCGACAAGGTTCCGCGCACGCATTTGCTGCGCCAGCTCTACATGTTTTCGAAGACGTTCAACGTTGAAGAGGCGGTCGCGGCGGTGTCGAAGCTGAACTACATCATGTACACCGAGAACTATGGCGAACACCTCGAACGCCTGGGTTCGCTGTTGCAGCTGAACCTGCGCTCATTTTCCGAGAAGACCGGGTATGGCGCCGTATCGGTATCCGAGGATGAGCGGGCGCGGCTGCGCGAGATGCTGGCGCCGGAGTACGCGCTGATCGAGGCCGCCGCTCCGCTCGCCGGCGTTTATCGCGAGGTGCGTTAACGGCGTCCGGATCGTCCTGCGGCGCACTCGGCCATGCCCCCGCTGGGCGAGGCGTTCACGCATGACGGCAGGACACGCAGCCACAATCCCTGGAGGAGGACTTGTTCTTGAGACTGCCAGAAAGCCTTGCGGACAACGTTCCCTCGGACGTGAAGACGTTCCTTCACTATCTTCGTTACCTTCGCAGCGACGGATCCACCCTGAGGGCGGCCAAGCGCTGGCACAGCCCGTTGGGTTACGAGCGGATTTACCTGTACCACATCCGCAAGACCGCGGGGAGCAGCCTGCGCTGGACGTTCATGGATCTGGGCGGCCACGATTTGCGGGGCGGCGAAAAAGAACGTCATCTGAACACGCACGGCTGGGTCGTGCACGGCGGCTATGCCTACGTCACGCACAACCGCTATCTTATCGAACGTGTTCCGTATTTCTTCGGCGACTCGCACTTTCCTTTTCACGACATCAGGGTTCCGGAGAAGACCTTTACCATAACGATCCTCCGCGATCCGGTGGCGCGGGTGATCTCTCATTATCGAATGCTTCTGCATTGGCAGAAGGCCGACATCGACCACCCGGCGAAAAAGATCGAAGCGTCTTTTCTCGGAAATTCATTCTCGGATTTCCTCGAGAAGCTGCCGCGCACGCACCTGATGCGCCAGCTGTACATGTTTTCGCCGCGCTTCGACGTCGACGAGGGGGTGCGCAACCTCTCGAAAGTCAACTTCATCATGTTGACCGAACGATATAACGAGCATCTTGGCGAGCTTGCGAAGGTGCTGGCTCTCGACCTCAAGCCGCTGGCGGAGAAGGCGGGGTATGGCTCCGTCCCGCTGTCCGACGACGACCGGGCGCGCCTGCGCGAGGCCCTTGCGCCGGAGTACGCGCTGCTAAAGGCGGCCGTTCCGCTTGCCGGCACTTACCGCCAGCAGCGCTGACGCCGGACGAAGGAAAGAAGGCAAATACGCACCGACAGGGGCGTTGAAGCCGCTCGACCCCGTTCAGTTTCTTTGTCATCGCGAGCCGCTCAGCGGCGTGGCGATCCAGGATAATGGCTCAAGGTCACTGGACTGCCGCGTCTCCTCCGCTTCGCTCCGGTTCCTCGCAGTGACGATTTGTCGCCCGGATCAATTGTTTACCGTCATCGCGAGCCGCGCAGCGGTGTGGCGATCCAGAGCAACAGCTCGTTCTATTCCCACGTCCGGGCTCCGCCCGCCCCCCTCTGAATGACGATCCAGGTGGGCAAATCTGAACCGGAAACGCTCTAGAAAGCGACTTCGACCCGCGGGCCGGCCTTGCTCTTCGGCTCGAACTCCGCACGGCATTCCGCCACCTGACCGGCGCCGATCTTGTCGCGCTCGACGAGTTGCTGGCGGACAGCACGTGTGCGCTCCTCGGCGAGGCGGGTCAGGGCCGAACGGGCCTGATCGTCCACCGACGAGTTCTTGGGCGGCGGGCTCGCCCCGCGGCCGCCCTGCTGGGCGGCAGCCGGCGGCGCGGGTTGCGGCAACTCGCCGCGCGCCCGCAAGGCCTGCAGATCCTCACCGCCGGATTTGCCGCACACCCGCAAGCTCAGCTTCGGCCGCTCCTTGAGCATTTTGGCCAGGTTGTCGGTGAAGACCTGGGCCTCGGGACCGAGCGTGGCCGCGCCCGCGGCGAAGGGGATCGGCTTGAACGAGGGACCGCCGCCGCCAACGGCGCCGGCAATGGCGCCGACCGGCTCGAAGAGAAGCTTGAACGGCGCGGTCACCGCCCCGGTGACGGCGCCGGCAACAGCCTGGCCGATCGCATCCGACAGGTCGAAGCTGGGGGATGAGAGGTCGCCGGAAATCGGGATGCGCAGGTTGATCTTGCCTTCCGAGTCCTGAAGCAACCCGACGACCGTGTCGATCGGAACGCCGATGGAGGCCGACAGCCGCTGCGCGTCTTCCTTCGACAGCGCCCCGAAGGCAAGGTTGCGCAGGTCGATCAGGATTGTGCCGTCGAGCTTGCTGTTGTCGGCCGAGGCGTCGGCTTTGAGGGTGAGCCGGCCGCTGTCGATGTTCGCGCCCACGGCCTGAGCGGCATAGGGCGAAAGCGGCGGAAGCTCCAGCTTCTCGATCTGCGCAAGGATATCGAAGTTGCGCTGGGCCGCGAACGGCGTGATCCAGCCGTTGGCGGTTATAACGGTGAAGTCGTTGACGTTGGCGGCGAGGCGAATGTCGGTCTTCTGCGCCGGCGCGGCCATGTCGAGGTTTTCGACCTGGAGAGTCTTGATGGCGGTGTTCAGCCGCACCTCCGGGGTGACGGAGGTGTCGGTGAAGGCGATTTTCGCGGGCGATGCGAGTGCGAACGCGCCGAGCCTAATGGTCGGCTTGGCGCCCCCGTCACCGCCGGGTTGCGCGGTTTCCGGCTGCTGCTTGTCCTGCTGCCCCTTTTCCGGCGGCGCCTTGCTTGAAAAGGCGGTCAAAACGTCGCGGCTGAAGGCGATGTCGGTACCGCCCACCGTGAGCTTGTCGGCGCCGATGGCGAACGACTGATCCGCGCGCGCGCCTTCTAAGGTGATTTGCGCGAGGCGCGCCTTCGCCAGGTCGCCGCCGCCAACGGCCGCGCTGAGGGCATCGATGACGGCGTCGAGGGCGACGGTCCACTGCGGTGCGCCGCCGCCCAGCTTCGCCGCGATCTTGCCCAGATCGAGCTGCACGCGTTGGATGCCGGCGTCGATAGGCGGCTTGTCGCCGGCCGTCGGCATGGCCGCCGACAGCGCCGTCACACCGAGCGTTCCCGAAGAGTCGACGCTCGTTTGTCCCGCACCGGTCGCAATGGCGAGACTGGGCAGCGACAGGGTCGCCGCGTCGGCGGCGATGCGCATGGCTTCGGCGGGCAAAGGCTGCGGCAGTTGCCCCCTGACCTCGCCAAGCGAGAGCTCGAGGCCGCCGGTAACGTTGGTCCCGCCGTTTCCGACAGTCGCCTTGATGTCCTTGAGTCCGGTCTTAACCGTACCCGCCTGAAGCGACGGGCCCTGCTGTCCGTTGACTCCAGCGGCTTGCGCCTCGATCTGGGTCAAGGCCATATCGCCCTTGACCGCGACCTGCGTGCGGCCATCGGCCTGTTCGGCGTTCAGCGTCGGAACGTCGATCGTTGCGTTCGCCAGGCGGACCTTCGAGCCGCCGGCGGCCTCAAGATGAGCGTTGTCGAGCACGAAATTGACCGGACCGCTCAACGTGCCCGCGCCGCCGGGAGCGAGCTGATAGCGGTTGTCCAGCTTCAGAACCGCGCGGTCGAAAGTCATTGCGATCTGATCGGGACGGCTGGCGTCGACGTCGGTCCCTGTGACTTCGCCCTTCACCTTTGCGTCGACGGCGCCCTGACCGCCTTTGAATGAACCCGAGAGATCCGCCCGCAACACGCCGGAGCGCCGGTCGAAGCCCAGCGGCCCGGTGTACAGCGCGATTTTATCCATCTCGACATCATTGACCGTCATCCGGACATCGGCCTGGACCTCCTCGCCGAACGGCCGCGCCGTCCCCTCAGCGCGAAAGCCCATGTTGTTGATGCGCGCGTCGAGGATGAAGCGGCCGGGATGATCCGGCTGCCAGGTCCGGAATTCGTGCAGTTCGAGGTTGTCGACATCGAGCTGGATGGTGCCCTTGGCGCGGTCGGTATAGAAAATCCGGCTTTCGACGAAGCGGAAATCGTCGAGGCCGGCGCCCCAGCCCGGCTGGTCCTCCTTCGGCGGCGGCGGCTGTTCCTCCTTCGGCTTCGTGAACTGGCTGAGGTCGACGCCGTTGATCGTAATGTTGCCATCCATCTCCCGGGTCACCTGGACATCGACGCCCTTGATGATCAGGGTGCGGATCAGCGCCTGGCGATGAAAGAGGTTGAGCACGCCGTACTTCAGTCCGACTTCCGTGACTTCTCCGATCGGCGCCCCTTCGCCGCGGAAAGTGACAGGCCCGAGCCAGACCTCGCGGTTCCAGACATCGATCCGCAGGGTGTCGATGCCTTCCGTGGTGATGCCCATGTTGTCGAGCTGGCTGCGGACGATGTAGCGTGCGGCATAGGTCGGCAGAACGAAGACGATCAGCGCGAGAATCACCAGCGGAATGATGATCCAGGCTGCGATCTTCCAACGCCGGCGCCGGGATCGGGAGGGCGCCGCTGTCGAGGCCGGATCGATATCGTGTGACGGGGGCGACGACGGCGTTGAGCTCACGAACGTTCCTCCACTCTCATTGCTTGCTCTCGCTTTCGCCGGCTTCGCTGCCGGCATTCCTGCGCAGGGGTTCAGCCGGAGACGGCTTGGGGCTGGTCGCTCTGGCGGTCCTGCTCCTCTCGCAGGGCTTGCACGTCTGCGTCGTCGCTCTCCGCTGGCGGCTCGGCGTTTGCCTGTAGACCGAGAGTCATCTCGTCATCCAGGGCCAGGTCCTTGAGCGTTGTCTGTTCGAGCAGATCCGCCAGCGTACGGTCGATCTGCTCGGTCAGGCGCTCGACCGGCGGGTCAGCGCGGACAACATCGATGCCGGGGTGGCTTTGTTCCTCGGCGGCCCGCACCGCAACCATCACGGCGCTGAGCGGCGTCAACTCCATCGGCCGCGCCGGAAGGTAGCAGGGCGGCTTGTCGGCGGTCCGCTTCAGAAGCCCCGCTGCCTCAAGCGCTTCGAGCACGGGTCCACAGGTCTCGCCGGCAAGAGTGACGGCCTTCGCCAGGCGCTCGAGGCTCCATCCCGGCGCGCCGCGATAGTAATCGCGGCCGATGATGCTCATCAGCTGGAACGCCGTGCGTTCCTTCAGCCGGTTGCTGAGCAGCAACGGCACGCGCCGGGGGCGAACGCTCTCGGGATGCTGGTGGTAGAAGGCGATCGACGCGCCGACCAGCAGGATGAGCCAGCTCACGTACAGCCAGATCATGAACAGGATCGGGGTCGCGAACGCGGAGTAGATCGCCGTGTACTTGGTCGAGCCGGCGACGAACGAGGCGAAAACGGAACCGGCGATGACCCACAGCATGCCGGCGACGACCGCGCCGATGAAGGCCGACAGCCAGCGGACGCGCGTATTCGGGATGAACACGTAGAGAAAGGTGAAGGCGCCGACGATCATCAGGTACGGCATGACCGTACGGATCACGTTGATCGCCCAGCCGAAGATCTGATAGTCGCGCAACTGCTCGACGACCACGTTGGTGCTGAGCGAAGCGCTGACGCCGAACGCCGAGAACATCAGCAGCGGACCGATGAGGATAACGCTTAGGAAATCGCTGAACCGGCGCGTCATCGATCGCTGGTTGCCGATCCGCCATGTTTCGTTGAAGGACGCCTCGATCTTCTGCATCAGTGAGATCACGGTCCAGACCAGAAGGCCAAGCCCTAGGGCGCCGAGGACGCCGACCCGCATGTTGTCGACGAAAGCGAGAATCCGGTCGGTTATTTCTCCCGCGCGCGAGCCAAGCGGCTCCAGCGCGCTGAGCAGGATGGGCTCGATGAAATTGTGCACACCGAAGCTTTTCAGCACCGAGAAGCTGAAGGCGAGCAGGGGCACCAGCGACAGCAGGGTGGTGTAGACGAGGCTGGTCGCGTGCAAGGTGAGGTTGCCGTCCATCACATCGCGGACGACATCGTAGAGGATCCGGCCGATCCGAACCATGATCGCCTGCCAGCGGGGAAGCTGACGCAGATCGCTTTTCCACAGAAACCTGGCGACGGGCGGAAGGAAGACCGGACTTGAGGTCATCGCTGTCCCTTTCGGGGCCACGGCCGCCGAGGTTTGCGCTTCACCGTCGCCTGGGACATGTACTGGGTTACGAAGGCGACGGTGACGCCGAATTCATTGTCTGATGATCTCCCCGGCGATGGCGTCTTCAAACGCGATGCCCTTCCGGCGGCGCGACTGTCTCGCATTCCCGGAGACTAATGATCGGATACGGCCATCGACCAGCAAAATCGTGATCTGCACGGGCTTGTGGAAGAAGTGTTTGCCTGAACCTGACGACCTTGTAATGTGCGCCCGGCGGACCCACACTGAACGGCGTGGGTATGGTTTGTGTCCGAGATTGCGTCCCAGACGCAACAATGCTTCCAGGTGCGGACCGGACCGGGGGACGGGTGGGGATCCGGAACCCTCAAGCCGCGGTATAAAAAATCGTCGGAAGTCGCGACGCGACCGGTGTCTTCGAGGCCATACGGAAGGAAAGGGCGGTTCAATCGCTAGGATGCGCCAGATGAGCACACGTGTCTTGCCTGTCGAACAGGGTCTTTACAATCCGCGCAACGAGCACGACGCCTGCGGCATCGGCTTCGTGGCCGATATCAAGAACCGCAAGAGTCACAAGATCGTCGAGCAAGGCCTTGAGATCCTGACGAATTTGCGCCACCGCGGAGCGGCCGGAGCGGACGTGCTCGCCGGCGACGGCGCCGGCATCCTGATCCAGATGCCGGACCGGTTCGTGCGCGAGGAAGCAGCGGCGCTGGGGTTCGACCTGCCCGGGCCCGGCGCTTATGCGGTCGGCCTCGTCTTTCTGCCGCGCGATGAGGCAAGTCGGGCGAAGGCCATCGCCGCGTTCGACGAAATCGTTCCTGCGGAAGGACAGAGCATCCTCGGCTGGCGCGATGTGCCGACCGACAACTCGGTTCTGGGCTACAGCGTCAAGCCGATCGAGCCGGTCATCCGCCAGGTGTTCATCGCCCGTGGCGGAAACTGCGGCGACGTTGATGCCTTCGAGCGCAAGCTGTTCGTGATCCGCAAGGAGGTGCATCACGCCATCTGGGACAAGCCGATCCTGGAGGCCGACCACTTCTACATCGTCTCCCTGTCATCACGGACGATCAACTACAAGGGCATGATCCTGGCCGAAAATCTGGCCAGCTACTTTCCCGACCTGCGCGATCCGCGCCTGGAATCGGCGCTGGCGCTGGTCCATCAGCGCTTCTCGACCAACACCTTCCCGTCGTGGAAGCTCGCCCAGCCGTTCCGCTTCCTCTGCCACAACGGCGAAATCAACACGCTGCGCGGCAACATCAATTGGATGCTGGCGCGCCGCCACTCGATGAAGTCGGATCTTCTCGGCGAGGATCTGGAGAAGCTGTGGCCGCTGATCGGCGACGGGGCGTCGGACTCGGCGACGTTTGACAACGCGCTCGAATTGCTGGTCGCGGGCGGCTATTCGCTCACCCACGCGATGATGATGATGATTCCCGAGGCGTGGGATGCAAACCCGCTGATGGATGAGAAGCGGCGTGCCTTCTACGAATACCACGCGGGGATGATGGAGCCATGGGACGGGCCGGCGGCGGTCGCATTCACCGACGGCCGGCAGATCGGCGCGACCCTCGATCGTAACGGCCTACGTCCCGCCCGCTACGTCATTACCGACGACGACCTGGTGGTGATGGCCTCGGAAGTGGGCGTGCTGCCGATCCCCGAGGAAAAGATCGTCAAGAAGTGGCGATTGCAGCCGGGGAAGATGTTTCTCATCGACCTCGAACAGGGGCGCATTATCGACGACGCCGAGCTGAAGGCGCAGCTCGCCGGCGATCGCCCTTACCAGCAGTGGCTCGACGAGACCCAGATCCGCGTGGAGAACCTGCCGCCGGAGATCGGGCCGATGCCGCCGGACCCGCAGACCCTGCTCGATCGCCAGCAGGCATTCGGCTACACGCAGGAAGACGTTCGCTTTTTCCTGGCGCCGATGGGCCAGACCGGGGAGGACCCGATCGGCTCGATGGGGCGCGACATCCCGCTCGCGGTTCTCTCCGACCGGCCGAAGATGCTGGCCGACTACTTCAAGCAGTGCTTCGCCCAGGTCACCAACCCGCCGATCGACCCGATCCGCGAAGAGCTGGTGATGTCGCTGGTGTCGTTGATCGGGCCGCGGCCGAACCTGCTTGAGCGCGACGCCGCAGCGAGCCACAAGCGTCTCGAGGTGCGCGGGCCGATCCTTTCGAATGTCGATCTGGAGCGCATCCGCCGGGTCGAGAACCACGTCGATCACGCCTTCCGCACCTACACGCTCGACATCTGCTACGCCGCGGATGAGGGCGCGGCCGGCATGGAGGCGGCGCTGGAGCGGCTGTTCGCCCAGGCGACTGAGGTCGTCAGCAAGGGCTACAACATCCTGATTCTGTCCGATCGCGGCCTGTGCGCCGACCGCATCGCCATTCCGGCGCTGCTGGCGACCGCCGGCGTGCATCATCATCTGATCCGGGAGGGCCTGCGGACCGAGGTCGGTCTCGTCGTCGAGACGGGCGAGGCGCGGCAGGTGCACGACTTCTGCCTGCTCGCCGGCTACGGCGCCGAGGCGATCAACCCGTACCTCGCCTTCGACACGCTCTCGAACCTTCGCGCGCACCTGCCGGGCGAGCTCGGCGAGGAGGAGATCCACAAGCGCTACGTCAAGGCCATCTCCAAGGGCATCCTCAAGGTAATGTCGAAGATGGGCATCTCGACGTACCAGTCGTACTGCGGCGCCCAGATCTTCGACGCTATCGGCCTGTCCGCCCCGTTCATCGAACGCTACTTCACCGGCACCCACAGCCCGGTTGGCGGGATCGGCCTCGCCGAGGTGGCGCACGAGGCGGTGCGCCGGCACAAGCTCGCCTTCGGGGAGGCGCCGGTGCTCCGCAACGCGCTCGACGTCGGCGGCGAGATCCAGTTCCGCTTGCGCGGTGAGGAGCACATGTGGACCCCGGAAACGGTCGGCATGCTCCAGCACGCGGTGCGGGCAGGGGACTACGCCCGGTTCAAGGCCTACACCCGCCGCATCAACGACCACAGCGCCAAGCTCAAGAACCTGCGCGGTCTGTTCGCGTTCAAGCCGGGACGCAACCCCGTGCCGCTCGACGAGGTCGAGCCAGCGGCGGCGATCGTCAGGCGTTTCGCCACCGGCGCGATGTCGTTCGGCTCGATTTCCTATGAAGCCCACTCGACCCTGGCGATCGCCATGAACCGGATCGGCGGCAAGTCGAATACCGGCGAGGGCGGAGAGGAAGCGGAGCGGTTCAGGCCCCTGCCGAACGGCGATCTGATGCGCTCGGCGATCAAGCAGGTCGCCTCGGGCCGCTTCGGTGTGACCGCGGAATACCTGGTCAATGCCGATGACATCCAGATCAAGATCGCCCAGGGCGCCAAGCCTGGCGAGGGCGGTCAGCTTCCCGGGTACAAGGTCGACGAGTGGATCGCTCGGGTGCGCCATTCGACGCCGGGTGTCGGCCTGATCTCGCCGCCGCCGCATCACGACATCTACTCCATCGAGGATCTAGCCCAGCTCATCCACGATCTGAAGAACGTCAACCCCGAGGCGCGGATCAGCGTCAAGCTCGTCTCCGAGGTCGGCGTCGGCACCATCGCCGCCGGCGTCGCCAAGGCCCACGCCGATCATGTGACCATTTCCGGTTGCGAGGGCGGCACCGGCGCCAGCCCGATCACCTCGATCCAGCACGCCGGCCTGCCGTGGGAAGTCGGCCTCGCCGAAACCCACCAGACCCTGGTGCTGAACAGCCTGCGCGGGCGAATCGCGGTGCAGGTCGACGGTGGTTTCCGCACCGGCCGCGATGTGATTGTCGGGGCGATACTCGGGGCCGATGAGTTCGGGTTTTCGACCGCCGCGCTGATCTCGGCCGGCTGCATCATGATGCGCAAGTGCCACCTCAACACATGCCCGGTGGGCGTCGCCACCCAGGATCCGGAGCTGCGCAAGCGCTTCGCCGGCCAGCCCGAGCACGTCATCAACTTCATGTCCTTCATCGCCGAGGAGGTCCGCGAGCTGATGGCCGAACTCGGCTTCAGGACCATGAACGAGATGATCGGGCGCACCGACCTGCTGGAGACGCGGGCGGCAATCGGGCACTGGAAGGCGCAGGGGCTCGACTTCTCCAGACTCCTCCACAAGATCGAAATCGGCCCCGAGGTCGCCCGCTACAATTGCGAGAGCCAGGATCACGGTCTCGACGGTGCCCTCGATCACCGGCTGATCGCCGAGGCGTGGCCGGCGCTCGACGGCCGTCGCCCCGTCCAGATCGACGTTCCGGTGCAGAACACCAACCGCACCGTCGGCGCCATGCTGTCCGGCGAGGTCGCCAAGCGCTACGGCCACAAGGGCCTGCCGGACGATACGATCCGGGTTCGCTGCATCGGCACCGCCGGTCAGAGCTTCGGCGGGTTCCTGGCCAACGGAATCACCCTTGAGCTCGAGGGCGACGCCAACGACTACGTCGGCAAGGGGCTGTCGGGGGGGCGGATCATCGTCCGGCCGTCGGCGGAGAGCCCGATCGACCCGCACGACAACATCATCATCGGCAACACGGTTCTCTACGGCGCGATTGCCGGCGAAGCCTTCTTTCGCGGCGTCGCCGGGGAGAGGTTCGCGGTGCGCAACTCCGGCGCTTACGCGGTGGTGGAAGGCGTCGGCGACCACGGCTGCGAGTACATGACCGGCGGCTGCGTCATCGTTCTCGGCCAGACCGGGCGGAACTTCGCCGCCGGGATGAGCGGCGGCGTCGCTTATGTCTTCGACGAGGACGGCATGTTCGAGCGGCGCTGCAATCTTGCCATGGTCGAGCTGCAGCCGATCGCCGACGAGGACGAGCGCCTCGAGGAGATGTACCATCAACGCGGCGACCTGGGGGCCCACGGGCAGGTCGAGATCATGCACGACATGACCCGGTTCGATGGCGAGCGACTGCGGGCGTTGATCGACAAGCACCGCCGCTATACCGGCAGCCGGGCGGCGACGAGAATGCTGGAGAACTGGAACGATTACCTGCCCCGGTTCGTCAAGGTCATGCCGGTGGACTACCGCCGGGCGCTGGAGCAGATGCAGGCGCGTTGGCGGCCGACGGAGCGGACCGGCGTCAGCGTCGCGGTCGGGTACTGACCATGGGCAAGCCAACGGGTTTCAAGGAGATCGCGCGCCGGGATCGTGCCTACGAGTCGATCAGCACACGCGTGCGCCATTGGAGCGAGTTTTCGGTGCCGATGGAGGAGGCCGAGCTCTCGCGTCAGGGCGCGCGCTGCATGGACTGCGGCATCCCGTTCTGTCATCAGGGCTGTCCGGTCAACAATATCATCCCGGATTGGAACGACCTCGTTTACAACGGCGAGTGGCGCGAAGCCCTGGACGTCCTCCACTCGACCAACAACTTCCCCGAATTCACCGGGCGGATCTGTCCGGCCCCGTGCGAGGCGGCGTGCACCCTCAACATTTTCGACACCCCGGTCACCATCAAGACGATCGAATGCGCGATCATCGACAAGGGCTGGGAAAACGGCTGGGTTCTGCCGCAGATCCCGACCCATCGCACCGGCCGCCGCATCGCCGTCGTCGGTTCCGGACCGGCCGGAATGGCCTGCGCCCAGCAGCTTGCCCGCGCCGGCCACTGGGTTGTCGTCTTCGAGAGACAGGACCGGATCGGCGGACTGCTTCGCTATGGCGTTCCTGACTTCAAGATGGAAAAGCACCTGATCGACCGGCGGATGGCGCAGATGCAGGCGGAGGGCGTCGAGTTCCGGCCGAACAGCAACGTCGGCGACGCGATCCCCGCCGGCCGGCTGGCCGAGGAGTTTGACGCGGTCGTCCTCTCGGGCGGCGCCGAGCACCCCCGCGATCTGCCGGTACCGGGCCGGGAGCTCGCGGGCATTCACTTCGCGATGGATTTCCTGACCCAGCAGAACACCCGCGTCGCCGGCGGTTCGGTTGACGACGAAGGCGCCATACTTGCCGGCGGACGCAAGGTCGTGGTCATCGGCGGCGGCGACACCGGCTCGGACTGCGTCGGCACCTCGATCCGCCAGGGAGCGTCGTCGGTCACCCAGCTCGAGATCCTGCCGCGGCCGCCCGAGCACGAGGACAAGGCGCTGACCTGGCCAGATTGGCCGCTGAAGTTGCGGACTTCGACCTCACACGAGGAAGGCTGCGCGCGCGATTGGTCGGTTTCGACCAAGGCGCTCCACGGTAACGGCCGGGTCGAGGCCCTCGAGCTGGTCCGGGTTGACTGGGAGAAGGACGAAAACGGCGGCTGGAATCTGCGCCCGCTGACTGGCAGCGAATTTCGGATCGAAACCGATCTGGTGCTGCTCGCCATGGGCTTCGTTCATCCGCGGCATGATCGCCTGCTCCAGGATCTCGGGGTCGAGCTCGACGCCCGCGGCAACGTCAAGGCGGATACCGAAGGCGAGCCCGGGGCCTACCAGACCAGCAACCCGAAGGTCTTTACCTGCGGCGACATGCGCCGCGGCCAGTCGCTGGTCGTCTGGGCCATCCGCGAGGGTCGCCAGTGCGCCCGCTCGGTCGATCAGATGCTGATGGGATATTCCGAGCTGCCAAGGTAGCGCGCGGAGCCAGGGCGAGGACTTACCGATGATCGTTTACGATATGCACTGTAACAACGGCCACGTCTTCGAGGAGTGGTTCACCAGCGTCGGGGACTATGACAGCAAGGCGGCGGCGCGTGACCTCGCCTGTCCCGAGTGTGGCGACACGGCTGTCACGAAGGCCCTGTCGGCGCCCCGGGTCAATGCCGGCGCGGCGAGACCGGCGGAAACGCCGTGCGGGCTGCCGGCGTGCGGCATGGGCGGCTGCCAGATGATGAACGGCGGCTGATCCGGCTGCGGTTGCTTCCCGGTGCTTGGCAACCGGCTGGCCTCGGCCTGCCTTGCCGTGGCGGGGCTGAACGGCTTCCTTGCGGTGGCCGCCGGCGCGTACGGCCGTCATGCCGTGACCGAGGCCTACCCGCGCGAAATCATGGCCGTCGCCTCGCACTATCAGCTCGGCCATGCGCTCGCGCTGCTGGCGGTCGCCTGGCTCGCCGCCTCGGGAGAGGCGCGCTGGCTGTCGGCGGCCGGTTTCGCCGCCGTCGCCTTCACCCTCGGTATTCTGCTGTTTTCCGGCACCCTCTATGCCTTCGTCCTGAGCGGCGATCTGCCGATCGCCGGCACCGCGCCGGCGGGCGGTTTCCTGCTGATGGTCGGGTGGCTGACGTTCGTCTGGATTGGCGCGCGCGGCCTGCTGCGCCGGTAACGTCGAGCCGATAAGAGAAAAGCCGGCCCGAAGGCCGGCTTTCCGTCGTCTTGACGCTGGCTGTCTCCAGATCAACCTGCTTTCGGATGGAATCGTCCATAAGCAGAAAGTTGATCGATTACAAAAGACCGAGCATCTCATCTGCGCCCGTTGGGGCGCAGGATGCTCTAGCCGGCCATCTTCCACACTTCCGGCGCGGCGCCGGCGCGCTCTTCGAGAGCCTTGCGCTGGCGTTCGAGTTCCTCCGGCAGATGGCTGCCGAACTTGTCGAAAAACTGCCTGATTTCCTTCGCTTCGGCGAGCAGCCCCTGGCGATTGATGTCCATGATGCCGTGGTACTTCTCTCGGGTGAAGTCCAGGCCGGCCCAGGTAATGTCCTCGTAGCGCGGCATCAGTCCGAACGGGCTGTCGACGGCTTCGGCGTTGCCGTTAACTCGGTCGACGATCCACTTCAGCACCCGCATGTTCTGCCCGAAGCCCGGCCAGATGAACTTGCCGTTCTCGTCCTTGCGGAACCAGTTGACCCGGAAGATCTTGGGCAGCTTGTAGCCCTTGCCTTCCATCTTCAGCCAGTGGTCCCAATAGTCCGCCATATTGTAGCCGATGAAGGGCAGCATCGCGAACGGATCGCGGCGGATCGCGGCCTGGCCGATTGCGGCGGCGGTCGCCTCGGAGCCCATGGTCGCGGCCATGAAGACGCCGTGCTTCCAGTCGCGGGCTTCATAGACCAGCGGGAAGGTCTTCGACAGCCGACCGCCGAAGATGAACGCGTCGATGGCGACGCCCTGCGGATCTTCCCAGGCCGGGTCGATCGTCGGGCACTGCCCGGCAGGCGCCGTGAAACGCGCGTTCGGATGGGCCGCCGGATGATCCATGTCCGGGGTCCAGTCCTTGCCCTTCCAGTCGATGGCGTGGCTGGGCTTGGGGCCGTCCATGCCTTCCCACCAGACATCGCCCTCGTCGGTGAGTGCCACATTTGTGAAGATCGAGTTGGCCTTAATCGAGTCCATCGCCATCGGGTTGGAGTCGTATGACGTGCCCGGGGCGACGCCGAAGAAACCGTACTCGGGATTGATCGCCCGCAGCGAGCCGTCCGGCGCCGGCTTGATCCAGGCGATGTCGTCGCCAATGGTCGACGCCTTCCAGCCCTCGAACCCCTGCGGCGGCAGGATCATGGCCAGGTTGGTCTTGCCGCAGGCGCTGGGAAATGCGGCGGCGACGTATGTTTTCTCACCCTTGGGCGACTCGAGCCCGAGAATGAGCATGTGCTCGGCCATCCAGCCTTCATCGCGGGCCATCACCGAGGCGATGCGCAGCGCCAAGCACTTCTTGCCGAGCAAGGCGTTGCCGCCGTAGCCGCTGCCGTACGACCAGATCTCGCGGGTCACAGGGAAGTGGCAAATGTACTTCTTGCTGATGTCGCCCTCGCACGGCCACGGCACGTCCTTCTGTCCCGGCTGGAGCGGCATGCCGACCGAGTGAACGGTCGGAATGAAAAAGCCGTCGGAACCGAGGACGTCGAGCACCTTCTGTCCCATACGGGTCATGATCCGCATGTTGCAGACAACGTACGGCGAGTCCGTGATTTCCATGCCGATCTGCGCGATCGGAGAGCCGAGCGGGCCCATGCTGAAGGGGATGACGTACATCGTCCGTCCCTTCATGCAGCCGTCGAAGACGCCCTTGAGGATCGTCTTCATTTCGGTCGGGTCCATCCAGTTGTTGGTCGGTCCGGCCTCTTCCTTTGTTTTCGAGCAGATGTAGGTTCGCTCCTCGACCCGAGCGACGTCGCTCGGGTGCGAGCGCGCCAGGTACGAGTCCGGCCGCTTCTCCGGGTTCAGCCGGGTGTAGGTGCCCGAATCGACCATCTGTTGGCTGAGCCGGTCGTATTCCTCCTGCGATCCGTCACACCAGTACACGCTGTCCGGCTTGCAGATGCCGGCGATCTCCTCGACCCAAGCCAGAAGCTTGGTGTTGGAGGTCCGGTCGCGTCCAGTTGCTGTCATGAGTCACTCCCTCGCGTTGTCACATCCCGCGGAACCGCGCCGTCATCCCCACGAGAGGCATCGGCTGGCGGACCCTGTTTGCTACTTAGATGGGCTTTGCCGTGATATATTCAGCCCGATACTAAGCCTTTTCGGGGTACGTGCAAGCGCGGCACGGACAATTCTAAGATGTTCCGCACGTACTTGAAAAACATCTCGAATGTTGTGGCTGTGGCGAATCAGCGGCCGGCAGGTTCGTCGCCGTTGCTCAGAATGCGATCGAGAACGAGCGCGAGTTCCTCGGCGGTTCCGACCGGCGATGGGAAGTCCAGCCTGGCGAGGGCGCCGCGACGCCGCAGGTCGCAGCCCTCGGGGTCGAGCCCGATCAGCCGCCAGCCGCCGCCGGGGCGCGCCAGCAGCCGCTGCGCCGCCTGCGCGACGGTATCCGCCTTCTCTCCCTGCAGCCGCGCGATGATGGCGGGTTCGGCGGCGGCGATCTGCGCCGCCGCGACCGGATCGTAAATGACGTCGCCGGCGTCGAACCACATCGCCCGACCGAAGCCGCCGACGAAATGGGCGCGCTCGACCAC
>JBBSCD010000002.1:0-52601 GCA_038250645.1 Rhodospirillales bacterium
CGGCGCGGACCCGGGCGACCAGTTCGCTCGGCGAGAACGGCTTGACTACATAGTCGTCGGCGCCGCTCTCGAAGCCCCGGATCCGGTCGGTCTCCTCGCTGCGCGCGGTCAGCATGATGATCGGCAGCGACCGGGTGTCGGAGCGGCTGCGCAACCGCTGGCAGACGGAGATGCCGGACGTGCCGGGCAGCATCCAGTCGAGGATGACCAGATCGGGCTGGTGTTCCTCGACCGCGAACAGCCCGTCGTCGCCGTCGCCCGCGAGCAGGACATCGAAGCCCTCACGCTCGAAGTTGTAGCGGAGGACCTCGGCCTGCGCGTCCTCATCCTCGACGATGAGAACCTTCGGCTTCAGCCCGGATCCGACGCTCGGCATCAGGTTCATGGTCGTGGACTCACTTGCGCTGCGGCTCGGCAACGGCGAAATAGCTCGCGTCCTCCTGGGGCCGCTGCGTCATCGGCATCACGCCCTTGACCACGAAGTGCGTCAGCTCGGCAAGGTTGGTCGCGTGATCGCCAACGCGCTCAAGGTTCTTGGCGACGAACAGCAGGTGCGTGCAAGCGGTGATGTTGCGCGGATCCTCCATCATGTAAGTGAGGAGTTCGCGAAACAGGCTGGTGTGGAGGGCGTCCAGCTCCTTGTCGCGCTCGCGGACCATGTGCGCCTTGTCGACGTCGCGGGCGAGATAGGCGTCGAGGACATCCTTGATCATCTCCTGGGCCAGCCGGCCAAGGCGGCCGACCGTCAGCGCCGGCGGCACCGGCGGCATTTCCGCCAGCGTCGCCGTCCGGCGGGCGACGTTCTTGGCGTAATCGCCGACGCGCTCGAGGATATTGGCCGTCTTGAGCGCCGCGATGATCTGGCGCAGATCGCTGGCCATGGGCTGGCGCAGGGCCAGCATCGAGACGGTGTGGTGATCGACCTCCAGCTCGAGCTCGTCGAGGCGGTGGTCGAGACCCACCACCCGCGCCGCCTTTTCGCTGTCCCGCTTGACCAGCGCATCCATGGCGTTGGCCAGTTGGCTTTCGGCCAGACCGCCCATCTCGGCGATCAGGTGATCGAGCCGCTTCAGCTGCTCGTCGAACGACTTGACGATATGATGGGAGCTCATGTTTCCGCTTGCCTTTCCTTTCGCCCGCGGCGATTAGAGCATCCTGCGCCCGGATGGGCGCAGATGAGATGCTCGATCTTCTTGTAACCGATCAACTTTCTGCTTTCGGATGAGTTCAACCGAAAGCAGGTTGATCTAACCGAACCGGCCCGTGATGTAGTCCTGGGTCCGCCTGTCGATCGGGTTGGTAAAGATCTGCTCGGTCTCACCGGTCTCGACGATCACCCCAAGGTGAAAAAAGCCGGTCCGCTGCGAAACGCGCGCCGCCTGCTGCATCGAGTGGGTGACGATGACGATGCTGTAGTTGACCCGCAGCTCGTCCATCAGCTCCTCGATCTTCGCCGTCGCGATCGGGTCGAGGGCCGAACAGGGCTCATCCATCAGGATGACTTCCGGTTGCACCGCGATGGCGCGGGCAATGCACAGGCGCTGCTGCTGGCCGCCGGACAGCCCGGTGCCCGGTTCTTGCAGGCGGTCCTTGACCTCGACCAGCAGCCCGGCCTTCTCGAGACTGGTGAAGACGATTTCGTCCAGATGCGTGCGATCGCGGGCGATGCCGTGGATCCGCGGGCCGTAGGCCACGTTCTCGTAGATGGACTTCGGGAACGGGTTCGGTTTCTGGAAGACCATGCCGACCCGGGCGCGGAGATGAACCACGTCCATGGCCTTGGCATAGACGTCCTCGCCGTCGAGAAGGATCCGGCCGCTGACCCGGCAGCCGGGGATGAGGTCGTTCATCCGGTTGAGACAGCGCAGGTACGTCGACTTGCCACAGCCCGACGGTCCGATCAGCGCGGTGACGTCGTTTCTGTTGATGTCCAGGCTGACGTTATCGAGCGCCTTCTTGGTCCCGTAGTGGACGGTTACGTCACGGGTGACGAAGGTCACCGCATCTTCGGATGTCGCCCGGCTTTCCCGCGCTTTCGGATCCCGTAGCTGCGTCTGGATCATCGTCATTTTCTGATCTGTTCCTCGGCTACCACTTTCGCTCGAATCGCTTGCGCAGCACAACGGCAAGAACGTTCATCAAGACCAGAAAGCCGAGCAGAATGACGATGGCCGCCGAGGCGCGCTCGACGAAAGCGCGTTCGGGCGAGTCCGACCACAGATAGATCTGGACCGGCATGACTGTTGCCGGATCGAGCGGACCGGAGGGAATGTCGACGATGAACGCCACCATCCCTATCATCAGCAGCGGCGCGGTCTCGCCAAGGGCCTGGGCCATGCCGATAATCGTTCCGGTCAACATCCCCGGCAGCGCCAGGGGCACGACGTGATGAAATACGCACTGGAGCTGCGATGCCCCAACGCCCAATGCCGCCTCGCGAATGGATGGCGGCACTGCCTTCAGCGCGGCGCGCGAGGCAATGATGATGGTCGGCAGCGTGATCAGCGCGAGCACCATGCCGCCGACCAGCGGCGCCGACCGCGGCAGGCCGAAGAAGTTGAGAAAGACCGCGAGGCCGAGAAGGCCGAAGACGATCGAAGGCACCGCCGCGAGGTTGTTGATGTTGACCTCGATCACCTGAGTCCAGCGGTTCTTCGGCGCGAATTCCTCGAGATAAATAGCGGCGCCGACCGCGAGCGGGAACGACAGGACCAGGGTAACGGCCATTGTCCAGAACGATCCGACCAAAGCGCCCCAGATTCCCGCGAGCTCCGGCGAACGCGAATCCGCTGCGGTGAACAGGGTTGTGTTGAAGACGCTTTCGATCATGCCGCGAGCCTTTAGCCGCGCAAACCATTGCGCCTGATCCTCGGAGATGCGGGTGTCGATGCCCCTGCTGCTGGCCTCAATGTGACCCTTGGCGTACTGGTCGATGTCGTCGGCAAGCGGGATCAGCATCTCGATCCGCGTTCCGATCAGCGCCGGGTCGGCCATCACCCGGTCACGCAGCCGATAGGCGCCGCCGGGGCTGAGCATGGAAAACAGCTCGCGGCGCTGGCCGCGGGTCGTAACGTCGGGGAAAAGATCGCCGAGCGCGTCGCGGATCACCTTCTGGTAGTCGGCGCCGGACAGCGTCTGCGAGGCGCGCGTTCCCGCCGGATCGATGATCTGCGGAGCGATTGACACCGGCAGCCGGACCATCGTTGTCGAGAACGCGGGCAGACCGGTCCGCATGATCGTGAACACCAGAACGGCAAGGCTGAGGCCGGCGAACACGACAGCGAGCAGGCCGTACAGGCGGAACCGTCGCTCCGCAGCATAGCGTCGCTTGAGGCTCGCCGTTACCGCGGCGGATGCCGGATGCGCGCCGGTCGCAGGCTGGCGGTTCGGCGTAGCAGCGCTGCCGCTACTCATACTGCTCTCGGTACTTGTTTACGATGTGCAGGGCGATGACGTTGAGGACCAGCGTCACGCAGAAGAGAACCAGGCCCAGGGCGAACGCCGCCAAGGTTTTCGGGCTGTCGAACTCCTGATCGCCGACCAGCAGGGTGACGATCTGCACGGTGACCGTCGTCACCGCATCGAGCGGATTGGCGGAGAGATTGGCGGCAAGCCCGGCGGCCATGACCACGATCATGGTTTCGCCGACGGCCCGCGAGATGGCTAGGAGGAAGCCGCCGACGATGCCGGGCAACGCCGCCGGCAGAATGACCTTGCGGATGGTCTCCGACTGGGTACCGCCAAGGCCATAGGAGCCTTCGCGCATGGACTGCGGCACGGCGGTGATGACGTCGTCGGACAGGGACGAGACGAAGGGAATGATCATCACCCCCATGACGATGCCCGCGGCCAGCGCACTCTCGGACGAGATCTGCAGCCCGACGCCTTCGCCCAGGCTACGGAAAAAGGGTGCGACGGTGAGAGCGGCGAAGAAGCCGTAGACGACCGTGGGAACGCCGGCCAGGATTTCGAGGACCGGCTTGATGATCGCTCGCGCGCGGGGATGCGCGTATTCGGCGGTGTAGATCGCCGCAAACAGACCGACCGGCATGGCGACGCACATGGCGATGAACGAAATCAGCAGCGTGCCGACGAAGAGGGGTACGGCGCCGAAGAGGCCGGCGGCGCCGACCTGATCGGCGCGGAGCGCGATCTGCGGACTCCATACGAGGCCGAACAGGAACTCGAGCGGGGACACGCGCGCAAAAAAGCGCCCGGCTTCGAAGATCAGCGACAGCACGATTCCGACCGTGGTGATGATCGCGACCGCCGAGCAGACGATGAGGGCAACCTTGATCGTTGCCTCGACGCCGGCACGCGCGCGCAGCTCGGGCTCGATCCGCCGGCGGGCGAGGGTCAACCCGGCGATCGCCGCGGCCAGCGCCGCGACCGACATGGCCGCCAGCCCGATTGCGTTCAACAGGGAATAGCGATCGGCCGCGGCCTGAAGATCCGCATCGACGGTGCGGCCGACGAAGCCGCCCACAGCCAGGTTGCGGACGTCGTTAAGCAGCATTCCGAGCCGCGCCGGATCAAGGTTCCGCGCCGACTCTGGCAGGCCGTTGACGACGATTGCGTGGATCACCTGCGGCTCGATTACCAGCCACACGGCGACAAGAAGCAGCGCCGGCAGGCCGCACCAGATGGCGACGTAGTAACCGTAGTATCCGGGCAGCGAGTTGAGCCGTTCGGTCCCGACGGACGCCGCCAAGAGCGCCCGCGCGCGACCGAGCCAATAGCCGACCGCCGAGAGGACCAGCAGCGTTGCGATCAGGATGGTGACCGACATTGTGGAGCGTCCTACCTCGCGATCCGCGACGCTTCAGCCGGGACGCATTCACCTTCCGGCCGAAGCTTGCGGTTCAGCCCTGGCGCCGCTAACGCCGGCTACATCGACACGTTGTCGGGAAGGTCTTTCGCCACCTTCTGGTACGTCTCGCGCTCCGCATCCGGCAGCGCGATCAGCCCCTTGTCGGCAAGATACCCCTCCGGTCCGCTGGCCTTGTCGCTGGTAAACTCAACCACGAACTCCTGCAGTCCGGGAATGGCGCCCACGTGCGACTTCTTGACGTAGATGAACAGGGATCGCGAAATCGGATACGCGCCGGAGGAAATGTTCTCGTAGGTGTCGGCGATGCCGTTGATCTTGCTACCCTGGATCTTGTCCTGGTTCTGCTCCAGGAAGCTGTAGCCGAAGATGCCGAAGGCATTCGGGTTGGCTTCAAGCTTGCGAACGATCAACACGTCGTTCTCGCCGGCCTCGACGTAGGCGCCGTCCTCGCGGATGCCCTGGCAGACCGCCTTGAACTTATCCGGCTCCGACTTCTCGATCTCGGCGATGGCGTCAAGCTTCTTGCAGCCGCCCTCCATCGCCAGCTCGGCGAAGGCGTCGCGCGTGCCTGACGTCGGTGGCGGGCCGAGAACCTCGATCCTGTAATCCGGCAGCGACGGATCGACGTCGCTCCATTTCTGGTTCGGGTTCGGCTGGAACCCGCCCTTGCCGTCTGGCAGATCCTTTGCCAACACCCGGTAAAGCTGCTCGAGCGTGATATTCATCTGCGAAGAATTGCGCGAATTGGCGACGACGATGCCGTCATAGCCGATCTTCACCTCGGTAATGGCGTCGACGCCGGCCTTGCTGCAGCTCTCGATCTCCGACTTCTTGATCGCCCGCGAAGCGTTGCTGATGTCCGGCGTATCCACGCCGGCGCCGGAGCAGAACAGCTTGAAGCCGCCGCCGGTGCCCGTGCTTTCGATGATCGGCGTCTTGAAGCTGGTTATCCGGCCAAACTCCTCCGCAACGCGAGTCGAGAACGGGTAGACCGTCGAGGATCCGACGATGCGGATCTGGTCGCGCGCATGGGCTGTCCCGGCCACGGTGATGCTGGCCAGCACCGCCACGGCCAAGGCTTGCTTGATCATAGAGGACTCTCCCGTAATTCCATTCTGCATCCGGCCGGCGCGCGCCGGCTGAGACAGTGCCTGCATCGCCCGCCGACAACACTAGGCTTTGTCCGATGCTGTTTGATGACAGTCACGTTACGATTTTGTGACGCTCGATGCGCTTAACGGCCGGGTCCCTAACCGGCCGGGGCGGGAGTGGCGGCGCATCGTGGGTTGCTAAGGGCCGGCGCCGTCTGCCGGCGGCGCCGGCAATGCGTCAGTCAGGAGGGAGGCGGCGGCGCCGAGGCAGTGCAGAAGACATCGCGCCGATATTTCAGACCGACCTGGTAGGCCGGTGCATAATCGCCGTTCGGCGGTTGCCCGTCGCAGACCTGACCGCTGATCTTCTCTTCCGGAGCGAACGTCGCGCAACCATCGGGCTGCCTGGTCGGCCCCGCCAGGACGGCTTTATGATAATCGTACCCCGGTAACTGGTTCTGCCAGACACTGACGTCGACATAGACGCCCGAGAGGGTTGTACCCCGGTCGGGCGGAAGGTTGACCGGGTCGCCGGCCTTGCCCATGAACAGCAGGATCAGCGGCTTGCTGGACGGAGCAACGTTCGGGTCGTAGCCGAAGTTCACCCGGTCGAGCGTCAATTTGTGCGTGCCATGGCCTTCGCTGGGCCGGTACGGCGTGAACAGGCCCTGGTAACCGGTATAGGCGGTCACGTTCTGCAGGATCAGTTCGTTGAGCGGACCGCCGCCCTGCGGCTGAGTGATATCGCCGTGCCTGCCGGGATTCGTGCCGCTAACCCCCTCGATCCGGGTGTTCTGAATGATGGCCGTACCGGTGTTGCGGTAGAAGCGGATGGCGTCGGCGGACTTCCCGTTCACGTCGATGTCCAGTCCCTCGATGAACGTGGTGCCCGAGCCCGGACCGATACTGACGACCGACTCCTTGTCCGCGGTCATGACGAAATGCCCGCGCATGATGCGCAGGTTATTGGCATTGACGACCGACAGCCGGGAGCCGCAGGGCCGGTTGGCCGGCAATCTGATTACGACATCGCGACCGCGGGCATTGACGTCGAACGGCCCGTCCGGATCCTCCGGGCACTTGTCGAGAAACTGCAAGGGGTTGACTAGTGCAGGTGGACGAACGCAGGCGATCGGCGCAGCCACCGCCGGCGGTGCGATCGTCGCGGCCACTAGCGCACACGCGACTGCGGAAAAGAACTGGCCCAACCGCGTATATAGAAGAGTACTCATGTTCTTGGCCCCGATACGTAAGTCGCAGATAGGCCATATACGTGGAGCTAGACTTGTAGAATCGCCACTTGATTCGCCGGACTGGCGACGCAGCGAGACAAGACAGCCGAAGTGGCAAGCTGCGGCCGAGGTTCTCGTTTTTACATTGCGATGGCGGTAAATGGATGTTCGCGATGTTCATCCGCTCCTGCTCCGGCTAGCGGCGGAGGAGCCAGCGCAACATCGCATCTCAATCCTCGAAAGGATCGGACTTGCCGGCGCCGGTGGGTAGGATCAGAACGCAACCCCTGCCGGCGGCTCTGCGGCGGCGGGCTGGTAGACGGTGAAGGTGGTGCCCTCACCCTTCGTGCTGTCGACGGCGAGCCGACCCCGGTGGCGGTTGACGATGTGCTTGACGATGGCGAGCCCCAGGCCGGTGCCACCCAACCGACGCGAGCGGCCGGCGTCGACCCGGTAAAACCGCTCGGTAAGGCGAGGAACGTGCACGGCGGCGATGCCGTCGCCGTGGTCGCGTACTGAAACGACGATGCCGGCGGCACCGGCGAGTCCCGTCGCCGCGATCGCCGCCGCGACCTCGATGCCGGTTCCCGGCTTGCCATATTTCACGGCATTGTCGAGCAGGTTGTGAAACACCTGGGTAAGCTGATCGGCATCGCCACGCGCCCTGGGCAGCTCCGGCGGACAATCGATTCCGATGGTCATGTCCTTGCCGGCGGCGCGCACGGACAGGGCCGCGGCAACGCCGGCGAGTAGCTCTTCGATGTCGACGACCTCGCGGGGGGGCACATGCTCATTGAGCTCGACCCGGGAGAGCGACATCAGATCGTCGACCAGCCTGGCCATTCGCCGCGCCTCGGTGTGCATGATCGAGAGGAAACGCTCGCGCGCCGCCGCGTCATCGGCGGCCGGTCCGCGCAGCGTTTCGATCAGGCCGATGAGCGCGGATAGCGGCGAACGCAGTTCATGGCTGGCGTTGGCGACGAAGTCGGCCTGAGTCTGCTCGGCGCGCCTCCCCCGGGTCTCGTCGTGCAGGACAAGGACCACCCGTGGGTTTCGCGGGTCGCCGCTGCTGCGCACCCGGGCGGCGTGAAAGGTGTAGGTCCGGGCGACCGGTACCGGGAGCGTGATCTCCTCGCTGATTGAAACGGCGCCGGACGCCAGTGCCTCGACGGCCGCGAGAACCTCGGGATGGCGCACCGACATCGCCAGGTCGCGACCGAGCTGGCCGATGCCGAGGGCCTCACGCGCGGGCGCGTTGACCGCAAGGATCTCGCGGGCGTCGTTGAGGACGACCAACGGATCGGGTACCGCTTCGAGAAATGCCTGCGAAACCAGACTTGGCGGCGGCTGCTGTGCGACGGGCGAGCGCGCTCTGGCGCGGCGGGCGCGGCGGATCAGCCACGCACCCGTGGCCATGAGCAGCCCGATCAGGGACACGGCGGCGAACTGGTTCATCGCCCCGCCGATGCCGAGCAGGACAATGACCACGAAAATTGGAAGCAGACCGCCGGCGATTTCGCTGGCAGGCTGTGTCTTCGGCACCGTGCGCACCTCCGGACGCCAGACGCCACCGGGTCGACGTCGTGCGCCGGACGATGGCGCACGAACCAGGCTTAGGTCAATTGCCTGAGCATGAAAAGGTCTTGACGGCGCCTTCCGACTCGACATCGAGGGGCTCGTCTTCAACACGGTTGCGGCCGGCGTGTTTGGCCTCGTACAGGGCGCGATCGGCGCGCTCGACCAGAAGGCGCAGAGGCTCGCCGGGCCGGAACTGGGCGGCGCCGATCGACACGGTGAACGAGCCGAGGCGCTGGCTGGTGGCGCGGTTGACGACCGAGCGCCGCGATACCCGGACCCGTATGGCCTCGGCGAGTTTTATCGCATTCGCGAGAGTGGTCTGCGGCAACACGACGGCGAACTCCTCGCCGCCGTAACGCGCGGCCGTGTCCTGCCCTTTGACCGACTGCGTAAGCACCGCCGCCAGGAGGCGAAGCACATGGTCGCCGATATGATGGCCATGGGTGTCGTTGAAATGCTTGAAGTGGTCGATATCGAGCATGAGGAGAGAGAGCGGCTCTCCGGCCTCCATTGCGTCCAGCGCGCATTGACGAAGGACGAAGTCGAACATCTTGCGGTTGGCGATGGCGGTGAGCGCATCGGTCATGGCCTCGCGACGGGCATCTTCGAGCTGATCGCGAAGTCGATTCACCTCAAGTGCGGAATCCTTGAGCGCGCGCTCGGCGTCCCGGCTTTGCTGGCGCATCGCCCGGGTCTGATCGAGGAGGCGGCACAAAACCTCGATCATGGCCTGCGATGGGGTCGGCTTTGCCAAGACGCCCTGCACCGTTTCAAGCGTGCGGCCGTAAGCGACGGTCTGGCGTTCGGCCTGGTCAAGGACGCTCAGGACCGTGGCGAGCTCGGCTTCCATCCGCTCGGCGATAAGATGCATGGGAACCGCTTCGTAAGGCGCAGTGCAGTACTTTTCGAAGATCTGGGCGTTGCGCTCTGCGGTGAA
This sequence comes from Rhodospirillales bacterium, assembly GCA_038250645.1. Classification (GTDB taxonomy): domain Bacteria; phylum Pseudomonadota; class Alphaproteobacteria; order Rhodospirillales; family Defluviicoccaceae; genus JAEULH01. Next base: position 9,670 of record JBBSCD010000002.1, read on the forward strand.
ATCGGATTCGCTCTCGAGCAGGATGGTCAGGGCGCGGTTGAGGTCGGGACGATCGCCGGAGAAATAGTTGTACCAGACGGTAAAGTTGTTGGGGGTCGGCGCGATGGCGCGCTCGTCCATCAGCTTGAGCGCCGAATTCGCAAGCGCGAGCGCCTCGTCCTGGGCATGTTGCTGCTGCGTCATGGTGCCCCCCTCGGCACGTGTTCCCTTGATATGGAGGTCATCCTAGGCGTCGGGCGTTAATGGAGCGATAACAGGATCCGCCGGATGTACGGGATATTGACAAGCCGGCCGCCGCATAGGCGCGAGCGGCAGGCGCTAATCCGGCCGGCGGCTTTTCAGTCCGATAGCCCTCCCGGCCCGTCGCGGCCGCCCGAGGCCTGCCTGCTCGGCGGCGATGGCGGCAAGACGTTCGCCCACATCCGCCGGCAGCGGCGCGCTGCACCGGGCGGCAAGGTCGACATGCACGCACAGAACCTCGTTGCTGGCGACGAAACCGTCGAAGCCGACAAGGGTCATCTCGTGATAGATGATCAGTCGGTTGCCCTCGATACCAACGAGACGGCTGGCAACGGAGACCTCCTGACCCTCGCGCACCTCGCGTTCGTAGGTCACGTGTGCTTCGGCGACGAAGATGGAACAGTTGCTGCGCCGGCGATAGTCTGCGCCGATGTCGAGCCGGTCGAGGACGGCGTCGGTCGCGTGATCGAAAATCAGGACGTAAAAGGCCACGTTCATATGCCCGTTGTAGTCGATCCACTCGGGACGGATGACCTCGCGGTGCAGGGTGTCCTTCATGCTTTCATCTTTCTGCCATGGGCCCATGGCGCCCGACTCTCCGCCTGGCTTCAAGCTTAGGCAAGCCAGCACCGGCATGGAAGCCCCGACCCCGAATGTCGGAGAGTATGCGAGCACCAGCGATGATGACGACGGACTCTTCCGCGTCCGCGCGCTGGTCCGGCCTGGCCTCGCCTCGGCGTCGTTCGCCCTCGCCCGCGGCGTCTGCCTCGTTCTGACCGGCGCTTCGGGATCGGGGAAGACCCTGCTCTTGCGCGCCCTCGCCGATCTCGATCCAAACGACGGGATCGTGACGCTCGGCGGCACGTCGCGCGCCGCGATCGCCGCGCCGGAGTGGCGGCGGCGAGTCGTTTATGTCGGGGCCGAGGCCGGCTGGTGGGCGGCATGCGTCGGCGACCATTTCATCGATCGCGCCGCGGCGACGCCCCTTCTCGCTGCCCTGCTTCTGCCCGAAGCCGCGTTCGACTGGCCGGTCAGCCGGCTTTCGACCGGCGAACGCCAGCGGCTGGCGCTCGCACGATCGATTGCGCTCGCCCCTGAAGTCCTGCTCCTCGATGAGCCGACGTCCGGGCTCGACCCGGAAGCGGTGCACGCCGCAGAGGCGCTGCTCCGCCGGGAGCTCGCCCGCGGCGTCGCCATCGTCATGGTGACCCACGACCGGGCGCAGGCCGAACGGCTGGCCGACGTCCGCCTGTTCATGGATCACGGCGTCCTGGCCGCGGCCGAGGAGGCCGCAGCCGAGGGCGCCGCGGCCGACGCCAGTTCCGCGGCGGACAGGCGAGCGTGACGTACATCCCGCTGGGCTATGGCGACCTCGCGCTCGCTGCCCTGCTGATCGGCGTCAACGCCGCTCTTTCCATCGTCTATCGTCTCGCTCTCGGCCGCCGCCTGGTCATCGCCGCGGTACGCATGGTTGTCCAGCTCCTCCTCGTCGGCCTCGTCCTGGAAGCGCTCTTCAGCGCGACGTCGCCGCTGCTGACGCTCTGCATCGTCCTGGTCATGGTCGCCTTCGCCGGGCACGAGATCACCGCTCGGCAGACGCGACCCTTCGCCGGCTGGTGGACCCGAGGCATCGGCGCCGGCAGCATGATGATCGCCGGCATCACCGTCACGGTCATTGCCTTGACCACCCAGATCCGGCCAGAGCCATGGTACGACCCGCGCTACGCCATTCCCTTGCTGGGAATGGTTCTCGGCAACGCGATGAGCGGGGTGAGCGTCGGCCTCGACCGCCTGCTGAGCGCTGCGACGCGCGAGCGGGCCACAATCGAGGCGCGTCTCTGCCTCGGCCAGAGCTTCCCGGAGGCGATCTCGGAGCTCCGGCGCGCCGCGGTCCGCAGCGGCCTGATCCCGACGATCAATTCCATGTCCGCGGCCGGCGTCGTCTTCCTGCCGGGGATGATGACCGGCCAGATCCTCGCCGGAGTCGAACCGGCGCAGGCCGTCAAATACCAGATCCTGATCATGTTCCTGATTGCGGGGGGTACCGGACTCGGTGTCGTCAGCGCCACTGTCGTCGCCGCCCGCAGGCTCACCGACGACCGGCACCGGCTCCGCGTCGACCGGCTGATCAGCGGGCGCGAAAGTGGTTAGCGCCATTCAATACGCGGATGGGATACGGGACTGAATAGCTGTAATTTGATCTATTATTAATAACATTGTAATTAGCTTATTAAGAATTGCTTTAACGTCACCCTATACTACCATAAGGCAGGACCACTACTGCCACTCAAGGGTGACCCATGAGCACGCTGCTGTCCAGGCGGGGACGAAACCGCGCCGTTATTCGTCGCATTCTCCACCGCGCATCCAGAGCTTGTCGTCGGCTGGCGGTCGACCGGCGTGGCGGCGTCGCCGTGTTCATGGCCATCGCGCTCATCCCCATCCTCGGGCTGATGGGCATCGCGACGGACACCGCCCGCGCCTATATCGTCAAATCGCGGCTGTCGTCGGCGGTCGACGCCGCCAGCCTCGCCGGCGGCCAGATCTTCTTTTCTTCGCACCGCGATGACGACATCCGGATGTTCTTCGAGGCGAACTTCCCCGAAGGCTACCTTGGTGCGACCGTCGACGGCCCGAACATCGTTGCCGATGACGCGCACGAAAAGGTTGAGGTGACGGCCACCGCGACGGTGCCGACGACCTTCATGCACCTGTTCGGCAAGGAATCCGTCGACGTCTATGCCGCGGCGGAAGTCACCCGCAAGATGCAGGCTCTGGACGTGGTGCTCTCGATCGACATCTCCGGCTCCATGAACAGCGCCGCCCCGGGCGGCGGCCGGCGCATCGATGCGGCAAAGAGCGCGGCGTATGAGCTCATCGACATTCTCTTCGGCGCCGATGGCACCAAGGACATGCTGAGCATCGGCCTGGTCCCGTGGAGCTCCAAGGTCAATGTCATGGTCCAGGGCAAGCCCTTCGATCCGGGCGCGACGACGAGCAAGAGCGTCGCCTCGTTCCCCAATCCGGAGAACGACAACACCGTCCAGAACAGGATCTGGTTCGCCAACAATTCGCCGGTGCCGCTGTTGACGGCGCCCCCTGCCGACTGGGATGGCTGCGTCTTCTCCCGCTACATCCAAAATGCTTCGGATGCCGACGATGGCGACATCCGCTACGGCGCCTATGTTGGCGGCGGCGCCAACTGGCCGGGCTGGCAGCCGATCTTCCCCGGCGATCACCCGAAGTGGGGCGGCGAGCCGGTGGACGGGTCGAAGCACAACTGCAAGCTCTCCATTGCGAAGGAGGAGTGCACGGCGTGCCCCAGCGTCGGTATTACGCCGCTGCAACACAAGAAATCGGCGATCAACTCGGCGGTCTCGAAGCTCCGCGCTACCGGCAACACCAACATTCCCGCGGGCCTCGGCTGGGCCTGGCGGGTCCTGAAGCCGGAGGCTCCGTTCACCGAGGCCGATCCGAACCCGCCGTACGTCCGCGATCAGGCGATCGTGCTGCTCACCGACGGCGAAAACTGCGCGAACTCGGGCGATGGCTACAAGCGGGTGTTCGGAAGCTGCAACGGCGGCCGCGACGCAATGGACGCGCGGCTTCGGAAGCTGGCGGCGAACGTCAAGGCCGACAACGTACACATCTACGTGGTTCAGTTCGCCAATCAGGGGACGGAGCTGCAGACCCTGCTCAAAGGAATCGCAAGCGGCCCGAGCGAGCCCTTCTACTACTACGCACCATCCGGCGCCGATCTGAAAAAGGCGTTCCGCGAGATCGCCAATCATCTCTCAGAGTTGCGCCTGTCGAAGTAGACAAGAGCCGACGTGCCTCGCAAGGGAACGGGCCGCTCCGGAAAATCGACCGGGGCGGCCGTTTCGTTTTAAGGTCTCGCCTGCCGTTTCGCCCGCGCCCGCGCCCTGGCGGCAACGAGGTTGAGCGCTTCGACTCCGGCCGAGAAAGCGATGGCGAAGTAAAGGTAGCCGCGCGGGATATGGAAGTGGAGCCCATCTGCGATCAGCGCAACACCGACCAGAAGCAGGAAGCTGAGCGCCAGCATCTTCACCGTCGGGTGGCGGTTGACGAAGTTACTGACCGGAGCCGCGGCGATCAACATGACCCCCACCGAGATGAGCACCGCGGCGATCATGATCGGCAGGTGCTGCGCCATCCCGACGGCGGTGATCACCGAGTCGAGGGAGAAGACGATGTCGAGCAGCACGATCTGGACGATGGCGGCGGCCAGTGTCGTCGCCTTCGCGCCGCCTTCGGCTTCTTCGCCCTCGGTCTGATGGTGAATTTCCATCGTCCCCTTGGCGAGGAGGAAGACGCCGCCCGCCATCAGCACCAGGTCGCGCCAGGAGAGGGCGTAATCGCCGATCGTCATCAGCGGCGCGGTGAGGCCGATGATCCAGGTGATCGCTGTCAACAGACCGACGCGCATGAGCGCCGCCAGCCCGAGCCCGATCAGCCGAGCCCGGCGTTGCTGGTGCTCAGGCAGCCGCCCGGTCACGATCGACAGGAAGATAACGTTGTCGATCCCAAGCACGATCTCGAGCGCGGTCAGGGTCAGCAGACTCGCCCACGCGCCCGGCTGGCTCAGAAGTTCGAGCATGCACCCTCTCCCACGGAGTCACGGAAATGTCGCGGCGCGCCTGACGACGCCCGCATGGCGCCGTGGATCTTGGCCGCCGGGGCGGTTCAAGGCAAGGCGGCGACGCGCCCGCAGGATGAGGCAAAGATGAAGCCGGCGGTCGCCGCCGAGGCTACCGCCGGAGCAGAGTATTACGGAGGTGGGAGCTCGTCCGCCCCGTTACGACGCCGCCTGCCCCGACAGGGCCTCGCCGCTCATGGCGGCGGCGCCCAGCCGCTGCACCGTCTTGCGCAGCTTGTCCAGCGCCCGGGCCTCAAGCTGGCGGACCCGCTCGCGGCTGACACCGAAGTGGTTGCCCAGTTCCTCCAGCGTCTTCGGTTCCTCGCTGAGCTGCCGCTCGGCGAGGATCTTGCGCTCACGCTCCGGCAGTTCGGCCAGAGCTTGGCGCAGCAGGCCCCTGCGGTAGGCCGCCTCCTGGCGATTGGCCGCCTGCGCCTCCGGCGAAGGCGTCTCATCGACGAGCGTTTCCATCAGCTCGCCGCCGTCTTCCTCATCGTTGCGGCGCGGCGCGTTCAAGGAGACGTCACGGGCGCCGAGCCGTCGGTTCATGTTGACGACATCCCGCTCGGGCACATTGAGCGCCTCGGCGACGCGAGTCACGTCCTCGGGGGAAAGATCGCCCGAATCGATGACGTTCAGGTTGCGCTTGATCCGGCCGAGACTGAAGAACAGCTTCTTCTGTCCTGTCACCGTACCCATCTTTACCAGCGACCACGACCGCAGGATGTACTCGGTAATGGCGGCGCGGATCCACCACATCGCATAGGTGGCCAGCCGGAACCCGCGCTGCGGCTCGAATTTCTTTACGGCCTTCATCAGCCCGATATTGCCTTCGGATACGAGATCGGCGAGCGGCAGGCCGTAGCCGCGGTAGCCGCCGGCAATTTTGGCGACCAGGCGCAGGTGGCTGGTGACCAGGCGATGCGCGGCATCCACATCCTCATGTTCATACCAGCGCATGGCCAGCATGTACTCTTCCTCGGGCTGCAGCATCGGATAGGTCCAGATGCGCCGGTAGTACTGGGACAACCCCTCCTCCGACACAGCCGGCACATTCAGTTTCTTGCTCATGGCGACTCCACTCACGATCGAAGCACTCTGTCACGCGCGCGCCGTGCGCACGCGGGGATGAAGCGCAGGCTTTTCCTGGCTCTTGCGTCGGATCAGGGTCGCGCGGGAGACACTACATCAAAAATTATCATCGGCTCGATCCTCCATAAAGAAGCAATTGGCCGGTCGGTCTTGCACGCCACTTTCGGCCGCGCATGGGTACGGGATTGCCGTACCCGGCACACATCGGCCCTCACGAGGCACCGATGCAAATTGCATTTGGGAACCGGCATCGCGGCCTTCAAGCACTTTTCATCGATTTGGCGCGGGTCGAAAAAGTCGCCGGTTGCGGCAACCGAACGCAAATCGTTTCCGTGTTGATGCAGATTGCCATGACTTTTCGTCGCCGCTACCGTCTGCTGGCCGGCGCGCGAAAGCCAAGCCGCGGCGCGACCTGGATGGAGATCGGGATGGCCGTCGTCCTCCGCTTGATCATGTTGGCTCTGGCATTCGCAGCCATGCCCGGCTTTTCGCGGGCCGCGGCGCCTGAGGGGCCGACGGTCCCCGTTGAACGGCTTCACGATGCCCTGCTAGGGGTCATGCGCGACGCCGACAAGTTGAGTGTCGACGAGCGATACCAGCGGCTGGCGCCAACCCTCAATGAAACGTACGACTTCCGGATGATGACCAAGCTGACGACCGGGTCGGCCTGGACCGGCGCATCGGAGGCGGAGCGCGCCGCCCTCGTCGCAGCCTTCAGCCGCCTCAGCATTGCAACTTACGCCCAGCGCTTCAACGGCTTTTCCGGTGAGCGCTTCGAGATCCTGGGTGAACGCCCCGGGCCGCGCGAGACGACGCTGGTCGACACGCGGATCGTCCGCCCCGCCGACACGCCCGTCCAGATCACCTACGTCATGCAGAAGCACGACGAGGCCTGGCGGATCATCGATGTCATCGTCCAGGGCTCGATCAGCGAGCTCGCCGTCCGTCGCTCGGAATATGCCCAGGTTCTCCGCCAGGGCGGGCCGCAACGGCTCAGCGAAGTGCTGAACGCCAAGGCAGACGCAATGCTCGAGGCGACCGGAGGCGCGCCGGGCAGGGAAGGCTGAAACGGCGTACCGGTCTGCGCGGACGCGCCGGACGCATTCGGCCCCGGTCTCAGCCCTTCGGTTCGAGGATCTGCCGGCCGCGATACATGCCGGTCACAAGATCGATGTGATGGGGCCGGCGCAATTCGCCGGAGGTCTTGTCCTCGACGTAGGCTTCCGACTTCAGCGAATGATGCGAACGGCGCATGTTGCGCTTCGACTTCGATGTTTTCCTCTTTGGAACGGCCATCGGCCCTCAACCCTTCGCCTTCGTGTCAGCCATCTGCCGTCGCATGCGGGCGTCTCGCCCGGATCACGCTGACGGTACAGCAAAAATAAACCCGCCGCCGGTCGCATCGCAACCGCCGAGGGCCTATGGTATGGACACGAACCGCCGATAGCGCAACCGGAGTCTTGTCGTCATGTCACCAGCCGCGCCACCCGCGCCTCCCTCTTCACCCGCGCCTCAGCCGGCTTTTGCGCGGCGCCTGACGGTGGAGCAGGTCGAAGAAGGCGTCGAGCTTGCGCCGAAGTTCGACGCGGAAGGACTGATCGCCGTGGTCACCACCGACGCCGAGAGCGGAGAGGTTCTGATGCTGGCCTACATGAATGCCGAAGCTTTGCGCCGGACCATTACAGAAGGCGAAGCCTACTACTGGAGCCGCAGCCGCCGCTGCCTGTGGCACAAGGGCGCCACCAGCGGGCTCGTCCAGAAGGTCGTCGAGATGCGCATCGACGACGACCAGGACGCGATCTGGCTCCGCGTCCGCATCGATGGCGGCGCCAGTTGCCATGTCGGCTTCCGCTCCTGCTTCTATCGCTCCGTACCGGTGGGGGGCGAACGCGGTGAGCCCGCGCCGCTTCGTTTCGTCGAGGACGAGAAAACCTTCGACCCAAAGGCGGTTTACGGCGACGCGCCCAACCCGACGCGCCTGTAGGCCGGCCTATACGCCCCTTGCGGGCTGCCCCTCGACGGCCTGCTGCACCAGCGCAGCCGCACCCATGACGGCGGCATCGTCGCCGAGCTCGGCGGCGACCACTTTGAAGGTGTCGACGAACGACGGCATGACCTGCGCCCGCAGCGCTGCATCGACCTCGCCGACGAAAAGCTCCGGCATCTCGTTGACCAGGCCGCCGCCCAGCAGCACCGTGTCGGGCGCAAGCACGTTGGCAATGCCGGCCATCGACCAGCCGATGGTCCGGGCGGCCTCGCGGATAATGGATTCGACCGCCCCATCGCCGGCCTTGACGGCGTCGGCCAGGGCGCGGCTGCGGATGTTCTGCAAATCCGTGCCGGCGTTGCTCAACAAGGACGGCGCATCGCCGCGATACGCGGCCATAGCCGCGGCGGCGGAAATGGCGAGCCGCCCGGCGACGGCTTCGAGACAGCCACGACGCCCGCAGCCGCATAGGGGTCCATCACGGACCACCGGGACATGTCCGATCTCCAGCGCCGAGCCGCGGGCGCCGCGAATGATGCGGCCGTCATAGACGGCGCCGCCGCCGATGCCGGTCCCGGGGAAAACGCCGACCACGCAACGCGAGCCTCGCGCCGCGCCACTGCGGTACTCGCCGTAAACTCCGGCGTCGACATCGTTGGCAACCGCCACCGGGCAGGAGAACGCCTGCTCCAGCTCAGCTTTGATCTTGACCTTCTTCCAGCCGAGATTGGGCATCTCGTGGACGACGCCCTTGTCGAGGTCGAGCGGGCCCGGGCAGCCGACACCGATGCCTGCGAGCTGCTCCGGAGGTACGCCCGCCGCCTGCAGGGCGCTCTCGATCAGGGCGATAATTCGCCCCATACCCTCGCGGGCGCCGCCTTGGCCGCGGGTTTTCTTGCGCTTGCGCGCAAGCAGCCGGAACGCGTCGTCGTAGACGACCGTCAGCATCTTGCTGCCGCCAAGGTCGAACCCGACCCAGTATCTTTGCTCCAGTTCCGCCTTCACCGGCACCCCGCCTCAAGACCGCTCGCATTATGCATAACTGCGCAGGCCGCCGCCATGGGACCGCGCGAGAGGGAACTTGCGCTGGAGGATCCCGGCCTCCTGATTCATGAGCACAATCCGCGCGCGCGGAAGTAATCGACGGCATCGCGGAGCGCCTCACGCGCGGGCCGGGCCTTGTAGCCGAGCTGCGCGGCGGCTTTTGCGCTCGAAAAAAACATCTGCTTCTTCGACATCCTGACCCCGTCCACCGTCACGAAAGGCACGCCGCCGACCAGCCGGCACCACGCCTCGACGGCATAGGCGAGCGGCAGAACCGCGGCGTGAGGCAGTTTGACTTTCGGCGGCCGGCGCCGCATCAGCGCGGCGATCTCGGCCAGGATCGTCGACAGCGTCATGTCGTCGCCGCCGAGAATATAGCGCTCGCCGATCACCCCCCTATCGAAGGCATGCACATGACCGGCAGCGACGTCCTCGACATGGACGACGTTGAGGCCGGTGTCGACGTAGGCCGGCATCCGTCCCGCCGCCGCCTCGACGATCAGCCGTCCCGTCGGCGTCGGCTTGATGTCGCGCGGGCCGATCGGCGTCGACGGATTGACGATGACCACCGGCAGACCCTCTTCCGCAGCCATCCGCCTGACCTCCTTCTCCGCCAGGAACTTCGACTGCTTGTAGACGCCGATCATGTCGGCGAACGTGACGGGCGTCTCCTCGTCGGCCGGGCCGTCGCGGCGGATGCCGAGGGTGGCGACGCTGCTGGTGTAGACGATCCGTTCGACGCCGGCGTCAAGCGCGGCCTGCATCAGGGTGCGGGTGCCGTCCACGTTGGCCGCGAACATGACGTCGGCATGGCGAACCCAGAGGCGGTAGTCGGCTGCGAGGTGAAAAAGGCCACCGCAGCCGCGCACGGCACCACGTAGCGAGGCGGCATCGGTCAGATCGCCGGTGACGACCTCGACCTCGACGCCTTCCAGGTTGCTGCGATCGCTGTCCTTGCGAATCAGCACCCGAACCGAATGCCCCGCCGCGAGAAGCTCGCGGACAACGGCGGCGCCGACGAAGCCGGTGGCTCCGGTGACCAGAACCGGCGAACATGAATGCAACGATGTCTCCCACTTACGGCCAGTCAGTCTCGCCAGCGTACCGGCCCTGTTCTTGCGGCCTGGCCCAACAACGCTCCCCCACTCCGGTGCCGGAAAATGACCACTGCCAAAGAGTGGTTTTATCGGGCTTTTCTCGCCGGACAAAGAAACCTATTCTCCCGGCGCCGCGACGAGACTGGATTGGAGAATGATGGCTGTGACCGATGCGGGCAAGCGACCTTTGCGCGTGCTTCTCGCCAAGCCGAGGGGATTTTGCGCCGGCGTCGAGCGGGCGATCGAAATCGTCGAACGGGCGCTCGCCACGTACGGTCCGCCGGTGTATGTCCGTCATGAGATCGTCCACAACAAACACGTGGTCGAGACCCTGCGCGCCAAAGGCGCTGTCTTCGTCGAGGAGTTGCACGAGGTTCCGCCGGGCGCGGTTACGGTGTTCAGCGCCCACGGCGTATCGACGGCGGTCGAGAAAGAGGCGCAGCAGCGCGATCTGCCGGTGATCGACGCGACCTGCCCGCTGGTGACGAAGGTGCACAAGGAGGGCCGCAACCACGCCCGCAAGGGCCGCGAGGTGATCCTCATCGGTCATGCCGGCCATCCGGAGGTTGAGGGAACCCAGGGCCGCATACCCGGCGGGGTCCACCTGGTCTCGAGCGCCGCCGACGTTCCGCACGTTCAGGTGCAGGATCCGGGCAACATCGCCTATGTGACGCAAACCACCCTGAGCGTCGACGACACCCGCGAGATCATCGAAGCCCTGCGCGCGCGGTTTCCGGCGATCAAGGGGCCCGACGTCAACGACATCTGCTATGCGACGCAGAACCGCCAGCAGGCCGTCAGGGATCTCGCGACGCAGGTCGACCTGCTCCTCGTCGTCGGCGCGCGCAACAGCTCGAACTCGAACCGTCTGCGCGAGATCGGCGCCGAGATCGGGGTGCCGAGCTACCTGATCGACGACGCCTCCTGTCTCGAATCGGCGTGGCTGGCGGATGCCGGGACCATCGGTGTCACCGCCGGCGCCTCCGCCCCGGAGCAACTGGTTCAGAAGCTGATCGAGCGGCTTGGCGACTTCGGCGAGATCAGTGTCGAAGAGCTCACGGGCGCCGACGAGCACATGCAGTTCAAGCTGCCGCGGCAGCTGGTGCCGGCTGCGGCGGACGCTTAGGCCGCACCGCCTTTCGATCACCATCAAACATGAAGAGGACTTTGGCGTGAGTGTTCCGGTCATTCAGCAGGTGCGTGTAGGTGCGTATATCCTCACGCAGAAGCTTCGCGGAAACAGGCGCTACCCCCTGGTTCTGATGCTCGAGCCGTTGTTTCGCTGCAATCTCGCCTGTCCCGGCTGCGGCAAGATCGATTACGACGACAGCATCCTCAACAAACGCCTGAGCGTAGCCGAGTGCCTGCAGGCGGTCGACGAATGCGGCGCGCCCGTGGTTTCGATCCCGGGCGGAGAGCCGCTGCTCCACCGGGAGATGGACAGGATCGTCGAGGGCATCACGGCGCGGAAGAAATTCGTCTATCTCTGCACCAACGGGCTGCTGCTGGAAAAGAAGCTGCACCTGTTCAAGCCCAGCCAGTACCTGACCTTCTCGGTGCATCTCGATGGGCTCGAGGACCACCACGACCGGTCGGTCGATCAGCCCGGCACCTTCAGGCGCGCCGTCGCCGCGATCCGGAAGGCGCGGGCCGAGGGCTTCCGGGTAAACGTCAATTGCACGCTGTTCGACAAGATGAACGCCGACGAGATCGCCGCCTTCTTCGACTTCTGCACCTACGAGCTCGATGTCGAAGGCATCACCGTCTCCCCCGGCTACGCCTATGAGCGCGCGCCCGATCAGGCGCATTTTCTCAACAGGACCAAGACCAAGCAGCTCTTCCGCGACGTCTTCAGGCGTCGCGGCAAGGCGAAATGGCGCTTCTCCCAGTCGTCGCTGTTCATGGACTTCCTCGCCGGCAACCGCGATTACCGCTGCACGCCGTGGGGCAATCCGACGCGCAACGTCTTCGGCTGGCAACGGCCCTGCTACCTGCTCAGCGAGGGCTACGCGGAAACGTTCCGCGAGCTCATGGAAGAGACGGCATGGGACCGCTACGGCACCGGCAACTACGAGAAGTGCGCCGACTGCATGGTTCACTGCGGCTATGAGGCGACGGCTGTCAATGACACCGTGGCCAGGCCATGGCGGGCGGTGATAGCGGCGCTGAGCGGGCCGCGCATCGACGGGCCGATGGCGCCGGAGATCCCGCTCGACAACCAGCGGCCGGCGGAGTTCGTCTTCGATGGCCTTGTCAAGCAGCTAAGCGTCGAAGCCAAGGCGCGGACCGCCGAGCGCAGCAACGCGGCGTAAGGTCGCGAGCCCGCGGCGCGCGTCCCCGGCGAGCCGGACCAGCGTCGGAAGATCGGCGGCATTGGCGACGAGCCCGGCGAACACGGCGGTCATCCGCGGCTTTCCGTCCTCGGCGATGATGTCGTCAAGCCACTCCGGGATGCGCTGGTCGGCCGGATCGGCGATGGCGCGTACGACAAGCAGGGGAAGCGACCGCCGGTCGGCGACCTCGGCAACGGCGTGACTTTCCATGTCGATGGCGGCCGCGCCGGTGCGTGCGAACAACGCCGCCTTGTCGGCGGACGCGCCGACAGGCGCATCGCTACCGATGACATCGCCGGCGCAAGATTTGCGGTCGCCGACGATCGCAGCCAGGAGGCGGCGGCGCCAAGAGGCGTCGGCCGCGAAGCGGCGCCCGTCTGGCGCGACAACGCGATCCGGTACAAGCAGCGCACCGCTCCTCAGCGCCGGGTCCAGCCCGCCGGCGAGGCCGAAGCTGACCAGCGCCGCAGAGCCTCCGTCGGCGAGTTCCTCGGCCAGCGCCCGCGCCCGTGCGGTGTTTGCGCCGGAACAGACGATCCGTATCCAGCCGCTCTGCGGCTCCAGGCAGGCCGCCTCGCGGGCGAGCCCAGTGACGACGCCCGGACCCGCGCCGGGATCAGCACCTCTCACTCAGATGCCGAACATGGTCGTCTTGGCGTTGCCCTGGGTGAGGTTGCGGTAGCGCGCCAGCGCCCACAACGGGAAATAGGCACTGTAGCCGTGATAGCGCAGGTAGAACACCTTCGGAAAGCCCACGGCATTGTAATGCTCTTCCTGCCAGTGGCCGCCAGTGCGCGGCGCGTTGAGCAGGTAGGCGATGCCGCCCGCGACCTCGTCGCTGTCGACCTCGCCGGCCGCCATGAGCGCCAACGTTGCCCACGCCGTCTGAGAGGGCGTGCTCGCCTTGACCTCGTCGCGCCTTTCCACCCAGTAGCTCGCACAGTCTTCGCCCCAGCCACCGTCTCGGCGCTGGCGGGCCTTCAGCCACTCGGCGGCCCTGCGGATGTAGGGCGCGTCCATGTCCTCGCCGACCCCGTTCAGCGCCGACAGAACCGACCAGTTTCCATAGATGTAGTTGGTCCCCCAGCGGCCGAACCATGAGCCGTCATCTTCCTGCTGGTCCTTCAGAAAGGCGATGGCCCGGGTGACTGCCGGATGGTCGCGGCGGAAACCGAGCTGGGCTAGCATGCCGAGGCAGCGCGCGGTGACATCGGCGGTTGGCGGATCGAGCAGCGCGCCGTGGTCCGCGAACGGGATGTGCTGCAGGAAAAAATATTCGTTCTCGGCGTCGAACGCCCCCCAGCCGCCGTTGCGGCTCTGCATGCCGAGCGTCCACTCGGCGCCGCGCTCGATGGCTTCGCCATAGGCACGGCTGTCGGCGCGATCCAGCGCCATGACGACAGCGGCGGTATCGTCGACGTCGGGATAGTGATTGTTCCAGTACTGGAACGCCCAGCCGCCCGGACGCACCCGCGGACGCTTGCTCACATAATCGCCGCGCGTTTCGAGAATCTGACGGTCGCGCAGCCAGGCGCAGCCGTCGGCGATGATCGGGTCATCGCAGTCGACGCCAGCCTCCATCATCGCGTGCAAGGCCAGCGCCGTGTCCCACACCGGCGACAGGCAGGGCTGGCAGTAGGCATGGCCGTTGTTGAACACGAGCAGCTTGTCGATGGCCTCGCGCGCGATCCGGAAGCGGGGATCGTCGCGGTCGACGCCCAAGGCATCGAAGGCCATCAGAGCATTCGCCATGGCCGGGAAAATACCGCCGAGGCCGTCCTCGCCGTTCAGCCTTTCATCGATGAAGGCCATCGCCTTGGCGATCGCCCTGCGCTCCAGCCATGACGGGATGAGAGTCTCGCCAAGGCGACCGATCCGATCGAGGACAAGGAAGACGTCGCCGAGCCAGTGCCCGGTTGGATTCTGCAGATAGTCGCGTTCTTCGTCCGGCGGGATCGTGAACAGCTCCTGGATGTCGATCCCGCGCGGGTTTCGCGCCCGCGGCTTCAGCGCCGCCAGGATGAACAGCGGGACCATGACCGTGCGCGACCAGTAGGACACTTTGTCGACGTGAAACGGCGCCCAGCGCGGCAGCAGCATCGCCTCGACCCGTATCAGCGGCGCCGCCCGCCACGGAACCTGGCCGAACAGCGCCAGGGCGATGCGGGTGAAGACGTTGGCGCGGGCCGCACCACCGCGCGCGAGAATCGCCTCGCGGGCGCGGCGCATGTGCGGCGCCTCGGGCGGATCGCCGACAAGCTTCAGCGCAAAGTAGGCCTTCACCGTGGCGCTCAGGTCGAGATCGCCATCGTGGTAGAGCGGCCAGCCGCCGTGCTCGGCCTGGACCCGGCGCAGGTAGACGGCGAGCTTGCCTTCGATCTCGTCGTTGATGTCGCCGAGGAAATGGTTGAGCAGAATGTACTCGGCCGGGATCGTCGCATCGGCCTCCAGCTCGAAGACCCAGTGGCCATCTTCCGCACGCCGCGACGCCAGCCAGTCGACCGCTTCGTCAATGGTTTCGCCGAGGTCATCAACCTCAGGCAGAGCGACGGCATCGCGCGCCACCGCGCTAGCCTGCATGTATCCCATCCAACTTCCCCTTTTTAGGGCTGTCCCGTCGCGGACGTTCACGCCGTCGCTGTCATGGAGGTGTCACGCCGATACCGGTTGGTGCTTTGAAAAGGCCTTGTTGTCAAGGGCTTGCTGCACTTCTGCAACAGCTTTGGCGGCAGTGTTGCCCGAACGCACGCTTCCTTCAAGGGTCGCCGGCAGCCCCGTGTCGGTCCAATCGCCGGCAAGGATGAGGTTCTCCCACGCTGTTCGCGCCGCCGGCCGACGCGCCACCTCCGCCGGCGTCTGGGCGAATGTCGCCCGTTTTTCCTTGACGATGCGATGGGCCGGCAACGGCATCCCGGCAAGGTCGAGGGCCATTCCGATCTCCCTCCACATCGCCGCGGCAAGCTCTTCGGCCGGCTGCTCGCAGAGCTCGTCGGCGGCGCTGATCGTGACCGAGGCGATGTCGCCGCGGCGGAACAGCCAGTGGCACATCCCGCCGACAAGGCCCAGCACCTCCGGCCGCGTGACCCGGTCCGGCACGACGAAATGGCCGTTGACGATGGCCCGGCTGGCCTGCGGCGTCACCAGCCCGGGAACCACCGCCGCGGCATTCGCCGGCGGCAGCGCGAGGATGACGGTATCGTCGGCGCCGACCGCCACCCTCTCCCCGGAAGCGAACTCGAGGGCGCGGACCCGCCGCTCGGTGAACACGAGCCGGCGCAGGCGCTGGTTGAGCCGGACGGGCGCACCGGCCTCGGCGAGGCGCGCCAGAGCCGGGCCGATGAAGCATTCGCTCAGCCCAACGGCTGCCATGAGCGGACGACAGGCCGCTTCGCCGCGGCCGAACGTCTCGCGCACCACCGGCCACAGCAGCGCGGCCGCGCCTTCCGCCGCGTCGGTGTTGAGCACGGCGATCGCCAGCGGCTCCCAGAAGCGCCGGAATGCCGGCCCGTCGCCGCTCAGGCTGTCGCGAACCGAAAGCGAGGGCGCGGCGTGGGCAAGCCGCATCGCCTTGAGATAGTCGCGCGGCCCCGTGCCCGGAACGCGACGCCTCGGCGAGAAGATCCACCACGGCAGCGGACCGGCGTTCGGCCTGATCGTCCAGCGTTCGCCGCTGGCCAGATCGAAAAATGCGAACTCTGCCCGCTCCGGACCGCCGAGCCCCTCGCCGCCGCCGATGTCGCGCAGATATCGGGCAATCGCAACATTGCCGCTGAGGACCAGATGATTGCCGTTGTCGATGCGCCGGCCCGTGGCGGCATCGAAAAACGAGCGGCAGCGGCCGCCGGCATGGCCCGCGGCCTCATGGACGACGACCGGACGCCCAGCTCGGACCAGCGCGACCGCGGCGGCAAGCCCGGCCAGGCCGGCGCCGATGACATGAACGCGGCCCTTCACTCACAAAAACCCGTAGCGCAGGGCGATCCAGAGCTTCTCCGACGACGGCACGGCAACGGGCTCGGCCCAGCGCTGCCAGCCACGGGCGGTGAGCCGGCGGAAGAGTCGTCCGTAGACTTCCATCATCACCACCGCCGGTCGGATCTGCCGACGGTCGCAGCGGGCGACGATGTCGCGTGCCTCGGCGAAACGGGCGCGAGCCCTGCTGGCAATCACTTCGCACACTTCGGGTAGCCGGCGATGACGAAGCACGTCGGTCGCGACCTCGGTGTCGACGCAGCCGATCGCGGCGAGCAGGTCGGCCGGCAGGTAGAGGCGATCCCGCTCGGCGTCCTCGACCAGATCGCGGAGAATGTTGGTGAGCTGCAGGGCCTGCCCGAGGCTGAAGGCCAGCCGCTCGCCGGTCTCGGCGTCCATGCCGAATATCCGCGTTGAAAGACGGCCGACAGCGCAGGCGACCCGGTCGCAATAGAGAACCAGTTCGTCGCGATCGACGATCCGCACCCGCTCCGCCGCATCCATTTTCATACCGTCAATGATGGCGAGGAAGTCCGCCTGGCGCAGCGCGAAGCCCCGGATCGGCTCGGCGAGGGCGCGCGGCAGCAGCCCCACCGGCCGGCCGGCGTAGAGCGCGGCGATGGCGTCGCGCCACAGCTCCAGGCGACGCGTCTTTTCGTCGAGCTCTCCGGGTTCGTCGGCGATGTCGTCGACCTCGCGGCAGAACGCGTAGACGGCGAACATGGCCCGCCGCTTCTCCGCCGGCAGCAGCCGCATCGCCCAGTAGAAAGAAGTGCCCGAGGCGCGCACTGCCGCCTCGACCTGCGCCCAGTCGTCAGGACCGACGATCGCCGCCAGCGGCCGCGCCACGGACCGCCCGTCCAGCTCGATTGTTTCCGACTTCATCCCCCGCTTTCCCCGGCCCCCGCGAAAACCCGCTCTTCTGTCATGGCGCCCCGCTCCTCTCGGCAGCTAGCGATCGATTGCGGCGGCCGCACCGCGTCGCACGCGCCAACCGTGGATCACCGTGGAGATGAGCTGGCCGGCGATGCCGCGAGTACAGCACCAGACGTAGGCGGGCCGGGACAAGGCGACGCGGCCGGCCAGCGGATCGTGTCGGCGCAGCCGCGCAGCGAGCGTGAAGGCGATATCGACAATGACGGCCGACTCGACCCCCAGTCGTCGGCTGGCAAGACTCGGCGGCAGCGCGCGGGCCTCGGCAAGCAGCGAATCGACCCCATCGAGGCACCGATCGAGAACCCGACGCAGCGGCGGAGTCAGCGCCGGTCCGGCGAGATCGGCCACCGCCCCGCCTTCCGCCCGCATCCAGTCGAGCGGCAGATAGACCCGATCGAGTTCGCGATGGTCGACGGCGCAATCCTGGAGATGATTGATCACCTGAAGCGCGTTGCACAATGCATCGGATGGCCCATAGCCTTCTCTTGAGCCGCCATGCAGATCGAGCAGGAAACGCCCGACCGGCGCCGCCGACTGCAAGCAGTACCCGATCAGGTCGTCCCAATTGTCATAGCGGGCCTTTACCGCATCCTGCTTGAATGCCGCGACCAGGTCTGTGCAGTGGCGCGGCGTAATGCCGGTCTCATCCAGGGTCCGGCGCATGGCGACCGCCTTCTCGGGCGCGGCGTCATGTCCCGCCTCGCCCATAACGCCGGCCGCGAAGGCCTCGAGCCGTGCGATCTTATCCGCCGGCGCCAGGTGAGGATTGTCAGCGATGTCGTCGATGGCCCGGGCGAAGGCGTAGTAGGCCGCGACGTGCGGGCGCAGGTTCGCGGACAGCAGCCATGAACCGACGGGGAAGTTCTCGTAAGACGCGTCCTTGCCTGACGGCGTCTCAAGCGTGCCAGCGGCAGGTCGAAGGGCCGCGTCGGGCATGGCGTCTGTTCCGTCCTCAGGGCATCCGCGTGACGCCGGGTTTAGGCCGCGCGGTTGAGGCGGCGCCGCATCTCGTCGAGGAGGCCCGAGACCTTGCCCCCGTTCCTGCTGATCACCGAAGAGAATTCGGAGCGCTGGGTCTGTCCCAGGCTCACGCCCTCGACGTAGACGTCGACGATTTTCATGCTGTTGTCGCGCTCGCGCACCCGCCAGTTGACGTCCACCGGCTGGCCTCCGGCGGGCCTGGTGATCTGCGAGAAGACGAGCACGTCGCCGCTGTTCTCGTCGGCCACGGCGCGGCTCACGGTCAGCGTCTCGCCGCTGTAGCGGGAAAAGCGGTCGACATAGGTGGTGACGATAAGATCCTCGAACAGCGACAAATAGTTGCGCTGCTGCTCCGCCGTCGCTTGCTGCCAGTAGCGGCCGAGCACCCACCGACCGATGGTATCGACCGCGAAGTAGCGCGCAAGCAGCTCGCGCGCCCGCTGTTCGCGCTGCTCACGCGTAACGCCGCTGGCGGTCAGAGCGGCGATCGCCTCGCCCGCGAGCGACTGAACGAAGGCCGACGCTTTAGTTCCCGCCTGTTCCGCGACCTGCCGCCCGGCGGCCTGCGCGGGATCGATCGGGCCGATCATCGCTGCTATGAGAAGCAGAACGCCGGCGATTGGATGAGATAGCGCGTTCGAACGCTTTCGCAGCATGAAGAATCTCCGTCATGTTCGCGGCAATGGAACGCGCCTCGCCGCTGTCAGGTAAACTGCCGATCGCTCGCGAGAAATCAAGTATCGACTGCGCGCGTGTGAGGCATCGCGATGAAAGCGCTCAGCGCCGTGCCATCGTATGGGCGGTGAAAGCCGTTGTATACGGCAACGTTTGCGTGTATTTATGATGCATCAAGGCCGCAATCTCGTTTTTTTGGGATAGAGACGGCTGACACGGGGCAGGCTCGAAACGTCTTTGCGTAATGTCGTCGAGATACGGGGACGGTCCGCTCACAGCGCGCACGCGCCCAGGCGACGACAGCGTCATCCTCGGCATCGAGCCACTCAAGCCTTGATCCGCAACGGCGCTTCGCGGTTGCCCGCAACGCGATTCTGGGCAGCGCGAGGCGGATAACGTCATCTTGGGAGGAATAATGTCCGATACGAAACGTGCGACTCGAAGTCTGCCTCTTGCGGCGGGCGTGCTTGCTTTAGGCCTCGCCACGTCGCTGGCGACGCCGGCCGACGCCGCCAAGACCGATCGGGTACGCTGGGGCGTCCCAATTGCCTTCAGCAGCAATCTGATCGCGCTCGGCGACACCCTGCCCTGGGTCGCCGGGCAGCTTGAGAAGATGAGCGACGGCAACATCAAATTCGAGATCTTCGAGCCCGGGAAGATGATCCCAGCCATTGAGGTATTCGACGCGACCAGCGCCGGCAAGGTCGATGCCGGTTACTCGTGGATGGGCTATGAGCAGGGCAAGGTTCCGGCGTCGGCGCTGTTCGGCGCCGTCCCGTTCGGAATGAACCCCTGGGAATTCTCGGCCTGGATGTACTACGGCGGCGGTGACGAACTGCTCAAGGAGGTCTTCGCGCCGCACAATGTCGTGCCGATCTACTGCGGCGTTGTCAGCCCCGAGACGGCCGGCTGGTTCCGCAAGGAAATCAACTCGCTCGACGACCTCAAGGGGCTGAAGATCCGCTTCGCCGGTATCGGCGGCAAGGTTCTGCAGAAGGTCGGCGCCAGCGTGACCGTTCTGCCGGGCGGCGAAATCTTCCAGGCGCTTGAAAAGGGCGTGATCGACGGGACCGAGTTTTCCATTCCCACCGCCGACGAGCAGTACGGCTTCTACAAGGTCGCCAAATACAACTACTTTCCGGGCTGGCACCAGCCGTTCACAGCGCAGTATCTCTATGTCAACAAGGGTTCATGGGACAAGCTGAGCCCGGAAAACCAGGCGATGATCAACACCGCGTGCATCGCCGGCGTGAACATGTCGCTGTCGAAGTCGGAAGCCAAGCAGGCCGCGGCGATCAAGTTCTTCAAAGAACAGGGGGTCACGACGACGACGCTGTCGCCGAAGATCCTTGCGGGCCTGCAAAAGGCCACCGACGAGGTGCTTGACGAGGAAGCGGCGAAGGACGCGATGTTCAAGAAGGTGATCGACGCGCAGCGGACCTTCGCCAAATCCTACGCGACATGGGCGGATCTCGGTTATCTGCCGCGCGGTGAGCACACCGAGTAGCAAAGCTGCGGTTCCATCGACGCCATGAGCGACAGCAAGCCTGAAGTGCTCGCGGAGGCGGCCGGGTATGACCCGGCCGCTGAGCTGCCGATGACCCGGTTCTCGCTGGCCATCGGCTCGTTCGTCCGCTGGCTCGGCGAGACCGCCTCCTGGTTGTGGCTGGTTCTTGTTCTGGTGATCGTCTTCCAGGTCGCCTTGCGTTACGTCTTCGCCCAGGGCTCGATCATGCTCGAAGAGCTGCAGTGGCACATCTACGGTGTCGCTTTCCTGCTCGGTCTCGGCTTCTGCCTCCAGGCAGACCGGCACGTGCGCATCGACGTCCTCGCCGAACAGTGGTCCTTGCGGACCAAGGCGTGGGTTGAACTTGTCGGCCTTGGCGTGTTCCTCCTGCCCTTCGTCATCGCCGTGATCTATGAATCCGCCAAGTTCACCTACACGTCGTGGCAGTTCGGCGAGATCTCGCCGGCGCCGGGCGGGCTGCCGTACCGCTGGATCATCAAAGGCTTCATTCCGATTGGCTTTTCGTTCCTCGGCATCGCCGCGCTGGCGCGACTGAGCCGGTGCACCGCCCTGCTCTTCGGCTTTCCCAGGCCGGTCACGCGCGAACAACGGTCCTGAGGCGGGCGGTCATGGAAGCCTTCGAGATCATCGTCATTGCCTACCTCAGCCTGTTCATTCTGCTGCTGTTTACCGGCTTTCCCATCGCCTGGATCCTCGGCGGCCTGTCTCTCCTGTTCGCCGGGGCCGGCATCCTCCTCTACGGCGTTTTCGACGTCGACACCTACCTCATGGACGGCTGGTCCAGGTACGCGATCATCGCCGACCGGATCTGGGCGGTGGTCCAGAACTGGGTGCTCGTCGCCTTGCCGATGTTCATCTTCATGGGTCAGATGCTCGACCGCTCGGGCGTTGCCGAGCGCCTGATGAGCAACTTCGTCCGGGTCTTCGGCCGGCTGCGCGGCGGGCTGGCGCTGACGGTCGTCATCATCGGCGTGCTTCTCGCCGCCTCGACCGGCATCGTCGGCGCGTCCGTGGTCCTGCTTGCGGTGATGTCGATCCCGATCATGCTGGACAACGGCTACAGCAAGCAGCTCGCCACCGGCGTCATCGCCGCCTCGGGCACGCTCGGGATCCTGATTCCGCCCAGCATCATGCTGGTGCTGATGGCCGACCAGCTCGCGATCTCCGTCGGCGACCTGTTCATGGGCGCCCTGATGCCGGGCCTGCTTCTGGGTTTCCTCTACATGGCCTACGTCATCATCCTGGCGCAGATCCGCCCCGACATGGCTCCGCCGCCGAAGGACCTGCCGCCCCTCGACTTCAAGGCGGTCGTCGCGACGCTGCTCGCCGTCATTCCACCCGGCGCGCTGATCGTCGCCGTGCTCGGCTCGATCTTCTTCGGCATTGCCACTCCCACGGAGGCATCCGGACTCGGCGCCTTCGGGGCGATGCTTCTGGCCGCCTTCAACGGCCGCCTCAATCTCAAGGTCTTGCGCGAGGCCTGCATCGAGACGATGCACACGACCTCGTTCATCTTCGCCCTGTTCATCGGCGCCACGGCGTTTTCTCTGGTCATGCGCTCCTTCGGCGGCGACGAGTTCATCGCCGACCTGCTGAAGTCGCTCCCCTTCGGCGATACCGGCGTCGTGATCTTCATCCTGTTCGTGGGCTTCATCCTGGGGTTCTTCCTTGACTGGCTGGAGATCACACTGATCATGCTGCCACTGGTGGCCCCGGTCGTCACCCACCTCGGCTTCGACATCCGCTGGTTCACGGTCATCTTCGCCATCTGTCTGCAGACGTCGTTCCTGACCCCGCCCGTTGGGTTTTCCCTGTTCTACCTGAAGGGCGTCTGCCCCCCGAGCATCACCACGGCGCACATCTACCGCGGGATCATCCCGTTCGTGATCCTGCAGCTCATCTGCGTGGTGGCCGCCTTTGTCTGGAAGGATCTCGTTTTGTGGCTGCCTACGGTCGTCTACGGCAACTGATGTCGGATCCGGATCCGGCGGCGCGGTCGATCGCGGAGCCGCGGTGATGGCCTACCATGACATCCTGGTCCTGCTCGACCAGTTTGCCCACTCAGCCGTTCGTCTCGACGTCGCCGCCGATCTTGCCGGCCGCCACGGCGCGCGCCTGATCGGTCTCAGGGTCGAGATCCAGCCGCATGTTCCCGGCGCCATACGCAGCGCCATCGTCCAGGGTGCGCTGGAAGCCCACGCCGATGCCGTGCGCGCCGACACGGCCAGGATCGAGGCGGCGTTTCGGACCGCCGCCGACCGGCGCAAGGTTCGGGCCGACTGGTGGGTGGTGCGCGAGGGGGGCATCGGCCGGGTCTGTGAGCTCGCCCGCTACGCCAATCTCACGGTCATCGGTCAGGCCGCGCCCGACGCCGATGAGGAGTTTTCCGGCGCCGAGCTCATCCACGATCTGGTCCTCGGCTCCGGAAGGCCGGTTCTGGTCGTGCCCCACACCCCGCTGGCCCAGCATGTCGGCCAGCGCATCGCCGTCGCCTGGAACGGCAGCCGCGAGGCCAGCCGCGCGGTCGCCGACGCGATGCCGCTTCTGCGCCGCGCCCAGCGGGTCGGCGTGCTGCTTGCCAAAGGCGACGATCGCGCCGGCGCGGACGCGCTGATCCGCGACCATCTCGCGCGCAACGACGTTGTCGCAGAGACCCTTCGGATGGGCGCCCATGCCCACGATCACGACGCCGGCGTCGCGCTGCTGGCCGAGGCCGACGGTTTTGCCGCCGACCTTCTGGTGATGGGCGCGTATGGCCGGTCGCGGATGCGCGAGCTCGTTCTCGGCGGCGCGACCCGGCACGTCCTGCACCACCTGCCGATCCCGGCGCTCATGTCGCATTGACGCGCGCAGGCCGCCCCGGTGCACCGGCGGGCGGGCAAGGCTCCGCCACAGGACAAGAGCCCCGGTCTCCCGATCTCCTCCTCCACCCTCGGACCGGATGAAGGCCGCAACAACCAAAGGACCAAAAGTATGAAGAACAAGGTCGTCACGGCGGACGAAGCGATCGCGATCATTCGCGATGGCGATACCCTGGCGAACACCGGCTTCGTGGGCGATGGTGCGCCCGAAGAGCTGATCGTCGCGCTGGAACGGCGTTTCAAGCAGTCGGGGCATCCGCGCAACCTGACCATCCTGTTTGCGGCCGGGCAGGGCGACGGGGCCGAACGCGGCCTCAACCGGCTCGGCCACGACGGCCTGCTCAAGCGCGTCGTCGGCGGCCACTGGGGGCTGATCCCGCGGGTTGGCCAGCTCGCGCTGGCCAACAAGGTCGAGGCCTACAACCTGCCGCAAGGGGTGATCTCCCACCTCTATCGCGACATTGCCGCCGGCAAGCCGGGCACGATCACCAAGGTGGGCTTGCGCACCTTCGTCGACCCGCGTCTGGAAGGCGGCAAGATCAACAAGATTACGACCGAGGACCTGGTCGAGGTGATCGAGCTCGCGGGCCAGGAGTGGCTGTTCTACAGGGCCTTCCCGATCAACGTCGCCTTCGTCCGGGGCACGACCTCCGATCCCGCCGGCAACGTCACCATGGAAAAGGAGGCGCTGACCCTCGACAACCTCGCCATGGCGACGGCGGCGCGCAACTCGGGCGGCTTCGTCATCGCCCAGGTCGAGCGGATCGCCGAAGCCGGCTCGCTGAACCCGCGCCAGGTCCAGATACCGGGCGTCATGGTCGACTGCGTTGTCGTCGCCCGCCCCGAGTATCACGCCCAGACCTACGCCACGCAATACAGCCCGGCCTTTTCAGCCGAGATCCGCGTGCCGCTGACCTCGCTGCCGTCCATGCCGCTCGACGAGCGCAAGATCATCGCCCGGCGGGCGGCGTTCGAGCTTCCCGCCGGCGGCGTCGTCAACCTTGGCATCGGTATGCCCGAAGGCGTCGCCTCGATCGCCAACGAAGAAAAGATCATGAAGTTCCTGACCCTGACGGCCGAGCCCGGTGTCATCGGCGGGCTTCCCGCGAACGGGCTGAACTTCGGCGCCGGTGTCAATTGCGATGCGATCATCCAGCAAAACCAGCAGTTCGACTTCTACGACGGAGGCGGTCTCGACATGGCCTGCCTCGGCCTCGCCGAATGCGACCGTCACGGCAACCTCAACGTCAGCCGGTTCGGCCCCAAGCTCGCTGGCGCCGGCGGTTTCATCAACATCAGCCAGAATGCGCGCAAGGTCGTCTTCGCCGGGACGTTCACCGCCGGCGGTCTCAGCATCGCCATCGAAGACGGCCGCCTGCGCATCGTTCAGGAGGGACGAGCACGTAAATTCGTCGAGGCGGTCGGCCAGATCACCTTCAGCGGCGAGTACGCAGCGGAAATCGGCCAGCCGGTCTTTTACGTGACCGAGCGCTGCGTGTTCAAGCTGAGCCGGGCGGGCCTGCACCTGTGCGAAGTCGCGCCCGGTATCGATATCGAGCGCGACATCCTGGCGCACATGGACTTCGCGCCTATCGTCGGGACCGTCCGGCCGATGGATCCGCGCATTTTTCTAGCCCCGCCGATGGGGCTGGAGACGGAGCTGGTCGATCGCATGGATCTGGCCGATCGCATCAGCTACGACCCGGATCGCAACATCCTTTTCCTCAATTTCGAGGGCATGCACATCCGCGGCGAAAAGGACGTCGAGCGGTTGCAGGAGACGGTCGAGTCGCGCTGCCGCAAGATCGGCCGGCGAACCGGCGTCATCGTCAACTACGACTCGTTCCGGATCGACGAAGCTGCCATCGACCGCTACACGCGGATGATTCACCATATGGAGGAAATGTATTACACTCGGGTGACCCGCTACACGACCGGCGCGTTCTTGCGGATGAAGCTCGGCAAGGCGTTGTCCCAGCGCAAGATCGCGCCGCATGTATTCGAAACCGAAGACGAGGCTCGCGCTTTCCTCAGTCAGTCCGACGGCTGAACCGGGATCGGCGGGAGCACCCGGGAAAGGAAAGCTGCATGGCCACCATCATCGGTCCCATTCTCGGCTGGCGCGGTGAGCAGGATGGCGCCTCGCGGATCGCCGTCATGATCGTGCGCGACGACGACGCGGCGCCGGCGGAGGTCAACTGGTCCACGGGCGCACAGGGCTCGGGTGGGACCGTCCCACTCGGAAGCCTCGGCGCTTTCGCCAGCGCCACCGTCTATGCGGGCGATCTCTCCATCCCCCTCGCCGCGGAGCGACAGAGCGTCGAGTACGGCTTTGCCGGCGACGACCGCCGATGGCGATTTGCCGTCCCGGGCCGCGGGGACAAGCCGCGGATCGCCTACGGCTCCTGCAACGGCTTTTCGCTGCCGGGCGAGATGCGCAAGATCGCCGACAGGAATGCCCTGTGGCACGATCTCATCGGCGAGCACGCGCGCGAGCCGTTTCATCTGCTGCTGATGGGCGGCGACCAGATCTATGCCGACCAGCTCTGGGAGATCCCCGAGTTGCGCCGGTTCAACGGCCTGTCGCGCGCCGATCGCATCCGCAAGAAGGTCGGCGCTTCGCTGCGCGCGAACCTGGAGCGGTTCTTTCTATCCACCTACACCGACCGATTCGGCCCCGACGCCGCCGCCGACGCCTTCGCCTCGATCCCGACGCTGATGATGTGGGACGATCACGACATCTTCGACGGCTGGGGTTCCTACAGCCCCGAAGAGCAGAACTCACCCGTCTTTCAGACGATCTTCGCCGTCGCCCGGTCGGCGTTCGCGCTGTTCCAGCTCATGTGCAACCCGGACAACGGAACATGGCCGCGACTCCCCGGCCAGACCGCGTTCAACGCCCTGCTCCGCTGCGGCGGGAACGCGATTCTCGTGCTCGATCTGCGCTCCGAGCGCACGCAGCGGCAGATCCTCTCGCCGGAAAGCTGGGAGGCGGTGTTTACCGCCGTCGACGCCGCGCACGATCTCCGCCATCTCCTGGTGATGTCGAGCATTCCGGTCCTGCATCCCGACATGTCCTTCATCGAGCGCGGCTTGGGGCTGTTGCCCGGCAACCAGGGCGGCATCGAGGACGACCTGAACGACCAGTGGGTCAGCTACAACCACAAGACCGAGCGGCTGCGGCTGATCCATCGCCTGTTCGACTTCGCCGCGGCCAACGGCACCCGCGTCACCATCGTCTCGGGCGATGTCCACGTCGCGGCACTTGGCGTCATCGAGTCGACGCGCCGGCCGGTCCGCGACACCAACGCCGAGGTCATCACCCAGCTGACCTCGTCGGCCATCGTCCACCCGCCGCCGCCACGCGTGGTGCGCTTCTTCCTCGAGCAGATCGGCGGTCAGGTCCAGGAGATCGACCGCGACATCTCGGGCCGGATGCTGCAGTTCCCGGCAACCAGCTATCGCTTCGTCGCCGAGCGCAACTGGATGACCATCGAAATCGACGACGTCGACCGCATCTGGGTCAACTGGCGGATCGAAGGCGCGCCGCAGCCGCTGACCAAGGTGATCCACCCGTGCACGGACAGCTCGCCGCCAGACACGGTGGCGTAGGCGGACGGCCCCTCACGTCGATCCTCTGCCGAAGGGAGAGGAAGGGGCCCGCGAAGCGGGAAGGTGAGGGGCCGGACGTGCTCAATCGTGCGGCGGCTTGCCTGACGTCCCTACTCCGCCGCGGAAGCCTCCGCAGCGGCCGCCGCCGGGGCGGCTGTTGCCGCCTTCAGAGGTTCCAGGGCCAGCGTCTGTTCGAGCCAGCCGCAGATCCGCTCGGCGACGGCCTGCCAACCCGGCTCCAGCATCATCGCGTGGGCCATGTCGGGGAAGATCTCGGGCCTGGTCCGGTAGGTCTTCGCCGTCGCCTCAAGGCCGCCGCGGAAGACAAAGGCGTCGCGTCGGGCGCCAAGCACGAGGACCGGCGTCTTCATCGCCGGCGACGGCGTCGACGGCGGCAGATCGAGGCCGACGAGATCGAGGATAACCATCGAGGATTCCGCCTGCAGCCGGGGCAGAACCGCATCGATGATCTCTTTCGGGCAGTCATCGCTGAACAGCGCCCGGCGGACCGCGCCGGCATCGGCCATCCACGGCCCGAGGGTCTGGATCATGCCGAGTTCGTAAAATAGCCGCGGGTTGGTAAAGGCAATGCCGCAGAAGGTGCCGATCAGGCCATGCGGCGGCACCGAGGCCATAAGCACCACGGCCGGCGTCGCGTGGGTCTGCATGTACTTCTGGATTACGATCCCGCCCATGGAGTGCCCGACCAGCACCGGCGGGGTCGGCATGGCGGCGGCGACCTGTGCGAGATCGTCGACGTAATCGCGCAGGCGTGCGTAGGGCAGCTGCTCCCAGCCACCGCTTTCACCGTGGCCGCGCAGGCTCAGCGCATGGGCCTCGAAGCCGCGCTCGGCGAAGAACGGGAGAAAGTGCTGCTCCCAGATCCAGGCGCCGCCGAAGGCGCCGTGAACGAAGAGCAGCGGCGGCCGCCCGGACGGATTCGCTGGACGGCGGGAAATGACTTCGAGATTCATGAGGGCCCCTGATACTCCTTGGCTGCGCCCGGACCATACTCTCTTTCTTGCACCGCACCATAGCATCGTGCGTCTTGCCGCGACCGTCCGTCAGCCGCGCGTCGGTGGCTCTCCTGTCGTCTCGCCGGCATCGGCGTTGTGGGCATCCGCAACGCGCCGGCCGGTGTGGCGCAGCACGACCGCGGCGAACGGCGGCAGCCGCAGCCGGAGCGAAAACGGCCGGCCGTGCATCGGTTCGCCTTCGGCGTCGACGCCGCCGCAATTGCCGACGTTGCCGCCGCCGTAGAGCTCGGCATCGGTATTCAGGCTTTCGACGAAATGGCCGTCGGCGGGCACACCGACCCGGTACTCGTGACGGACCACGGGCGTGAAGTTGCAGACGACGACGACAAAGCCGGCGTCGGTTTCGCCTTTGCGGATGAAGGAGACGACGCTCTGCTCGGTGTCGTTGGCGTCGATCCACGCGAAGCCCTCCGCCTCGCAATCGCGTGCGTGCAGGGCCGGGATCGAGCGGTAGAGGGCATTGAGATCCCGGACCAGATGCTGAACCCCGCCGTGCATCGGGTCGTCGAGCAGATGCCAGTCGAGGCTGATCTCCGGGTTCCATTCGCGCTCCGGCGCGAATTCCTGGCCCATGAACAGCAGCTTCTTGCCCGGGTGGGTGTAGAGCAGCGCGTACAGAAGACGGAGGTTGGCGAAGCGCTGCCAGCGATCGCCGGGCATCTTGCGCAGCAGCGAGCCGTGGCCGGACGAGACCTCCTCGTGGGACAGCGGCAGGATGTGGTTTTCCTGGAATGCGGCCGCCGGCCCGCAGATCAGCTCGTCGTGGTAGTACTTGCGATGAACCGGGTTGCGCGAGGCGTAGCGCAGCATGTCGCGGACCCAGCCGGTGTTCCAGCGATAGCCGAAACCGAGCCCGCCGAGCGTCGCGGGATGAGTAACGAACGGCCAGCCGGAGCTTTCCTCGGCGATGGTGAAGGTGCCGGGCGCGTGATCCCGGACCGCCTCGTTGATCCGGCGCAGGACGTCGATGGCGTCGAGATTCTCGTGGCCGCCGTGCCGGTTCGGGGTCCACTCCCCGCGAGAGCGGCCGTAGTCGAGGTAGAGCATCGAGGCGACGGCGGGCACCCTGAGCGCGTCGATGTGGTACTCGTCGAGCCAGAACAAGGCGTTGCTGACGAGGAAGTTGCCCACCTCGCGGCGGCCGTAGTCATAGATCAGCGTGTTCCAGCCTGGATTGCGGCGCTGGCGCGGGTCGGGCTGCTCATAGAGGTGGGTGCCGTCGAACAGGCGCAGCCCGTGCGGGTCGTCGGAAAAGTGGAACGGAACCCAGTCGGCGATTACGCCGATGCCGGCCTGGTGACAGCGATCGACCAGCAGGCGGAAGTCGTCGGGGCTGCCCCACCGGCTGGTCGGCGCGAACAGGGCGAACGGCTGGTAGCCGAGCGAACCGTCAAAATCGAACTCGGTGACGGGAAGCAGCTCGACGTGGGTGAAGCCCATATCGCGGACGTAATCGACCAGTTCGTCGGCCAGCTCGCGATAGCTGAGCCAGCGGTTGCCCTCCTCGGGCTTGCGCCGCCACGACGGCAGATGGACCTCGTAGATGGCGATGGGCGCATCCTGCGCATTCCGCTGCGCCCGGCTCTCCATCCACGCGCTGTCCGCCCACCGGTAGCCCCCGAGGTCGTGGACGATAGCCGCCGAGCCCGGCGACTTCTCGACGCAGAACGCGTAAGGGTCGCACTTGTCGGTCAGAAGCGCGCCGCCCGCGGCCTTGATTTCGTACTTGTAGAGCTGACCGACGCGGACGCCGGGGAGGAAAATTTCCCAGACCCCGCACTCGTGGCGCAGGCGCATGCCGTGACGGCGTCCGTCCCAGCCGTTGAACTCGCCGATTACCGCCACCCGTCCCGCATGCGGCGCCCAGACCGCGAAGGCAACGCCGTCAACGCCCGCGAGCGTCACCGGATGAGCACCCAGATGCGCGTAGCTGCGAAGATCGCTGCCGTCGGCGAGAAGATGGGCGTTTTCATCCGAAAGGACCGGCGGAAACCGGTAGGGATCCTCGATCTCGACTTCGCCGACGGCGGAGCCGACGCGCAGCCGGTAGGCGAACCACTCGGCTCGACCGGGGACAGCTCCGGCGAACATGCCGACATCGTCAATCTTGTCCAGCGTGGCGACGACCGCGCCGGTCGCCGCGTCGACCAAGCCGACCTCGTCGGCTCCCGGCAGGAACGCCCGCACGACCAGCGGCCCTTGCGCATCCACCCGGTGCATGCCGAGGAAGGCGAACGGATCGCGATTATCGGCGCCGCGAACGGCAGCGACATCACGCTCGGCGGCCAATTCGTCGCGGGATGGACGGGCATCGCTCGCCGAGGATGCCTTGGTCGCACGACCAGCGGATCTCGTTCGCCCCGGCTCGCAAGCGCCGCCGGCCGCCGCCGTGTCCGTCGTGGACTCCGGTGCAGGGACCGTCTCGGGCGCATCCGCCGGCTCGCGACTACGCCGGCGCGACGATCCCTGTTCTGTGCTCATTGCCGTCGTGTGCCTCCTCAGCGCTGCGCCTTCGTGGGCCGGTCTCGGACCATCCGCAAAAAGAAATCGGCAGGCTCAGCGCATGCTCGACGATGGAGCGCTCCTTCGTGCCGCCAATCCGACGACCGGCGACAAATTCACAATCCAGCGGCCCGAATTCGACGCATCCGTCACGCTGCTTATGACCCTTATGCGGTTGTAGCGCGGAAGCCCGGGGCTTGTGAAGATCGCTCGCGAACATAAAGCCGAAGCCTTCCCGAGTACGCCCGCGAAAGCGCGGGATCACAGGCGATCGGGCAACAGCGCGGCGCCGGAGGAAGGTACCCGTTTCCCTCGACCGGTCACTGAGTATAATGCGCCGCCACAGAGCGGGGAGACAACGGCTGAAGGCCGCCAGGCGCGAATGCGCGCCTGGCGAGGTACCGTGCGGACCGTCGTTCACGCTCGGATCGATCAAGTCGCCGCGAACAGCCCAGCCGGATGTCCGGCGGGCGGCGGGAGCCAATGAAACGTTGACAGGGAGAGCGCGCAAATGAAGACAAAGACTCAGGAGGCGGCAAAAAAGGGCGCGGACGCTCCGATCGCCGTAACCACCGGCGGCTCGGGCATGGACGTCGACAGCCTGATCAACAGCTTTCACTTTCACCTGAACTGCACGCTCGCCAAGGATCAGTACGTCGCGACCAATCAGGACCGCTATCACGCACTTGCCCTGGCGGTGCGCGATCGCCTGGTCGGGCGCTGGATCCACACCCAGCAGCAGTACCACCATCAGAACGTCAAGCGGATCTGCTACCTCTCGCTCGAGTTCCTCGTCGGCCGACTAATGGGCAACAACGTGATCTGCCTCGGTCTCGAGGAGACGTGCCGCGAAGCGATGAAGCGTCTCGATCTCGACTGGGACGTGCTGCGCGATGTCGAGGTCGACGCCGCCCTCGGCAACGGCGGCCTGGGCCGCCTCGCCGCCTGCTTTCTCGACTCGATGGCGACCCTGAAGCTGCCGGCGATCGGCTACGGAATCCGCTACGACTACGGCGTCTTCAAGCAGTACATCGACAACGGCTATCAGGTCGAAGAGCCGGACAACTGGCTGCGCTTCGGCAATCCCTGGGAGGTCGCCCATCCGGAGCTGTCGTTCGCGGTCAACTTCGAGGGCCGTTCCGAACCGCGCCGCGTCAACGGCGTCACCCACTGGGAGTGGGTCAACACCCGACCGACCATCGGCATGGCCTACGACACCCCGATCGTAGGCTACGGGGCCTACAACGTGAACAACCTTCGCCTGTGGGCGGCCAAAGCGACGGACGACTTCCACTTCCAGGACTTCAGCCGCGGCTCGTATGTCGAGGCGGTCGAAGACAAGGTTATGGCCGAGAACCTGACCAAGGTTCTCTACCCCAACGACAGCGTCTATGCGGGCCGGGAGTTGCGCCTGCGTCAGCAGTACTTCTTCGTCTCCTGTTCGGTGCAGGACATCATCCGCCGGTTCAAGGTCGACGCGAACGACTGGCTGTCGTTCCCCGACAAGGTCTTCATTCAGATGAATGACACCCACCCGGCGCTTGTCGTCGCTGAGCTGATGCGGATCTTCCTCGACAAGGAGGATGTCGACTGGGAGAAGGCCTGGGAACTCACGGTCAACGCAACCGGCTATACCAACCACACACTGCTGCCGGAGGCTCTCGAGCGTTGGCCGGTCAGCATGTTCGAGCGGCTGCTGCCGCGCCACCTGCAGATCATTTACGAAATCAACAGCCGCTTCCTGCGCAAGGTGGCGACCCGATTCCCCGGCGATCTCGACCGTCTGGAGCGGATGAGCATCATCCAGGAGCAGCCGGAGAAAGCCGTGCGGATGGCCAACCTCGCGGTCGTGGGCAGCTCGTCGACCAACGGCGTTGCCGCACTGCACACCCAACTGCTTCGCGACGGCATCATGCACGACTTCGCGACGTTCTATCCGGAGAAGTTCAACAACAAGACGAACGGCGTCACGCCGCGGCGCTGGCTTCTGAAGGCCAACCCAAGGCTATCGGCGGTCATCTGCGACAAGATCGGCGAGGACTGGATCACCGACCTCGACAAGCTTCGCGGCCTCGAGCGCTTCGTTGACGACAAGAGCTTCCGCGAGAGGATCTTCGAGGTCAAGCAGCAGAACAAGGCGGCGTTTGCGAATTATATTAAACGCGAGGTCGGTGTCGAAATTAACAAGAACTCGATGGTCCAGTCGCTTGTGAAGCGGATTCATGAGTACAAGCGGCAGCTTCTTCTTTGCTTGTACATCATCGTTCTATACGACAGACTGAAGGCCAATCCGGCGGCGGACGTCGTGCCGCAGACGTTCGTCTTCGGCGGCAAGGCCGCACCGGGCTATTACATGGCCAAGCTGATCATCAAGCTGATCAATCAGATCGCCGGGGTCATCAACAACGATCCGCAGATCGGCGACAAGCTGAAGGTTGTCTTCCTGCCCGACTACCGCGTCTCGCTTGCCGAGCGGATCATTCCGTCATCGGACGTCAGCGTCCAGATCTCCACCGCCGGCAAGGAGGCGTCGGGCACCGGCAACATGAAGTTCGCGATGAACGGTGCGCTGACCATCGGCACCCTGGACGGCGCCAACATCGAGATCAAGGAAGAGGTCGGCGACGACAACATCTTCATCTTCGGCCTCACCGCCGATCAGGTCGCCGAGACGCTTCCCACCTACAATCCGCGTCAGCACTACGAGCAGAACCCCGAGATTCACAAGGCTATCGATCTGATTCGCAATGACTTCTTCAGCCTCACGGAGCCCGGAATCTTCCGCCCCATCGTCGAATATCTGCTCGACAAAGGCGACTACTACATGAACCTTGCCGACCTGCCGGCCTTCGCCGATGCCCAGGAGCAGATCCAGTCGCTCTACCGCGATCGGGAAGCATGGACGCGGAAGTCGATTCTGAACATCGCCAGAACGGGCAAGTTCAGCTCGGACCGGACGATCAGCGAGTACGCCAACGACATCTGGAAGGTGAAACCGGTCGACGTGGCCCCTTGACGAAGGCGCGCCCGTGATCCCCGGGCCGCGGGCCCGGGGAACCGCGCGGGATCCGCGTTTGGGAATCAGGGGATCGGTGAAATTCCGGCCTCGCCGCCACGGCGCTTCCGTTAAGCCGTGGAACCCTGTAAACCAAGCGGCGGCTCCTGCGCTGCAGTTGCGAGCACGGTTGCAGGCAACGGACTGGATGCTTCGGAGCTCGCGAGACGAGCGTGGTAGGGCCGAGCGCAGTCCGGTTGCGGGCTCGGTCGGTTGCCGGGGCGGTTGCCGGGGGGGGCTTCGCCAGCATAGCGCGCGTCTGGCGCTGGTAGTACACGACGGATCAGCATGCACATCATTCACGTCTCAGCAGAACTGGCACCTGTGGCCAAGGTCGGCGGCCTCGCCGATGTCGTCTATGGCCTCAGCCGCGAGATCGAGATCAGAGGCAATACGGTCGAGGTCATCCTCCCGAAGTACGACTGCATGTGGTACGACGAGATCTGGGGCCTCCACAAGATCTACGATGATCTCTGGGTGCCGTGGTACAGCGCGTCCGTGCAGTGCTCCGTCTGGTTCGGCTTCGTGCACGGCCGCAAATGCTACTTCATTGAGCCCCACTCGCAGGAGAACTTCTTCAACCGCGGCTCCTTCTACGGCTTCAACGACGACCCGATGCGCTTCGCCTTCTTCTGCCGGGCGGTGATGGAGTACCTGTTCAAGTCCGGCAAGCGGCCGGACATCATCCACTGTCACGATTGGCAGACCGGTCTGCTGCCGGTTCTTCTCTACGATGTCTATGCGCGAATGGGGATGGAGCAGCAGCGCGTCTGCTACACCATCCACAACTTCAAGCATCAGGGCATTACCGGGGAGTCGATCCTGTGGGCAACCGGGCTGGGCCGGCCGGAGTACTACTTCCACCATGATCGGCTGCTGGACAATTTCAACAACACCGCCATCAACCTGATGAAGGGCGGTATCGTCTATTCCAACTATATCACCACCGTCTCCCCGCATCATTCCTGGGAGGCCCGCTATACCGACCAGGGCTACGGTCTCGGCCAGACCCTGGCGATCCATCACTACAAGTTTTCGGGCGTGCTCAACGGGGTCGACTACGACCTTTGGAACCCGGAGATCGACCGGTTCATTCCGTCGCACTACACCGTCTGGAACGTCGATGGTAAGTACCCCAACAAGGACGCCCTGCGCGAACGGCACTGGTTGCGCAAGGAATTCAAGCCGCTCATCGCGTACGTCGGCCGCCTCGACGCGCAGAAGGGCGTGCACCTCATCCAGCACGCGATGTTCTACGCCCTTGAGCATGGCGCCCAGTTCATCCTGCTCGGCGCCGGCGGCGACA
This sequence comes from Rhodospirillales bacterium, assembly GCA_038250645.1. Classification (GTDB taxonomy): domain Bacteria; phylum Pseudomonadota; class Alphaproteobacteria; order Rhodospirillales; family Defluviicoccaceae; genus JAEULH01. Next base: position 44,585 of record JBBSCD010000002.1, read on the forward strand.
GCGGGATCAACAACCACTTCTGGCACCTGAAGCACTACCTGAACGACAACGCCAATTGCCACCTCGAAATCGGCTTCAACGAGCAGCTCGCCCACCAGATCTACGCGGGCGCCGACATCATCGTCGTCCCCAGCCTCTTCGAGCCGTGCGGCCTCGCCCAGATGATCGCCATGCGCTACGGCGCGGTTCCGGTCGTGCGGGCCGTCGGCGGCCTTGTCGACACCGTCTTCGACCGCGACAACTCCGACAAGCTGCCGGAGGAGCGCAACGGTTACGTTTTCCGCGATGCCGACTTCGCCGGCCTGGAGTCGGCGCTCAGCCGGGCGATCGGCCTGTGGTACGACCATCCAAAGGAGTTCCGCCGGCTGATCACCAACGGCATGGCCGCGGACTACTCATGGGCGCGCTCGGGCGAGCATTATCTCGGCATCTACGACTACATCCGGGTCAAGTAGGATCGCGATCAGCCCAAGCTGTGCCACTCGTCTTCCTGACTGCGCATCGCTTTGGCATCTGCCGAAATCGAATGGTAAGAGCCGTGAGCAGTACCGCCTCCGCCACCAACCTCCGTTTCAGTCGGAGCAGCACCCACTCGTCCCGCTCGAGCACGACAGCAAAGCGAGCTACTGCCTCTCCCTGATGCACAAGGCTGCCTACACTCGCGCGGCCGGCATCGCCGCCGGCCTTGACGTACTGGACCTCGGTTGCAACAACGGCTACGGAACCATGACCATAGCTGAGCGATGCAGGCGCATCATCGGCGTCGATGTCTCGCCGCGCGCCATCGAAGCGGCGCGGCACAACCATACCGGAGCGAATATCGAGTATCAGGCTGTCGACGGAACGGTACTTCCATTCGCTGACAACAGCTTCGACCTCGTGACCAGTTTTCAGGTTATCGAACACGTGGAAACGGTTGCGCCGTGCCTCCGCGAGATCCATCGGGTCCTCCGCCATCCAGGCCAAGCCATCTTTACAACGCCAAATCGCTGCATTCGTCTCGACCCAGGGATGAAGCCGTGGAACGAATTCCACGTCACCGAGTACGATGCCGAACAACTTCTCCGCATCCTGAAGAACGAGTTCCCAAGAGTTGCCGTAGAGGGACTTTTTGCCGCGCCGGAGCTGTACAACCTCGAATGTGATCGAGTCAGCGTTGCCAGGGCTAAGGCCCGCCTCGAACAGACGGAAAGCAGCAGCGGCCGCGATGTTGAGGAAGCTGTGGGAGTGGGCGATGCACCTCCGGGTGCCACATTGCGTCACATGGTTCGGCATTGGCGTCGAGCACTAAGACACCTGCGCAAAGGGCCGGCAATAAGACGGTCGCTTGCCAAAGCAGAGGCGGCGAAGCAGGCGGCGCTTGACGACTTCGTCGAACGTTGGTCGGTAACGGACTTTTTCTACAGCAACCGGAATCTCGATGCCTCGCTCGACCTCATGGCCATCTGCGCGACGGCGCGCTGACGCCGATAGCCATCGCCGCAGGTCGGATTTACCGCTCGATCCGGCCCCGACTGATCTGTCGGGGGGGCCGGCGGGGTGAGCAGGATCGACGGAATACGCCGCCGTCCCTTGCGTCTGCGAGAAGGCCAATCAGTCGAAGAGCGCCGCCACCGGCCGCGGCAGAACCTCGTCGGCCGTGATCGGGTTCTGCGCCCCGGCGTAGTAGCGAAGCTCCCCCGCTTCGTCGAATAGGGGGCGTATTCGCAGCCGGTTCCAGAACGGCTGGCCGTCCTTGCGATAATTCAACAGATCGACTGTGATCTCTTCGCGTGCGGCCAAGGCCTCGCGGATCGCCTGGACCGCCGCGGGATCGGTATCCGGCCCCTGGAGGAACCGGCAGTTGCGTCCAAGCGCTTCGGCGGCGGTATAGCCGGTCTGGCGCTCGAACTCGTCGCTGACGAAGATCAGCGGGTTGTCGGGGCGCGACGGATCGCTGATGACGACGCTGAGCTCGCGCTCGTCATCGCGCAGGAGGGTTGCCGCTTCGCCGTCGCCATAACCACTGTAATGCGTATCTCTCATGTTCGCCTCCCTTGACGTCGCCCTGCGTCGTGAGTGATACGCCACAAGTCTCGCCCCGGGTCAGTCGTCCCGCCTTAACGGAAGTGAATACTCGCGGGATCGGCGAGCGCGAGATAGGCGACGGCGGCGATACCAGCGCCCATGAATGGCCCGACGACCGGAATCCAGGCGTAGGCCCAGTCGCTGTCGCGCTTGCCGCCGGGCATCGGCAGGATCCAGTGAACGATCCGCGGAGCGAGATCGCGCGCCGGGTTGATGGCGTAGCCGGTCGTCCCGCCGAGGCTGAGGCCAATCGCGAGAACAAGCAGGCCAACCGGCAGGGCATCGAGGGCGCCGAGGCCGAACACCGAAACGGCGAGGAACAACACAGCGAAGACAAGCAGGAATGTGCCGACGATCTCCGAGATGAGATTCGAGACGACGTCGCGGATCGCCGGCCCGGTGCAGAAGCAGGCCAGCTTGAGGTCGGGATCTTCCGTGATGGCGAAGTGGGGTCGGTAGAACAGCCAGACCAGAAGTGCGCCAAGACCGGCGCCGGCGAACTGGGCCAGCAGGTACATTGGCACCTTGGCCCACTCGAACTTGCCGGCGATGGCCAGACCGACCGTCACAGCCGGGTTGATGTGGGCGCCGCTGAACGCCGCGACGGTAAAGACGGCGACGAACACAGCCATCCCCCAGCCCCAGGTGATGACGATCCAGCCCGCGTTTTGCCCCTTCGTACCGGTCAAGAGCACGTTCGCGACCACGCCGTTGCCCAGAAGAATCAAGATCGCGGTACCGATAAACTCCCCCAACACCGGGGTCATTGCCGGCCTCCCCTGTACCTGACGGTTGTGTTGTCTCGCCGTGCGGCCTCTCGTGCCTGTCTGTCCGCAGCTCAGGCGCTGCGGACCGCGGGCGGCTCCATGTGCTTGGCCGGCGCGAAGTATTCGTCGACCTTCTCCTGTGCCTGGTCGCCGAACAGGATCGTGCAGGCCTCCAGTAGGCCAGGCGAGTTGCGGATGTCCTCTTGCCGAACCACGAGCGCGATCTTGGAGCGACGGCGGAGAAAATCCTCGAGTCTGACCACCATCTCGCGGCGCGCAGTCTCCTGCAGCTCGCAGCGGATGTACTCCGTCGCCTTGATCAACACCTCGGCTTGGCGCGGGTCGCGACGGATGTCTTCGAGCAGACCGAACGCGCCCGCGCCGTAGCGTCGCCACAGCCGCTGGGTCAACTTCTCCGAAGATTCAGTCGCGGTGTAGGAGTCCAGATCCATCAGCGCGGCCTGATGTTCGAATTCCTTTCGGGATTCTTCCGCCGGCTCGCCATACCAGCGGTGGTCGGGATAACGGAGGTCGACGCCCATGCCGGCCACGTGGGCGCTGACTTCGTCGCCGACGTTGATGCAATCGGTAAGCTTGCCGCCGAAGATGCTGATGTGTGCATCGGCGCGGTTGACTTCGATTGCGTGCTTGCGCGAAAGCTGGAGGAAATCGCGCTCCCCGCTCGCCTCGCCGCGAATGACCAGCGGCCGCACGCCCCAGCGTTCGGCGATGATATCGCGACGGGTCAGCGGCGTGCTCACGCTCAGCTTGTCGTTGACGTTCCTGAGGATGAAGTCGCGATCCTCATCGGTGACTTCGGTATAGGGGCTGTCGACCCGGGTGTCGGTGGTGCCGATGCAGGTCCGCGCCCCCATGGGAATGACGAAGAACAGCCGCCCATCCGAAGCGAACAGCGTCAGCACCCGCTTGTGCGGCGTGAGCTGATCGACGATGAGATGAACGCCCTTGGAGAAGACGTGATGATGTTCGGTCTTCTGCCCGGTCTTGGCGTTGTGGTCGTCGACGAAAGGCCCGGCCGCGTTGACCACCGCCCGCGCGCGGACCTCGAAAGTGCGGCCGTCGATGACATCGCGGACCTGCGTCACCCACATCCCGTTCTCGCGGCGCGCGCCCTGCGACTCGACGTAGTTGGCGGCGATGCAGCCGTTGTTCAGCGCCGAGCGGATGAACTTGAAGACGAAGCGCGAATCGTTGTCGTGCAGGTAAGCGTCGGAGTACTCGAAACCACCGCCGGTCCGATCGACGTCGAGAATCCCTTCCTCCCGGCGCATGGTCTCACGCGACAGCAGCCGCGGCGGCCGGGTGAAGCCGTTGCCCATGAACCAGTAAAGCCAGGCGCCGGCCCACAGCTTCAGCCGGCTGTGACGGAACCCCGTAGGCACGCCGGTGTAGAAGCGGATTTCCTGAACGATCGACGGAAAGCTGCGGATCAGGTGGTTGCGGCTGAGGCAGAGTTTGCGCACCAGCAGGAAGTCGTAGGTCTCCATGTATTTGATCCCGCCCCAGGCGAGATTAGAAGACTGCTGGCTGGTGAACCCGGCCCAGTCGCCGCGGTCGATCAGCGCCACCTTCGCGCCCTTGCCCGACAGCGCCGCCGCCGACACCGCGCCGTTGATGCCGCCGCCGATAACGAGCACGTCGAACTGCGCCTGATCGAGCTTCTCGATGTTGCTTTGCCTCAGCGTCATCGGATCTCCCTTCAGCTCCCTCTCGCTTCAGTCGCGGGCCCAGTCGCGGGCCCGGCCCACCGCCTCGCGCCACTTGCCGTGCAGGCGGGCGCGCTCGGCTTCGTCCATCTCCGGATCGTAATGGCGGGCGAGCTTCCATTTCTTGTCGATCTCGGCCCGGCGCGACCAGAATCCGGTGGCAAGACCGGCGAGGAAGGCCGCGCCCAGCGCTGTCGTTTCGGCGACCTCGGGAACGTCGATGGGTACGCCCAGAATGTCGGACTGGAACTGCATCAGGAAGCTGTTCACCGACGCACCGCCGTCGCACCGCAACTCCTTGAGCTTGATCCCGGAGTCGCGCTCCATCGCCTCGACCACGTCGCGGGTCTGGTAGCACATGCTCTCCAGCGCCGCGCGGGCGAGGTGGGCGCGCGTCGTTCCCCGGGTCAGGCCGAGGATGGTGCCACGGGCGTAGGGATCCCAGTGCGGCGCGCCGAGCCCGACCAGCGCCGGGACGAAGTAGACGTCGTCGTTGCCCTCGAGCGAGCGGGCGAGCGGCTCGGTTTCGGCGGCGCTCTTGATGATGCCGAGGCCGTCGCGGAGCCACTGAACGCCGGCGCCGGTGATGAAGATCGCCCCTTCGAGCGCGTACTCCACCGGCTCGTCGCCAATCCCCCAGGCGATCGTCGTCAGCAGCTTTTCCTTGCTGATAACGGGCTTCGTTCCCGTGTTCATCAGCACGAACGAGCCGGTGCCGTAGGTGTTCTTGGCAAGGCCCTCGCCATAGCACGCCTGACCGAACAGCGCCGCCTGCTGATCGCCGGCGATGCCGCTGACGGGGATGTTCGAGGTTTCGAAGAAGCGGCCAGGATCGGTGGTGCCGTAGATCGCCGACGAAGGCCGCACCGTCGGAAGGATCGCGTGCGGGATGCCCATGATCTCCAGGAGCTCGTCGTCCCAGGCCAGATCGTGGATGTTGTAGAGCAGCGTACGCGAGGCGTTCGAGTAATCGGTGATGTGCGCCCTGCCGCCGGTGAGTTGCCAGACCAGCCAGCTGTCGATGGTGCCGAAGGCGATTTCGCCGCGCATCGCGCGCGCGCGCAGGCCGTCGATGTGCTCGAGCATCCATCGGACCTTGGTGCCCGAGAAGTAGGAATCGATGACCAGTCCGGTTTTGGCGCGGACCGTCTCCTCGAGGCCCTGAGCCTTCAGTTCGTTGCAGTACTCGGCCGTCCGCCGGTCCTGCCAGACGATGGCGTGCGACACGGGCTCACCGCTGTGACGGTCCCAAAGGATTGCCGTCTCGCGCTGGTTGGTGATACCAATGGCGTTCAAGTCGCGCGCATTTATTCCCGCGTTCGCCAGAGCCCGCCCCATGACGCCGAGGCTGACCGACCAGATTTCGTTGGCGTCATGCTCGACCCAGCCAGGCTTCGGATAGTACTGGCGGAACTCGGAATAGTCGCGACCACGGATATTGCCGTCATGATCGAAGATAAGGACCGTTGTTCCGGTCGTTCCCTGATCGATCGCCAGCACGAATTTTTCCGCCAAGTCTTGTCCTCCTTAGTATTATATCTTTTTAGAGCATACGGAAGGGGGCGGATCATTCGGCGACCCAATGCATTCTCTCCCGATGACCTTATTACTTTTAACAATTACTTTCGGGAGTGTACCTGATAAGCTTCGGAGCCTGCAAAACAAAAATCCGGCTCCCGGCAGCGATCCAGGAGGAAAAGATGTCTCTGCCCCGCTCCCTCCCTCGCCTCTTCGGCATCACGCGGCGCGCTTTGCTCAAGGGCATGGGCGGCTTCGGCCTGAGCGTCGCGCTGCCGTCGCCGGCGTCAGCCCAGTCCGCCGCGAGCGATTCCGCAGCCCGCCGGTGGATCCTCGGGGAGTTCCAGCCGTCGACCTTATCCTTTGATCAGCAGATGGCGGAAATGGCCTTCTTCGCCCGCGCCGCGGATCCGTTTCGCGGCCGGCAGATCTACGTCGTTTCGGAAACGCTCCCGACCCACGAGTATGAGGCGCGCGTGCTGGCGCGGGCGTTTCGCGAAATCACCGGCATCAGCGTCATTCATGAGCTGGTCCACGAGGGCGAGCTGATCATGCGCCTGGAACAGCAGCTGACCTCCGGTCGCGATCTCTACGACGCGTACGTCAACGACTCCGATCTCATCGGCACGCACTACCGCTACGGCAAGACGGTGCCATTGAGCGACTGGATCGGCGGCGACGGCGCCGCCTTCACCCTGCCGGGTCTCGACCTCGATGACTTCATCGGCCTCAGCTTCACCACCGGCCCCGACGGCAAGGCGTACCAGCTGCCGGATCAGCAGTTCGCCAACCTCTACTGGTTCCGTTACGACTGGTTCCAGCGCGACGCCCTGCGCGACGGCTTCCAGGCGCGCTACGGCTATCCCCTCGCCGTCCCGCTCAACTGGAAGGCCTACGAGGATATCGCCGACTTCTTTACCAACACCGTCCGCGAAATCGACGGCGAGCGGATCTGGGGGCACATGGACTACGGCAAGCGCGACCCGTCGCTCGGGTGGCGCTTCACCGATGCCTGGCTGGCAATGGCGGGCGTCGGCGATCCTGGGCTGCCCAACGGCGTCCCGGTGGACGAATGGGGCATCCGGGTTGAGGACTGTCAACCGGTCGGCTCCAGCGTCAGCCGAGGCGGCGCAACCAACGGTCCGGCGGCGGTTTACGCCCTGAGCAAGTATCTCGAATGGCTCGATCGATACGCGCCCCCGGAGGCGAAGGAGATGACCTTCTCCGACGCCGGACCGGTGCCTGGACAGGGCCGCATCGCTCAGCAGATCTTCTGGTACACCGCGTTCACCGCGGACGTCTCGCGCCGCGGCCTGCCGGTGGTCGACAACGACGGCATGCCGAAGTGGCGGGTCGCGCCCTCGCCGCACGGGCCTTACTGGGAAGAGGGGATGAAATCCGGCTACCAGGACTGCGGCGCCTGGACGCTGCTGGAGAGCACGCCTGTCGCGCGGCGCCAGGCGGCGTGGCTCTATGCCCAGTTCACCACCTGCAAGAGCGTTTCGCTTAAAAAGACGCTGGTCGGGCTCACCCCGATCCGCGCAAGCGACCTGAACTCCCGGGCAATGGCGGAGGCCGCGCCAAGGCTCGGCGGTCTGGTCGAGTTCTATCGCAGTCCGGCGCGGGTGATGTGGACGCCGACCGGAACCAACGTTCCGGACTATCCACTCATGGCGCAGCTATGGTGGACACGGATTGCTGAGGCGAGAAGCGGAAGGGGAACGCCACAGCAGGTCATGGACGCGCTGGCCGCAGTGCAGGATTTGACTCTCGAACGCCTGGCCCAGAGCGGGAAGTTGAGCCGATGCGCGCCGAAGCTCAACCCCGCGCGCGACCCCGCATACTGGCTGGCGCAGCCCGGCGCGCCGAAACCTGCCCTTGCCGACGAGGAGGGTCAGGGCCGCACCATCGATTACGACGAACTGCTTGAGAGCTGGC
>JBBSCD010000003.1:0-48333 GCA_038250645.1 Rhodospirillales bacterium
AGCTCGAGGCCTATGTGCAGAAGGTCGGGTCCTCGCTGGCGGCGCAGACCGAGATGCCGGAGCTGAAGTACAGCTTCACGGTCCTCGACGACGAGCTGATCAACGCCTTCGCCCTGCCCGGCGGCTATGTCCACATCACCCGCGGACTGCTCGCGCTGGCCGAGAACGAAGCGGAGATGGCGAGTGTGCTCGGCCATGAGCTGGGCCACATTACCGCCCGCCACGCCGCCCAGCGTTACAGCCAGTCGATGGCCGCCAACATCGGCGTCGGCCTGCTCGGCGTTCTCGGCGCCGTCGCCGGGCTGCCGGCCGGCACCGCCGACATCGCCGGTTTCGGCGCGCAGGCCTACCTGCAGAGCTACTCGCGCGAACAGGAGCTGGAGGCCGACGAACTCGGTATCCGCTACATGACCCGCGCCGGCTACGAACCCGCGGCGATGGCCACCTTCTTTCGCAAGCTCGACGCCTACACCGCGCTCCAGGCGGCTCTGGCCGGCTCGCCGGATTCCGGGGACAGCTTCGATATCATGGCCTCGCACCCGCGCACGGCCGACCGGGTTGAGCAGGCCAAAAAGCTGGCCGCCGCACAGTCGCCAGCGAACGGCAGGGTCGATCGCGATCGCTACCTCGCCGCCATCAACGGCCTGCTCTACGGCGACGCGCCGTCCCAGGGAGTGCGTCGCGGGCGGACCTTCGCCCATCCCGGGCTCGGTATTGCCTTCGAGGTGCCGCCCCGCTTCGTGATGTTCAACAGCGCCAAGCAGGTAACGGCCCGGGGTCCCGAGGGGTCGCTCATGATCTTTGACGCCGCCGGCGCCGACGGGGCGCAATCGATGCCGAGCATGACCCGGTATGTCGCGTCCGTGGGCGGCGGGCGCGTCCGCTTCGGCGACGTTCAGCCGCTGAGCATCAACGGCATGGAGGCCGCAACCGGAGCGACCACCGTGAATACGCGCGCCGGCGCGATGGATCTGCGTCTGGTCGCCATCCGCGATGGCAAGCGGATCTATCGCCTGGTCTTCATCACACCGCCCGGCATGACCGCCTCGCTGCGCGAGGGGATGGAGCGGACGACGTACAGCTTCCGCCGGCTGTCGGCGGACGAGGCCGCCGCCATCCGGCCGTTGCGGATCTCCGTCGTGACCGTCGCGCCCGGCGATACCCCACAGTCGCTGGCGAAGCGGATGGCGACGCCCCTGCCGCTGGAGACGTTCCGGGTGCTGAACGGGCTCGCCGCGAGCGATGGGCTTAAGCCGGGGCAGAAGGTGAAGATCGTCACCGGCTAGATCAACCTGCGTTCGAATGGAATCAGCTTGCCGAGAAGAAAGAGCGCGACCGGCATGCCGGCTTGGCCGGCTTCGCGGTAAGCCATTGTGGTGTCGAGCACGGGGCGGCGGGGCAAGGCAACGTCAGGATTCATGGTCGCGCCGTAGCGGCGCGTGAGGAGGCCGCGACACCGACCGCTTACGGACTGTCGAGCGTTGAAGGCTTGTCTGTGTCGATGTCTGCGAGCACGGACATCAGGAAGCCGTACGCTTCATCGGCGATGCCGGGCGCGGTGCTCTCCCTCGGGCCGGCGACGTTCAGGATCCGGACCCGGTGGCGGCGCAACCAGGCGCGGACGTCCTCCCTGGTCTGTGTCTCGCCGGCGGATTCAAGGTCGACGACCATGCAGGGCCGCCGCAGGTTCTCGGCGCAGGCGACGGTGAGCGCGGTGCCGCCGGAGGGCGCGCCGCGACTGAGGATCAAGGTGGCGTCGGAATCGCGGACATTGTAGCGGGTTCGCTGCGGATAGCCGGCGCTTGCTGTTTCGCGCATTGAATAGCGTGAAGGCACGCGGCCGTCCTCGGCGCGGCGGCCGCGGGGCACCCAGCCGCCGCAGGGCAAACCCAGCGCACAGGCAGCCTCAAGGGCCGCACGATCGACCCCGGTCTGGCCACCGGACACTATCTGCGTGATCATGAAGGCGAATGTGCCGGCAATCGTGCCCGTCGAGCAAGGGGCGTTCTGACCGCGATTACCGCACCCGCTATGCCCGTTCAAGATCCGGCTTGCGCCATATCAGCCAGGGACATCGTGGAGATCCGGCACGCTCAGGCGCGCTCGCGGCGACATTGGCAGCCGCCGCGACCGCGTCCGCAAGCTAAGCCGCGCATAGCAACCGTTCGAGTTTCTCTGTCGCCTTCTGCTTGTCGATGCTCTCCATGGCGGCGAATTCGCAAACCAGCCGATCGAAGGCCGCTTCGTAGATCTGCCGTTCGCTAAAGGACTGGTCCGGCTGCCCGACATTCGGATGCAGGTCGCGAATGACTTCGGCGATCGACACCGGGTCGCCGGAGTTGATCTTGGCTTCGTACTCCTGCGCCCGCCGGCTCCACATCGTGCGCTTGACCCGCGCCCGACCCTGCAGTTTCGTCAGCGCGTTCTCCATGACCTTGCGCGTGCTCAGCCGCCGGAGACCGGCATTCGAGGCCTTGCTGACCGGCACCCTCAGGGTCATCCGGTCACGGTCGAAGGAAATCACAAAGAGTTGAAGCTCTTGACCGGCGATTTCGCGCGTTTCGACGCCCAGCACCTTGCCGACGCCATGGGTTGGATAGACAACGTAGTCTCCCGCACGGAAGGCAAATTCGTCCCGCATTTTGTTTTAACTCTCTCCACTCAAGGTCATACGGGCCTGCCGCTGACGAGATCGCTTGCAGCGAAACGATCCTCCGCTCGCGTGAGCGGCGAGTCAGCCAAACCCTTTTTGATTTATCGGTTGCCAATCCCGATGGCGGCGCATTGCTTATTCGCCAGACAACCGTGCTCGAATGCTCAGGAATATAGCACGTGAAGCGTTGTTTTGCCAAATCTCCAAGGGCGGCGCCAGGCGCATACCCCCTATGTGCCGGAGCCAGGTCTCGGACTGAGCTGCTCGGCCTTCCCGCTCTTGCCGTTCCACTCGTCGGCATCGTCCGGGGCCTCGCCTTTACGGGCGATGTTCGGCCACGTCTTCGCATACTCGGTATTGAGCTCGAGCCACTTCTCGTTGCCGGGCTCCGTGTCGGGAACGATCGCCTCAGCCGGGCACTCCGGCTCGCAGACACCGCAGTCGATGCATTCATCCGGGTGGATCACGAGCATGTTCTCGCCTTCGTAGAAGCAGTCCACCGGACACACCTCGACGCAGTCCATGTACTTACACTTGATGCAGTTTTCGGTGACGATATAGGTCATTGCCTTCTCCGCGGCTCGCCCGTCTGGCGTAATGGTATCAAGGGTTGTCGTCGGCGCCGAGTTCCATGCGATCGAGAACGCGCTTGCGCGCGGCGCCGCTGTCCTGGTCGGGAACGTAGAGGAGGCCGGCGACACGGCGCACAAGGCTCGCCTCGTAATCGTTCAGCACGCCGTCGGCGTACACCACCTCCCAGAGCATCTCGATGATCTCGACCCGTTGCTCCGGCGGCATCGCGACATTGACGGCGCGGACGAACTGGTAGAGCTGGGTCGCCTCGCGCGCCGCCTGGCGAGCCTCCTCGAGCAACTCCTCGCAGTCCGCAGCGGAGAGGGCAAAACGCGCCGTCAGCAGCGAGCGGATTGCATTCAGCTCGACATCATCGACATGACCGTCCTGGCGCGCCGCTTCGACGAGCAACGCCGCCGCGGCGAGGCGCAGATCCTCACCGCCGTCGCGAGCGGCCCCGGCGCCCGGCCGATCGGGCGCGAACAGCGATTTTAGGCGCTCCAGCATGTCGATCCGTTAGCACAGCCTCCAAACCGGCTCAACCATAACCACCACCTGAGCAGCGGTTCCTCATCCAGGCAGGAGTCGAGACGCAGCACCGTCGCCATCGCCGCCGCCTGCATCGATTTCAGAATACAGCCCCTGGGCCTCGCGCGCCGCGCCGCGCCGTCTGCCGAGTGCGATGACCTGCAGGACTCGCACGTGGTCGTTCCAGACAAACGTCAGGACATCGCCTTCCCTGACCAGATGATGCGCCTTGTCGACGACAACGCCGTTGACGCGGACGCGTCCGCCTTCGCACAGCCGGGCCGCCAGCGTACGGCTTTTATAGAGGCGCGCAAACCATAACCACTTGTCGAGACGCAGGCCGTCGCCGCTCATTGTCCCGAGACTCGCCCGCGCAGGATCGCGAACGGTGACATTTCTTCACGGCGACCTTCTGCCGTGGAAGGGCGGCTCCGCGCTCTTCGCGCCGGCTTCGACCGGCTGAGCATGGGGCCGTCGCCACCGTTCTCGACACTGAAGCCGAGGGCGCGAAGGATGCCGGTAAGATCGTTACCGCCACAGCCGAGCAGCGTGGGCATTGCCGGCGGCAACTGCACTGCGCCACCGCGCGCCGCCTCGTTTGCCTGACCGGCGAGGCGTTCGAGAATGTCAGCCCGGACCGCGCGAGGGCCGACGGGAAGAAAGCCCGCGGCCGCATAAAGCCCGGTCGGCACCTGCGGATCGAGCGGAAGCGAGGCTCGCGTGAAATCCAGTCGGGGCGGCGGCGCGACACCGGTATGAATGGCCCAAAGCAGCGCCCGCAAGGTGGCGGGCGCTGGCCGCAGGATGGCGCGGAAAAAGATGCTCTGGCGGCCGAGGACAAGGCCGTGGGCACGCAGCGCGGCCTTGTCGCGATCGCTCAAAGAAGCAAGCTGCGCGGCGGCCGGCTTGCGCGCGATCATCCCTAAGTTTTCGCGAAGCTGAAACAGGAGCCCCCGTGCGGCACCGGAGGCGAGGATCTCGGGTGCGGCGAACAGCGGTTGCAGGCTCGCGCGCAGATGCGCTTCAAGCCATTCGACAAGCCGCCTGATCACGCGCTCACGTAGCGCTGTTTCAACCAGACTGGCGGCCTGCGGCTCGATCCGCGGCCGCAGTATCGTCGGCCCGGCGACAAGGCGGGCGACGGTGCCGTCGCGCCACCGGACCGTCGCGTCTTCGCCCAGCGAGAACGCGCTGTCGGCCTCGCCTTCGAGCGTGCGAACACGCAGCGCCATCTCGGCGCGTAGGGCCTGCTCGGCCGCGGCCGTGACCACCCGCCGGGCGTCGCCCGCGGCAGCATTGGCGCCGCCGTCGGCGATGAACTGAAAGCCGTTCATCGTTCCGACGAAGTGGCCTTCGACGTGCACCTCATCGCGGGCGTTCACCGCCGCGCTCAGGGTTCGCCGCTCGCGCATGTGACTGACGAGCACCGCTGTCCTGCGGTCGACGAAGCGGTGAATCAGGCGCTGGTGGAGAACGTCGGAGAGCTTGTCCTCGATGGCGCGGGTCCGCTCCTGCCAGTGACCCGCGTCGGCGAGCCAGCCCTGGTAGGCGATGTAGGTCCAGGTCCGGATGTTGGCGATGCGCTGCATCAGCGCGTCGATGTCGCCGTCGGTGCCATTGACCCGGTCGACTTGGCGGGCGACCCAATCGGTCGGCAGGCAGCCGTCGCCGTGGCCGTCGATGCCGGCGAGAAGGCGGTAGATCCGGCCGAGCAGGCGGGCGTGGCCGTCGCTCATGACCTTTCCGAAGTCGGGAACCCGGCAGACGTCCCAGAGCATCCCGACCGCGTCGGCGCCACGCGCGCGGGCGGCGATGTCGTGATCGCGCGCGAGCGCCGCAAGCGCGATTTCGTCGTCGGCCTCGCGGGCGCGGACGAGATCGGGCCGTCCCGAGGGCCGCGAAAGGCTCGCACGCAGGGCTCCGATGGAGGCGAAGGACAGGCTGGCGTTGCGCCAGAACAGAGCCCGCAGCGGCGGAAAAATGCTGGTCTCGATCTGCTCTGCAAGTTCGGGGTCGAGGCTGTCGATTTCGGCCGTGGTGCCGAAGGTTCCGTCCTTCATGTAGCGTCCGGCGCGACCGGCGATCTGCGCCAGTTCGGCCGCGCTGAGCGCCCGCGGCACCCGGCCGTCGAACTTGCGCAACGCGGCGAGGGCGACGTGGTCGATATTCATGTTCAGGCCCATGCCGATGGCGTCGGTCGCGACCAGGTAGGCGACCTCGCCAGCCTGGTACATTTCGACCTGGGCATTGCGGGTGCGCGGGCTGAGCGCGCCAAGGACCACGGCGGCGCCGCCGCGCTGCCGGCGGATCAGCTCGGCGATGGCATAGACGTCGGCGACACTGAAGGTGACGACGGCGCTTTTGCCCGGCAGACGGGTGATCTTGCGTGGGCCGCTGTGGCTGAGCGCGGAAAAGCGTGGTCGGGTGATGAACTCGGCTTCGGGGATCAGCCGGCGCAGCAGCGGGCGAATGGTCTCGGCACCCATGACCATCGTCTCGCGGCTGCCCCGGGCGCGCAACAGGCGCTCGGTGAAGATGTGCCCGCGGTCGGGATCGGCGCACATCTGGATCTCGTCGATGCCGACGAACGCAACCCGGCGCGAGCTCGGCATGGCTTCGACGGTGCAGAGAAAGTAACGCGCGTCCGCCGGGACGATCTTTTCCTCGCCGGTGATCAGCGCGACGTGGCGGCGGCCCTTGATCGCGACGGCGCGTTCGTAATTCTCGCGCGCAAGCAGGCGGAGCGGAAAGCCGATGATCCCCGACTCGTGGCCGAGCATGCGCTCCATGGCCAGATACGTTTTGCCGGTGTTGGTCGGCCCGAGGACGGCTATGATCCGCGAGCGCTCGGCAACCACGCGGGAGCTGGTCTCCATGTCCGAAAGATCGCGAGCTTGCGGGGGAAAAGCAAGCTATCGCAGCCGATGACCTGGGCCCGCGGCGACCATCGGGACGAACGCCACCGGCAGCTTATCTTCGCGCACGAGAGCACCGTCGTCCGCTTTGACGCACCGGCACAGCATCTGGGTGTCATGCGCGGGGCCGAGCGGGGCGACAAGACGACCGCCCGGCCGAAGCTGGTCGATCAGGGACTGGGGCAGGTGCGGCGGCGCGGCGGTGACGATAACGGCATCGAACGGCGCCTCCTCCGGCCAGCCGACGTAGCCGTCGCCGTGGCGGAGGGAAGCATTGGCGCAGCCAAGGCTCTGGAGCCTTCGCGCGGCATCCTCGGCAAGTTCGGCGACCACCTCGATGCTGTAGACGTGGCGCGCCAGTTGGGCCAGAACGGCTGTCTGGTAGCCGCAGCCGGTGCCGACTTCGAGCACCCGATCGTTCGCCTCCAGATCGAGCAGATCGCTCATCACCGCGACGATGAACGGCTGGGAGATGGTCTGGCCATGGCCGATCGCCAGCGGTCGGTTGACGTAGGCGTAGTCCCGGTCTCCGGCCGGCACGAACAGATGCCGCGGCACGTCGCGCAAGGCGGTCATGACCCGTGGGGAAAACGAGGGCCTTCCGGTCCACCCGGCGGTTTCGCGCGCTTCGGTGGCGATAGTCTCGATGAGGATCCGCCGCTCCTCGGCGAAGTCGCTGGGGTCTTGATCCATGCGCCATTGTCCCCACGGCCGCCCGCCCGTGGCAAGGGCGAAGGCGCGCGATTTTTTGCTGGCTAGCACGCGATCTGTCGCACCCAACGGCAATCTATTTGGCATCAACGCGAATGATCGTCGGATCGCCGTCGGGCGAGCCTTCCTGGATCAGGGCGAGGCTGCGGCTGCGATAGAAGTTCGAGGGCCCGTCAGGGGGATGACCGCGCGCAACGTCCGCGAAGGCGGCCGCTGCCTGGTCCCAGCGGCCGGCTTCAAAAGCAGCGAGGGCTGCTGCAAACTGTGCGCAAAGCGCCAACGCCGTTGCTGAAGCCTCGGGGCGTCTGCAGATCACCTCGACGATGCCGATCGGATCGATCTTGCCGCGGAGGCGAAAGCGCCCGACCGGGCGCAGGAGGAAGCGCTCGGCGAGGGGCGCGGCGACCATCTCGGAGACGAGAAGCGATGTGCCGATAACCTTGTTCAGCCCCTCGATGCGAGAGGCCGTGTTGGCGATGTCGCCGATGATGCTGTAGGCGTAGTGGCCGCCGCCGCCGGCGTGGCCGACAAAGATCCAGCCGGCGTGAATGCCGAGCCGCGTCGGCAGGTTATGTCCGCGCTCGCTGCCGTCGAACTGTCGCACGGCGGCGAAGACGTCGAGCGCGGCTTCACAGGCGCTGATGTGCACGCTGTCGCGAGGCGCCGTATTCGTCCAGGCGCACATCATCCCGTCTGCGCGAAACTCGAGCACATCGGCGCCGTGACGCTTGATGGGTTCGGCAATGGCGGCGAAGTAGGCATTCAGGTAGCGAGCCACGGCCTGGGGGCTCATCGTCTCGGCGATTGCGGTGAAGTTCTCGAGATCGGAGGCGAGGCACGTCGCGTACACCGTTTCCCCGAAGTCGCCGGGCCTGATCGCGCCGCCATCAAGAAGGCCTTCGGCCACCTTCTCGGGCAGATAGTAGCTGATCGCCTGAGACATCGTCTGACGCTGGCGATGCGCCAGCATGTACTGGGCGAGGATGCCGAGGAAGAGCGCCAGCGGCACTTGCAGCAGCAGCGGCGTCGCCAGAGGCAGCCAGAGGTTGAAACCGTTGAAGACGGCCTGTGCGGCGAGTGTATAGATGGCGGCGGCGGCAATGACCGAGGGGACAACGACAATCGCCGGGAGAAGGGTGGCGGACAGCCCGAGAACCAGGCCGACAGTGCCAAGAAGGGCCGCGGTCATCACGCCGGAGGCGGGCTCGATCGTCCGACGCGTGAGCATGTTGGCGAAAGCGGTGGCCGCGATTTCGACGCCGCTCAGGTCGACGCCGTTGTTCCAGGTGAAAACGCTGTAGAAGCCATCCGGCTGATCCGGATCGTCGACTTCGGCGGCGCCGAGGAAGACGGCCTTGCCCGCGAGGTCGACTGCTTCACTGCGCTCCGGTGATAGGAGCGCCGCCGAGGGAATGACCGGGACCGTTCCCGGCGGACCGTAGAAATTGAGATAATGACTGTTGGGGCCGCCGTAGAGGCTCGCCACCGCGTTGACCAGAGGAGGGGCCTTTCCGGCTGCCAGCAGGCTGTCGGCGTCGGCGATGGAACGATAGACGCTGCGCGCGGTCTGCATCATCTCGCTGAGCCTGCCGTGCAGACCGCTCATGAGAAAGGGCATCCGGCCGACTTCCAGCAAGCCGTCGCCCTCCACCGCGTTGATCCAGCGGTAGAAGGGTTCAAGAGCATGGATCTGCAGGGCAACGGCCGGCATGGTCGGCCCCTCGCCGGCGGCGCTCTGGAAGCTCCAGAACTGGCGCACGCTGGCGCCCACTTTCGGCAGCGGGAACGGCGCGACCGCGGCGGCGGCCTGAGCCAGCTCGGGTATGGGCTCGGTGATCTGCTCGAGCCGGATTTCAGCCGACGACCCCGCGCCGTCCGCAAGCATCGGCCCTTGTCGACGTTCGAGCTGCTTGAACAGGATGACCCGACCGGCTTCGGCAATGGCCGTTGCCAGCGCGGCGTCTTCTGCCGGCCGAGTGTGCTCGCTGAAGATCAGATCGACGGCAATGGTGCTTGCCCCGGCGCGATCGATGGCGCGAATGATGCGCGCCTGAACGGAGCGCGGCCAACGCTGCGGCTCGGCAGGCAGCCCGAGGTTCGCCGCAGACCGCTTGTCGAGCGCGACAACGGCCACATTGGCTGGCGGCGCAATCGGCCCTCGCAGCAGGAACAGCCAACTCAAGCCCAGCGTCTCTTCGAAAGCAATGCCAAGCGGCGACAGGCCGAAAACCGCGCCGGCCAAGCCTACGACGAGCCCGAGGACCAGAGCCTTGAGCCAATGGAGCCGGGGGACGCGCCGAATGGGCAGGATCTTCGCCGGAATATTGCGGTCGTCACGCTGTGGTCGCCGCATGGGATCCCTTGCCCGCTCGATGCCTCAATCAGGGGAGTGCGGGCGGCTCAGCGCCGCGGCGGAAGCTGTCGCGGTTCGCGCCCGCGCACGGCCGACAGAACGCCGCGCAACTCGCTTTCGCACGACCGGAGCTGGCTTTCGGCTTCGGCGCGCTTCCGACGGCCCTCGTCGGCGATACGCAGGCTGTCCTCGATGGTCGAGATCAGCGCGTCATTGGCCTTCTTGACCGCGGCGATGTCGAAAACGCCGCGCTCGACCTGGGTGCGTACCTCGATGTTGGCCTGCTTGAGGTTCTCGGCATTCGCAAGCAGCAGCTCGTTGGTCAGGTCGGTCGCCTCCTTCAGGGTCCGCCCCGCCTCACGCGAGCGGAAGATGGTCACCGCCTGGGCGAGCTGCTGGCGCCACAACGGCACGGTGTTGGCGAGCGTCGAGGTGATCTTGCCGATCAGGCTCTTGTCGTTCTCCTGCACCAGCCGGATGCTTGGCAGGCTCTGCATCGCGACTTGTCGGGTCAGCTTGAGATCGTGCACCCGCCGGTCGAGATCGTCACGGGCCATGCGAATATCCCGGAGCGACTGGGCGTCAAGGACCTCGCCGCTGCGCTGCGCTTTGCGCTCCGCGGCCGGAATCACCTCGGCATCGACCTGGCGCAGCTTTTCGTCGCCGGCGGCGATGTAGTCGGCGAGCTGATGGAAATAGTCGAGGTTGGCGGCGTACAGCCGGTCGAGTTGGGCGACGTCGGTCAGAAGCTGGGTCTTGTGGGCGTCAAGGCGATCGCCAATGGCGTCGATCTGCTTGCGGACTTCCTCGTAGCGCTGGAGCAGGTTGGCGATCGGCTTGCCTTTGCCAAAGACCCGCGAAAGCAGACGGGGCTTCTCGTTCAGTCCCATCTTGCCGACATCGAAGCCGCGCAGGGTGGTGAGCATTTCGCTCAGCGCTCCGCCGGCCGGGCCGACGTCCTTGTTGCGGACACCTTCCAGCATCTCGTCCGAGACGCTGGTGAGCCGCTCCTGCGCCCGGGTTCCGAAGAACAGGACCGAGGCGGCATCGCGCAGGTCGATTTCGCTCATGACCCGGTCGATCCGCGCGCGCCGCGCCGCATCGGCGTCGGCATAGGCCACGACCTCACCTGCCGGCGACTCTGCAGGAATGGGCACGGCGCCCGCTTCATAGGGCGCCGGCGTCCGGCTCGATCGATCCCTCGCCATCGTCCCGGTCTCCCTTGCTCGTATTCCAGCGGCCCGCCTGCTCAACGGCATCCTGCGTTGACAGTCTGGTCTACCCTACACCCTCGTGCTTCAGCCGGGTCGCCAGAACCTCGATCTGGACGTCCAGATCGACAAGGCTGTTGTCGGTCAGCTTGCGCTGCTGTTCTTCGCACACCGCCTCCATCTCGATAAGGAGTTGACGGAAGTTCTGCTCGATCTGTGGCGGCGGCACGCCTCGGGCGTGCGTTCGCGCGTACGTCTCCGTCACCTGCCGGGCGCCGTCGAGGTAGACGTTGATGAACCGCCGTGCCCGACGCAGCGTGCGCGGGTTCTCCTCGATGGTCGCCAGGATCCGCTGCGCACCGCCGACGATGCGTCCCAGCCGCGCGCGAAAGTCCGGCGAGCGGATGCTGCGTCCGGCCAGCTCGATCTTATCGACCTTGGCGTAGGCCCCGCTGAGGGCTGCGCGAATTTCTTCGTCGCTAACGCCGAGATCGGCCGGCAGCGCCGCGCCGCTCGTGCGCGGATCGAAACCATAGGCGAGGAAGAAACCGATCGCGGCGGCGATGCCGAAGGCCGCCGCTGTGATCGGGTCGTGACCGGCCGCGGCAAAGGCGGCAAAGGCCGTGGCCAGGCCGATGATGGCTCCGCCTGCGGCCTTGTACGGGGGCGGCGGGGCGGCGAAAGGCCGCTGAAAAAAGGCGGCTTCACGTGCGAAGCCGCGCCGGGCGATACCGGCGCCGAGCATAAGGGCGGTGTAAGCGAGCGTCGAGGTCAGCATGGGACCGATGGCCCCGGTCCAGAGCGAAACCAGCACATCGAACGCCAGCGGCAGCGGCAGGAGGTAGAGCCACCAGCCTCTGACGGCTGCTTTCGACCTTTTCCACAGGTCGGTCAGTTCTCGATCCACGCCTCAGTACCCCGATGGCGACGCCGCCGGCGCCTGTGACGGCGCATCGACCGCCAGCGCCGGAGGCGCTGTGTCACGCCCCGACGTGAACAACGCCTGACAGCTGACAACGCCGACCGTCCCGGCGAGTAGCAGCCAGCCGATCATCCTGATCATCGATCGCGGCATGGCCGGATCTCCCGTATCCCGGCCCGGCACAGGCGCGGGCGTTGGCGAGAGATGTGGGCCCACGACGCGGGGTCATGCAATGGCGGGCGAACGGTAAGTGCGGTGATCCGGGAACAGCGCCGAGCCTTGGCGGTCCGGCGCTGCCGGAAGTCAGCCGACCTGTGGGATGCGCAGAACCTGCCCGGGATAGATCTTGTCCGGATGGTCGAGCATCGGCTTGTTAGCCTCGAAGATCGCATTGTACTTGCCGGCGTCGCCATACTGGGACTTGGCGATGGCCGACAGGGTGTCGCCTTTCTTGACCGTATAGAACTTAGCCTCGGGGGTCGCTGCCGGTGTCGCAATGTCTTCGTCAACTTTGGCAACGCCTTCGACATTGCCTAGGGCGAGCACGATCTTTTCTTTCTCTTCCTGGCTTGCCGCCTTGCCCTTTACCTTCACCGTATCACCCTCGACCTGGACGTCGAGGTCGGAGCCCAGACCGAGATCGGCGACCTGCTTCTTCAGATCGTCGGGTTGCGGCGCGTCGTCACCGCCAATGCCGAGCTTGTGCCCGGCGGCCTTAATGAAATCGAAAAGACCCATAACTTGAACTCCTCCATATCGCGCTGTTGCGCCGGCCGCCATTGCTCTTCGTTCACGCGGCGACGGGCTGCTGCGGTTGACCCTAGTCCAGCAGGCTCAGCCGGACATTTGCATTCGGCATGGTGGCAGAACAGCCCATACACTATTTGATCCTGTACGTTCTGCCCACGGAAGAGGATCATCGTTTCATGCGGCACTGGCAAGGCATTGCAGCGCCCCACCTTGCTGGTCCAGCCACCATCGACCTGAGATGACTCATGCGGAAGGGGCGGCCGCTCGAGATGAGA
Source organism: Rhodospirillales bacterium (assembly GCA_038250645.1). Taxonomy (GTDB): domain Bacteria; phylum Pseudomonadota; class Alphaproteobacteria; order Rhodospirillales; family Defluviicoccaceae; genus JAEULH01. The sequence goes on from JBBSCD010000003.1 coordinate 12,892, forward strand.
CAACCGCTTGGGCCGCAGGGTGCAGCGAGCGGGGCCGGAGCCGACGGTGAGCGGACGGCTTCGGTTAATGCGCCGGGCGTGGATGCAAGCGGCGCGGTGAGCAGGTGCAGCCAGCGGAGCGGCATGAACAGCCCGGAGCGTCAACGGCTTGAAGACGCTGCCCGGGGGTTGGCCGAATGGCGAAAATGGGGTCCCTACCTTAGTGAGCGCCAATGGGGCACGGTGCGCGAGGACTACAGCGCCGATGGAGATCCGTGGCGCTATTTCACCCATGACCAGTCGCGCTCGCGGACCTACCGCTGGGGCGAGGACGGGCTTGCGGGTTTCAGTGACGACCAGCAGCTTCTCTGCTTCGCGGTGGCGTTATGGAACGGCAGGGATGCAATCCTCAAAGAGCGGCTGTTCGGGCTCGCCAACGGTGAGGGCAATCACGGCGAGGACGTCAAGGAGGTTTACTACTACCTCGACGCGACGCCGACCTACTCATACGCCAGGTATCTCTACAAGTATCCCCACGCGGCCTTCCCCTACCTCGATCTGGTCATGAGGAACGCCCTGCGCGGACGGTGCGAGCCGGAACACGAGTTGATCGACACCGGCGTCTTTGCTGCCAACCGCTACTTCGACGTCAGCATCGAGTACGCGAAGGATTCGCCCGAGGACATCCTGATTGCGATCCGCGTGACCAACCGCGGGCCGGAGCCGGCGACGCTTTACGTTCTTCCCACCTTGTGGTTCCGCAATACCTGGTCATGGTGCGACGACACGCCCAAGCCGAACCTCAAGCAGGTCGAGAAGAAGTTGCCGACCAGCATCGTCGCCGCCGTCCACCCCGAGCTGGGAGTACGCTACCTTTACTGCGAGGGCGCCCCCGTCGTCCATTTCACCGAAAACGAGACCAACAATAGGCGGCTGTTCGGCGGCGACAACACCGGCCTGTTCGTCAAGGACGGCATCAACGACCACGTCATCAGCGGGGCCAAGGGTGCGGTCAATCCGAAGCGGACCGGAACCAAGGCGGCCGCGCGCTACGGGCTGTCGCTGGCCGCGGGTGAAAGCGGCGAGCTGCGGCTGCGCCTCGCCGACGGTACGCCGTCGTCGTCGGACCGGGCCGGCGGCCCGTTCGCGGGCTTCGATGCGGTACTGTCGGCGCGCCGCGCCGAGGCCGACGCGTTCTACGCAGAGATCCTCCCATCCGGCGGAGCAGGCGCGAGTGCGGACCGGGCTTCAGGCCCGGGCGCGCGCTCTCTCCCCGGCGCTTCGGCAGACGATGCCCTGATCGCGCGCCAGGCTCTGGCCGGCATGCTCTGGAACAAGCAGTACTATTACCACAACGCCGCCCGCTGGCTGGCCGAGCACGGCGCCCACGGGTTGCCGGCGCGGCGGGGACCAGCGCGTCCGGTTCGCAACCGGGCATGGGCGCACGTTGAAGGCGCCGACGTCATCGCCATGCCGGATACCTGGGAGTACCCCTGGTATGCGGCCTGGGATCTGGCGCTGCAGAGCCTGCCGCTTGCGCTCGTCGACTGCGCCTTCGCCAAGCAGCAGCTCCTCCTGCTGCTCGAGGAGCGCTACCTCCACCCCAATGGCCAGCTTCCCTCCTGCGAGTGGGATTTTGGCGCCGTCGACCCGCCGCTCCATGCATGGGCCGTCTGGTCGGTCTACAGCCTGGCCAAGGCCCGCCGCGGCGGCGCCGGCGATGGCCAATTCCTCCGCAACGCCTTTTCGCGACTGCTGATGAACTTCACCTGGTGGGCCAACCGCCGCGACGCCGACGGCCGCGACCTGTTGTCGGGCGGGCTGGTGAGCGTCGATGCGATCGGCTTCTTCGACCGTGCGCCTCGCGCCGAGGCCGGCGCCGCGAACCTCGAAACGTCCAGCGGCTGCGCCTGGATGGCGTTCAACTGCGCCCACATGCTGCAGATCGCGGTTGAGCTTGCCGTCGACGATCCCGCAGCTGAGTCCCTTGCGATCAAGTTCTACGATCACCTCCTGGGGATGGCCGCGGCGTTCGAGGATCTGGCCGGGGCGGGGCTTGCGCTGTGGAACGAGGCCGACGGGTTCTTCTACGACGTCGTGCGCGTACCCGGCGGGGCCGCCGCTCCCTTCGCCGCGCGGGCCTTCGCCGGGCTCCTGCCCCTTTGCGCGTGCGCCAGCATCCCGCGGGATGCTCTCGACCGGTTGCCCCGGCTTGAAGCGCGCATGCGCCGCGGCTCTGACGAAGGCGTGCACGCGCCTCACTGCGCGGATCCGCGCCGGCCCGGACAGCGCGATCGCCGTCTCGTCGCCCTCGTTGACGAACGCAGGCTTGGTCGCCTGCTGGCGCGCATGCTCGACGAGAACGAGTTCCTTTCGCCGTTCGGGATCCGCTCGCTGTCGCGGGCGCATCGCGATTCTCCGGCGGAGCTTCTCGCAAAAGGAGCGAACGGCGAGGTGCTGCTTGCCGTCGCGTATGTGCCGGGCGAAGCCGGCGACGGCCTCCACGGCGGTAACGTCAACTGGCGCGGGCCGATCTGGCTGTCACTCAACACCCTGCTGATACAGGCTCTGCTCCAGCATTACCTCTATTACGGCAACCGGCTGCGCATCGAGTGCCCGACCGGGTCGGGCCGGCGCCTGACGCTTTACGAGATTGCCGAGGAGCTGACGCACCGGCTGGCGGCCATCTTCCGCCTTGACGCGACCGGGCGGCGGCCGGTCTTCGGCGCCGCCGAGACGATGCAGACGGACCCGCACTGGCGGGACCGCCTCCTGTTCTTCGAATATTTCCATGGCGACAACGGCAGCGGCCTCGGCGCCAGCCACCAGACCGGCGGGACCGGGCTCATTGCGCCGTTGCTGCGCTTCTTCTCGACCATGACGGCCGACGAGTTCCTTGAACACGCAGACGGCGGCAGCCTGTTGTCCTGCGGCCGACGCGAGGCCTGGCCGGCAACAGCAAAGCTCTAGATGGTTCTGAAAGCGGACCTGGCCGGCGTCAGAGCGCGCCACATCGCCACCTTCGCTTAGCGCTCCGTCAAGCTGATCGTACCGCAGCGCGCCGACGTCGGACTCGATCGGTGCGAGGCGTTGCGGAGCGCCTCACACCGGTCGAGCGTCGAGGCTACTCCGTGGCGACCGCGCGCGGATCACGCGCCTCCTGCACTGCGGGCTCGGCCTCCTGACCCAGCAGGCGCAGCCGGTAAACCAGTCCTGCGACAAGTCCGCCCGCGATCGGCGCCAGCCAGAACAGCCAGAGCTGTTGCAGCGCCCAGCCGCCGACGAAGAGCGCCTGCGAGGTGCTCCGCGCGGGATTGACCGAGGTGTTGGTTACCGGAATGCTGATCAGGTGGATGAGCGTCAGCGCCAGACCGATCGCCAGAGGCGCCAAAGCCGCAGGGGCGCGCTTGTCGGTAGCGCCAAGAATGATAATGAGAAAGCCGAAGGTCATCACGATCTCGGTGATGAGCGCCGCATTCATGGAATAGCCGCCCGGCGAGTGCGCGCCGAACCCGTTAGCGGCAAACCCTGCGGCGAGATCGAACCCCGGGCCGCCGCTGGCGATGAGGTACAGCACCGCCGCCGCCGCGATGGCGCCGATGACCTGGACGACAACATAGGGGATGATGTCGGCCGCTGGGAAACGGCCGCCGGCCCACAGTCCGAACGTCACCGCGGGATTAAAGTGCCCGCCCGAAATGCCGCCGACGGCGTAGGCCATCGTCAGCACGCTCAGCCCGAAGGCCAAAGAAACGCCGACCAGGCCGATCCCGACTTCGGGAAACTTCGCCGCGAGCACGGCGCTGCCGCAGCCGCCCAGCACAAGCCAGAACGTCCCGATGAACTCCGCAAACAATCGTTTAGGCATGCCCCACCCTTGCTATTGTTGTTAAAATGAGCTGCCGCCGACCAGGTCCGCCTATACCCGGCAGCGCGGCACGCAATCTCAGCACCCGCACAAGGCAGTCTGATTAACGCGAGGAACCTCGGGAGACCATAACCCAGACGCGCGCGGGAGGCAGATTCCACAGGATATTGGCGAGAATGTGTGCGCGAACGCCCAGTTCCGAACGCACCTTTTCCGGTACCGGGCAGGTTGGACCGTAGCAGAACTGCACGAAGCGGCCGGCGCGGGGCAAAACGTGAAAGGCGGCGCCGACGATGGCTTTCTGCTGTTGTTCCGACATGGCCAGAAGGGGCAGCCCTGAGACAACCGCATTGACCTGCCGGACACCGCGGCTGGCGAGGAGCACGGGCAGTTCGGCGGCGTCGCCGCGGATCACCTTCGCCCGGGGAAACCGCTGCTGGAGCAGGCCGTGAAGCTGTGGGTGGCGTTCGATGATGACCAGCCGTTCCGGCGGAACGCCGCGAGCGAGCAACGCTTCGGTGATCGCGCCGGTGCCGCCGCCGAGTTCGACCACCACGCCGGGTCGGTTGAGGTTGACCGGCCGCGCCATGGCTCGCGCCAGCGCGGCGCTGCTGGCGGCGACGGCGCCGATTTCGAGCGGCGAACGCAGCCACAAGCCAAGGATCAGACCGCGTTTTCTGGTCGCAGACATGGCCGGGTCGTCCTTTAGATTGTGGCAGTGCGGGAGGCTGCTGATGCCGGCGATATGCCACCCGCCCGGTGCGGGCGCAAGCGCTTCGGCGACCGATCGGGAATCAGTTGCGGCTGCCGCCGACGTTCGAGGTGCAGCGCGGGGTGATCGGGGTGTCGGCCCGCATCGCCGCGTGCAGGCGCCGTTTGTCGCCGTTGAATGCGCGGATGTACGGCTTGTAGGCCATGTCCTGGATGAGGATGTGGTGGCTCAGCCATCCGGTGAGGTAGGCAAACAGCTCCCGGGCGAGGAGAGCATCGGCACGGCCGCCCAGTCTTGAGCGCAGGCCGCGGATGAAATCGGCGAACTGTTCGTGCTCATCGCGATGGAAGCGCGAGGCGGGGAAGCCGCAAGCGTCCAGCAGCCGTTCCTCGCGCGCGAAATGGTAACGCGCGTACATCGCCAGTGTCTCGAGCACCGTCTCGACGGTCGCATGCGCATCGGCGCCCTGCTCGACCTCGCCGAGAAGGTTGATGATGCGCACCAGGCATCGATGGTCGGAGTCCAGAGCGGGAACGCCGACGCTCATCGCCTCGGTCCATCGGCAGGCTGTCATTGCCGGCCTTCCCTCACGTCTCAATGGCGCTCTTGATGAGCGATCTCCTCAAACCCTTATTCTATCATGGATCGACGGCACACAACCATGAAGAATAGTCTGCTGCTTTCGTCGAGTGTTCATCGACAAGTGCAAGCCGAAAATCGCCGATGGGCCACACCCGTTCGCGGGAAAATTCCAGAATTGCTTGCGGCGCCAGCCAGCTGTCTCTCAATCCGGGTTCACTGCGGTGCGAGGCTGCCTGGCCGTTCCGAGAGCAGGCCCTTGATCAGAGCGTAGCAGCCGATCAGCAAAACGATCGCGAACGGCAGACCGGTCGACACCGACGCCGCCTGCAGGCTGGTGAGGCCGCCGCCGAGGAGCAGCGCGATGGCGACCAGTCCCTCGAAGCTGGACCAGAACACCCGCTGCGAAACGGGCGAATCAACCTTGCCGCCGGCGGTGATGGTGTCGACGACCAGCGAGCCCGAGTCCGACGAGGTCACGAAGAAGACGATCACGAGCACGATGCCGAGGAACGACGTGATAGCGGCCAGCGGTAGGTTGGCGAGCATGCTGAACAGCTTCAGCTCCAGCGGGGCCTCGACCAGGGCCTGATAGCCGGCGTTGACCATGTCGATGGCGGTGCCGCCGAAAGCTGTCATCCACAGCACCGATACCATTGAGGGGATGAGGAGAACACAGATCAGGAACTCGCGAACGCTGCGGCCGCGGCTGACGCGGGCGATGAACATGCCGACGAATGGCGACCAGGAGATCCACCACGCCCAGTAGAACGCGGTCCAGCCCTGGCTGAAGCCGGTGTCTTCGCGGCCGAAAGGGTTGGACAGCGCCGGGAGGTATTCCGCGTAGGCCACAAGGTTGTGAAAGAAGCCGGACACAATGACCCACGTCGGCCCGGCCAGAATGATGAAGGCGAGGAGGAGGGCGGCGAGGCCCATGTTGATCGCCGACAGCCGCTTGATGCCCGCGTCGAGGCCGGCGACGACGCTGGTCAGCGCCATTCCCGTGATGCCAATGATCAGGAGGACCTTGGATGTATCGTTCACAGGTACGCCGAACAGAAACTTGAGACCGGCGTTGGCCTGCTCGGCGCCGATGCCGAGCGAGGTGGCGAGGCCGAAGAGGGTCGCAAAGACGGCCAGGGTGTCGACAACGTGGCCCGGCCAGCCCCAGATCCGCTCGCCGAGAATCGGATAGAACATCGACCGCATCGTCAGCGGCAGGCCCTTGTTGTAGGAAAAGATCGCAAGGGAGAGACCGACGATGGCGTAGATTGCCCACGGGTGCAGACCCCAGTGGAAGATCGTCCCGGCCATCGCCAGATCGTGCGCGCCCGCGCTGTTGCCCGCCGCGCCGGCCAGCGGCGCGAAGCTTCCCGCGGAGCCTGCGGTTTCGGCGACGGCGGCGGAGAAGTGCGAGATCGGTTCGGCGACGCCAAAGAACATCAGCCCGATGCCCATACCGGCGGCGAACAGCATGGAGAACCAGGCGCCATACCCGTAGTCGGGTCTGGCGTCAGCGCCGCCGATGCGGATTCGACCCAGCGGCGAGACGATCAGCGCCAGCGCGACCAGCACGAAGATGTTGGCGACGGAGAGGAAGAACCAGTCGAACGTGGACGTCAGGGCCGGACGCAGCCAGCCGAAAAACGCTTCGGCCTGATCGGGCGCGGCCAGAGTAAGGGTGACGAACACAATGATCGTGAGCGAGGAGATGACGAATACGGGGTTATGTATGTCCAGGCTGAACGGCCCGACTTTCGGGTGAATGTTGTCCTGTCCCAGCGTATAATCGGTATCGTATCCGTTCGGGATCTCGCCGATTTCGCCTGTCGGCTCCTCCGGGGCCGCCTTCGGCTGTATGCTCATGAGCTTTCCCTATCGGTTGTTTTTCGGTCGCGTTCGTAGATTGCCGCCAATCGACGGCGGGCTTGTCCTCAGCCGCGGCGTGCGGCTCGAGCGCTGACGTCTGGTCGCTGGAAGCAGCTAACGGATGACAAAAACCGACGCCTCCGCGTGCGCCGCAACAGCGCCGGCGTGCGAGCTGAAAAGGTGCTCTGGCAGCCCCGGCACATGCGACGCCATGACGATGAGATCCGCACCCTGCGCCTCGGCCGCGGCAATCAGCGTTGCGTTCAGGTCCGTCGCCGGGTCGTGGCTGGCACAGGCGACGGCCTCGATCTTCATCTTGTGCTTGCGCCCGAGCGCATCGGCGTAGGCTCTCAGCTTCTCTTCGTACTCCTCCGCCGAATGCGCAATTTCACTGGGGGTCTCTGTCGTGACGCCGACAATGCAGAGTGGCACCGTATCCTGCTTGGCGAGCAGCACCGCGGCATCGACGGCTTTCTCCAACCGATCCGTGTGAGCGAGATCGATCGGAACCACGATCCTGTGAAACACCACTAATCCTTTCATTGGCGAGAAGCTGTCGATTGCCTTGCCGGCGAATACCGGCGGCTACCGCACACCCTGTCTGTTTATGTTCGCGATGTCCTAAACGCGCCGCACTGTCGCCACCAGACTAGCCGTGGCGTTGAAGAGCGCGTGCCCCGAGCCGGGTCGCAGAAACGATAACTTCCACCAAACCCTATCACCTAATCTGCGCGAAAGTCAAGCATACAAGGTACGGATGGATCGCGAGTATTGATAAATTTATTTGTATTTGTAGTATCATGTATTATAGTCAGCCACTATGATATTGAAGAGACCGACGTAGAGTTATCTTTATGCTATTGTGGCAGCGCAAAAGTCTGCAGGCGTATGGTGCTTTCGCCTATTGTTCATATTCTCGCCTCCCACCGGTGAGGCGGTTGATCGCCAAGGTCTCCCGTGTTCGCCGGTAAATATTGGACCACGGCCTGGACGTCGAGGCCCTGAAACAGCCGGGCGTTTCCGGACCGACTTTCGCTGCCGAGCGCCAGCACCGCCGGCGCTTTCATGTCGCGCGCGAGGAGAACCCCGGCCACAGGGCTCGCTCACATCTCCTCAGGTCGCTTGACTGTCGCGCGCCTGCTCGGCCGCGGCGCGGGCAAGGGTGTCCGCCCGCTCGTTTTCGGCGTGTCCGGAATGACCTCGGATCCAACGCCATTCGACCTCATGGCCGGTCAGCGCCGCGTCAAGGCGCTGCCAGAGCTCGGCGTTCTTGACCGGCTTACGCGCGGCGGTACGCCAGCCGTTGCGCTTCCACTGGTGGATCCAGCGGGTCATCCCGTCGCGGACGTACATGCTGTCGGTGTGGACACAGGCGCGCACCCCGCGGCGCAAGGCCTCGAGGCCGGCGATGGCCGCCCTCAGCTCCATCCGGTTGTTGGTCGTCGCCGCCTCGCTCCCGGAAAGCTCGCGCTCGCGCTCGCGCCAGCGGAGGATGACGCCCCAGCCGCCCGGGCCCGGATTGCCGAGGCAGGCGCCGTCGGTGAAGATGTGCACAACGTCCTCGCCGCTCATGAGCTTCAGTCGAGGCCGTAGCCGCCAAAGCCGCGCACGCCCCGGTGGAAGCGCATTTTCCGCAGATACTCCATGGGGTTCTTGGGCGTGACCAGCGCCGTTTTCGGGGTGTTCAGCCAGTCGTAGAGCCGGGTGAGAAGAAAGCGCATGGCGGCGCCGCGCGCCAGCACCGGCAGCGCATCCAGTTCGTCTGCGGTCAGCTCGCGGACGCCGCGGTAGGCCATGACCAGTCGCCGGGCCTTGGTGACGTTGAAGCTGCCGTCCGTTTCGAAGCACCAGGCGTTCATGCACACGGCAAGGTCGTAGGAGAGAAAGTCACGGCAGGCGAAGTAGAAGTCGATAATGCCGGAGAGCCGCTCGCCCGAGAAGAAGACGTTGTCGGGAAACAGGTCCGCGTGGATGATGCCGCAGGGCAGCCCTTCCGGCCAGTTGCCTTCGAGCGCGGCAAGCTCGTCTTCGAGCTCGCGGCTGAGCTCGAGCGCGATCCCGTGCCCGCGCCGGGCGGTCGCCTCGTACAGGGGACGCCAGCCCGCGACCGACAGATCGTTGTTGCGGCGGCCGTTGAAGTCGGCGGCCGCGAGATGCATCCGGGCCATCGCCTCGCCAAGCGCGGTGCAATGCGCGGCTGTCGGGCGGCGCGGCCACATGCCGGTGAGAAGGGTGACGATCGCGGCGGCGCGGTCGGCGAGGCTGCGCAGGACATGGCCGTCGCGCCCGGGCACCGGCGTCGGGCAGGGGAAGCCGCGCTGGGCAAGGTGTTCCATCAGCGCGAGGAAGAACGGCAGATCCTCTGTTTTGACCCGCTTCTCGTACAGTGTCAGGATGAAGGTGCCGCGCTCGGTTACGAGCAGGTAGTTGGTGTTCTCGATCCCCTCGGCGATGCCCTTGCAGGCGACGACCGCGCCGATATCATACTGTGCGGCGAAAGCGGCGACCTCTTCGTCCGCGATTTCGGTGTAGACGGCCATGCGTCATCTTGTCATGGGCGTTCCACGGGAGATAGTCTCTACCGCGGCGGCGATACGCACCCACCCGCCGCTTGCGCCGAACAACCTCGACCGACCCGCACGTCGGCCTCGCTGCTCCGGGATGATTGCGAAATGTCCGACTCCGTGTGTGCCCAAGCCTCGCCCTACGCCGTGGATGTGGAGGCGGGGAAGAAGTACGCATGGTGCGCCTGCGGGCGGAGCGCGACCCAACCCCTGTGCGACGGCAGTCACAAGAGCACCGCGATCAGCCCGCTCGTCATCACCGCCGAGGAGTCGAAGACGGTCTATTTCTGCGGCTGCAAGCAGACCGCCCAGCCGCCTTTCTGCGACGGCACGCACTCCACGCTTTCGGTCGGCTGAGATGTGGCCCCACGACCTGGGCATGCGCGTATGGATCGACAAGCGTCGCCGCTTCGCACGCGCACGTGTGCAAGGGGCGTCCGCATGGGCAGGCGCCGCGATAGCAGGCGTCGGGATCCTCGCAGGCTGCGGCAGCACGCCCGAACCGCCCGTTTGTCCGCCGGTGTCGGTGCTCAGCGAGGCGGCGGCGCTCACGCGCTTCGCCCCCGGCCGCGGCACCGATCTTGTCGACGTCGACATGCACGCCGAGATCGCTGATATCCGAAGCGCCTGCGTCTTTGCCAAGGAGAAGAACGGCGTCTCGAAGCTGGTCGTTGCGGTGGCGCCGAGCATCATTGCGGCCCGCGGCCCGGCGAACGAGAGTCGCAAGGCGGACTTCCAGTATTTCGTCAGCGTCGTCGGAGCCGACCGGACGATCCTGAACAAGCAGCTGTTTCCGGTAAACATCAGCTTCCCGGGGAACAACACCAGGGTGGAGATCTTTCAGGACGATCCGCCGGTGAGCATCGACCTGCCGCTCGGCGCCGATGAGGATGCGCGCTACCAGATTCTGCTCGGGCTGCAGATGAGCGAGGCCGAGCTCCGCTACAATCGGCAGCGCGCGGGCATGCCCTAAGCAGCGATCCACCGATCGGGCTTGACGATGCTGCCGCCGGCCCTCACTTCGTGCGGTACACGCGGGTTGGAATGTGCTAACGAAAGACGAAGCTCAAGCGAACGCTGCGGGAGAGACCGGCTTAAGCATGCCGGCGCCGAAGGAGCAACCGCCCCGGAAACTCTCAGGCAACCGGACCGCAGACGGGATGAGGCTCTGGAGAGCAGGCGACCGGTAAGGCCGGGCGTCTCACCGAAGAAGAAACCGCGGGCGCTCATCCGCGGGAATCTTTCAGGTTCGAGGACAGAGGGGGCACGCATCGGGCGCCGCGACGCTTGCGGATCGGCCTCCCGGTGAGGGTGTCGCTGTCGTCGAGGAGAGCCGTTTGACCACTGCCGCTTCGCCGCTCAACCATACGCCGCTCGACCCTCTGCACCGCAAGCTCGGAGCGCGGATGGTTCCGTTCGCCGGCTACGACATGCCGCTGCAGTTCCGCCAGGGGATCATCGCCGAGCACCTCCACACCCGCACGCGCGCCTCCCTGTTCGATGTCTCGCACATGGGCCAGGCGATCCTGCGTGGCGACGGCGCGGCCGAGGCGCTCGAAAGCCTCGTTGTCGCCGACCTCCAGGGCATGCTCGCGGGCACCGTCCGCTACACCCTGCTGACGAACGAGCAGGGCGGGATCATCGATGATCTGATGGTGATCCACGGCGGGTACTACCTCGTGATCGTGGTCAACGCGGCCCGCAAGGAGGCTGACTTCGCCCACATCATCGAGCGGATCGGCGATCGCTGCGACATCGAGATCTGGCATGACCGCGCCCTGCTCGCCATCCAGGGGCCGGAGGCGGTCAAGGTTTTCGCGCAACTGGCGCCGGCATCCAGGCACATGCTTTTCATGACCGCGGAGAACTTCAAGATCGGGCCGATGATCTGCGGTGCGACCCGATCCGGCTACACCGGCGAGGACGGCTTCGAGATCACGGTTCCGGCCGAGCACGCCGCCGCGCTTGCCGACCTTCTGCTTGAGGACTCGCGCGTCAGCATGGCCGGTCTCGGCGCCCGCGACTCGTTGCGTCTCGAAGCGGGGTTGTGCCTCTACGGCCACGACATCGACGAAACGACGACCCCGATCGAGGCCGGGCTGACCTGGACCATCGGCAAGCGCCGGCGCGCGACCGGTGGTTTTCCGGGCGCCGATATCATTCTGCGCCAGATGGCGGAGGGGCCTTTGCGCCGCCGGGTCGGCATCCGCCTGGAAGGCAAGGTTCCCGCGCGGGCCGGGGCCGAGATCACCGATCGGCGCTGGACCATCGGGAGCGTGACGAGCGGCGGCTATGGCCCCAGTGTCGGCGGTCCGATCGCCATGGGTTACGTCGACACCGACTTCGCCAAGCCGGAAACGGAGGTCGAAGTACTGGTCCGCGGCAAGGCCTATCCGGGCCGCGTGGTGAAGTTGCCGTTCGTTCCCCACCGTTACGCCAAGATGACGCCTTAAAGTCGGAGCAGCGCGATGGCCCACGTCCGTTATACCCCAGAGCACGAGTGGATCCGCATCGATGCCGACGTCGGCACCGTCGGCATCACCGACTTCGCCCAGCAGCAACTGGGCGATATCGTCTTCGTCGAATTGCCGGCGGTCGGAAGCCAGCTTCGCGCCGGCGCCGAGGCCGCGGTCGTCGAGTCGGTGAAGGCCGCGAGCGAGGTCTACGCCCCGGCAAGCGGCGAGGTCGTCGAAGTGAACGAGGCGCTGGCCGAGGGTCCGGAGAATGTCAATGCCGACGCACTCGGCGGCGGCTGGTTCTTCAAGGTCAGGCTGGCCGATCCGGGCGAACTGGAGGGGCTGATGGAGCAGAGCGCGTACAAAGAGTACGTGGCGGGCTTGGGCTGATGCGCTACCTGCCACTGAGCGAGGACGACCGTCGGCAGATGCTTGCGGCGGTCGGAGCGCACGGTATCGACGATCTGTTCGGCGATGTGCCCGCCTCCGCGCGTCTCGCCGCACCGGTCGATCTCCCCGGTCACCAAGGCGAGATCGCGGTCGAACAGGCCTTTCGCGACTTTGCCGGCCGCAACCTGAGTCCCGCCAGCGCGCCGTGTTTTCTAGGCGCCGGTCTCTACCGCCATCATATCCCGGCGGCGGTCGACCATCTGATCCAGCGCGGCGAGTTCCTCACCGCCTACACGCCCTACCAGCCCGAGGTCGCGCAGGGCACCCTGCAGTATCTCTTCGAATTCCAGACCCAGGTGGCGCTGCTCACCGGGATGGAGGTCGCCAACGCCTCGATGTACGACGGCGCCACGGCCTGTGCCGAGGCGGTGCTGATGGCCGTTCGGCTCGGCAAGTCCCGGCGTCGGGCGCTCATCGCCGGCGGCGTCCACCCGCACTACCGCGACGTTACCGCAACCTATGGCCGCTTCGCCGACATCGAGATCGTCGCCGCGCCGCCGCGCTGGCCGGAGACAGGCGATCCGGCGGCCCGTGTCGACGGCGAGACCGCCTGCGTCGTCGTTCAGAACCCCGATGTCTTCGGCCGGATCCACGACTATACGGAGCTCGGTGACGCCTGCCATCGCGCCGGCGCGTTGCTGATCGTGATCGTCTGCGAGCCGGTGTCGCTCGGTGCAATCACGCCTCCGGGCGATATGGGCGCCGACATCGTCGTCGGCGAAGGCCAGTCGTTCGGCAATGCGACCGGCTTCGGCGGCCCGACAGTCGGTCTTTTCGCCACCCACACCCGCTTCATCCGGCAGATGCCGGGCCGCCTTGTCGGCCAGACGGTCGATGCCGACGGCCGGCGGGGCTTCGTTCTGACCCTTTCGACCCGCGAGCAGCACATCCGCCGGGAAAAGGCGACGAGCAACATCTGCACCAACTCCGGCCTGTGCGCTCTGGCCTTCACCATCCACCTAACGCTGCTGGGCGAGACCGGACTGCGCCGGCTGGCTGCGCTCAACCACGCCAACGCCGTCGCCCTCGCCGACAGGCTCGCACGGGTTCCGGGGGTCGAGGTTCCGGACGGCAGCTTCTTCAATGAGCTGACCGTCCGGCTGCCGCGACCGGCGGTCCCGGTCGTGGAAGAGCTGGCCGCGGGCGGCGTCCTCGCGGGTGTCCCGGCGTCGCGGCTGTTTCCCGGCGCGCCGGGGATGGAGCCGCTGCTGATTCTCGTCGCCAGCGAACTCACCAGCGAAAGCGACATGGACCGGCTGACGGCGGGTCTGCGGGAGGCCCTTTCATGAGCGCCGCTGATCGGACCCATACCGGCCATCGCGGACTTCAGCTGGAAGAGGCGCTGATCTTCGAGCAGGGTGCGCCGGAGCGCACCGCGGTCGATCTGCCCGAGCCGGCGGAACACGCCGACCGGCTTGGCGGCCTTCGCCGGCGCGGTGCCATCGGCCTGCCGGGGCTGTCGGAACCGGAGGTCGTGCGCCACTACACCCGGCTCAGCCAGAAGAACTACTGCATCGACTCGGGCCTGTACCCGCTGGGTTCATGCACGATGAAGCACAACCCGCGGCTCAACGAGAAGGTCGCCCGCCTTCCGGGGCTCGGCGACCTGCACCCGCTGCAGCCGGTCTCAACCGTGCAGGGCGCGCTCGAGGTCATCCACACCTGCGCCCATTGGCTGAAGACGCTGACCGGGATGCCGGCGGTGGCAATGTCGCCCGGCGCCGGCGCGCATGGCGAGCTGGTCGGGCTGATGACCATCCGCGCCGCCATCGAGGACCGCGGCGAGCGACGCGCCCGGGTGCTGGTACCGGAATCGGCTCATGGCACCAATCCGGCGACCGCCCATGCCTGCGGCTATGCGGTCGAAACCATTCCCGCCGACGGAAGGGGTCGCGTCGATCTGGAGGCCCTGCGCGCGAAGCTCGATACCGACGTCGCCGCGATCATGGTGACCAACCCCAACACCTGCGGGCTGTTCGAGACCGACATTATCGAATTCGCCGCCGCCACCCACGCGGTCGGTGCGTTTTTCTACTGCGACGGCGCCAATTTCAACGCCATCGTCGGCCGCGTTCGCCCGGCCGATCTCGGCATCGACTGCATGCACATCAACCTGCACAAGACCTTCTCGACGCCGCATGGCGGCGGCGGTCCGGGCAGCGGGCCGGTGGTGCTGACGGCGGACCTCGCTCCATACGCGCCGCTGCCCTACGTCGTCTTCGACGGCGAGCGCTACCTGCTGATCGAGCAAGGTGCGGATGACGCCGGCGCTAAACCGATCGGCCGGATCAAGGGCTTCCACGGCCAGTTCGGCATGTTCACCCGCGCGTTGGCGTACATGATGGCGATGGGGGCCGACGGCCTCAGGCAGGCTTCCGGTGACGCCGTGCTGAACGCCAATTACGTCATGGCCCGGCTCAAGGATGTGCTGCATCCGGCGTTCCCCGGGCCGTGCATGCACGAAGTCGTGTTCGACGACACGACGCTTAAAGATACCGGGGTGAGTACGCTGGACCTTGCCAAGGCGCTGATCGACGAAGGCTTTCATCCGATGACGGTGTACTTCCCGCTGGTTGTCCACGGGGCGATGCTGGTCGAGCCGACCGAAACCGAAAGCCGCGAGACGCTCGATCTGTTCATCGAGACCATGCGCGCGCTGGTGGCGCGAGCGAAGGCCGGCGAGGCCGAAGCCTTTCACCAGGCGCCGCGGTTGACGCCGCGCCGGCGGCTCGACGAAGCCGCGGCCGCGCGTCGCCCGATCCTGCGCTGGCAACCGGTCCCGGTCGACAGGGCGGCAGAGTAGCCGGCCGCCGTCGCATGGTCTTCCGCCGGCCGCGAACGGAGCCGGCGCCATGACCGACCCGAGCCTCCGGAGCCTCAGTTACGCCGTCGACGGGCGGGTGATCGTCAAGTACCTGGGGATGCTGTCGCTGTCGCTCGCGGTCATGGCCGCGGTTCCGGCGATCGTCGCCGCGATTCTGGGGGAGACGGCGGCGGCAGAGCGATACGCGCTGGTCTGCGCCGTTCTGCTGGTCGCCGGCCTTTTTGGCGCGCGCCGCAGCGCGCCCGCGAACATCCAGATCAACGAAGGTCTGGTCATTGTCGCCCTGACGTTCATTTTGGGCGCGCTGGCGATGACCTGGCCGTTCATGTCGGCCGGGATATCGCTGATCGACGCGCTGTTTGAGGCCGTCTCCGGTCTGACGACCACGGGCCTCTCGACGCTGCCTAGCGTCGAACACATGCGGCGTCGTTCCTGTTCACCCGCTCGTGGCTGCAATGGTACGGCGGCCTGGTCATCATCGTCGTCGCTCTGGCGGTGATCATCGGTCCCAGCGCCAGCGCCCGCAGGCTGGCGGTGGACGATGGCGAAACCGCCGAAGGGGCGGCGTCGACGCGGATGCGCGCGCGCAGCGTGCTCAAGGTCTATGGCGCGCTGACCATCGCCGGCATCATCCTGGTCTGGCTGGCCGGGGCGACGCCGGCGGATGCGCTGATCCACACTCTCTCGGCGATCTCCACCGGCGGCTTTTCCAACCACGACGCCAGCGCCGCCGGCCTTGGCGCTCCGGCCGCCGCCGCCGTATCGCTCATCTCGCTGTTCGGCGCGATTTCGTTTTCGCTGATGGCCCGCGCCATCCGCAACCCGAGCCGCCTGTGGCGGGACGGCGAAGTGCGGGCCATCATCGTGGTCACTCTGCTCGCTGCCGCGGCCCTGTCGGCCTGCACATTCGCAACGAGCGGCCTCTCGCCGAACGGGATCGGCAACGCGTTCTTCCTTGCCGTCTCCGCGCAGACGACGACCGGGTTCGCGACGACGCCGGTCGCCGGTGTCGCGCCGGCGGCCAAGCTGGTGCTGATCGTCTCGATGCTCATCGGCGGCGACATGGGCTCGACGGCCGGCGGGATCAAGATCTTCCGCCTGCTCGTCCTTGGCCGGGTGCTGCAGTTGCTTCTCGTGCGGACCTGCATCTCCAACCACGCGGTCGTGACCGCGCGGGTCGCGAGGCGCGTGGTTGGCGACGAGGAGATGCGGGTCGCCTGCGGCATCGTCACCGCCTTTGCCGCCGCCGTCGTCGTCTCCTGGTTCGCGTTCGTCGCCTGGGGCTTCCCGCCGCTCGATGCGCTCTTTGAGGTCGTCTCCGCCACGGCAACGGTCGGGCTGTCGACCGGGGTCACATCGGCGACGCTGCCCGTCGCGCTCAAGGGCCTGCTCTGCATCGATATGCTGATGGGCAGGCTTGAAATCATCGCCGTGCTGGTGCTTGTCTATCCGCGCACCTGGGTGGGACGGCGAGCAGCGCGCCCGTAGATCGACCTTCCGCCGAAAATGCACATCGAGGAGGAGAAGGTTGAGGTGAGGTTCGCATTCGTCGGCGCCAGCGCCACGGCCGTCGGTGCCGCGAAAATGCTGATCAGGGGCGGCCACGAGGTCATCCTCGTCGACATCGATCCGGCCAAGATCAAGGTTCTGGCCGAGGAGATCGACTGCGGCCTGGTCGCCGGCGACGGCTCGAAGCCGGCGGTTCTGCGGGAGGTGGGTCCGGCCGACACCGAACTGCTCGTCTGCGTGACCGGCAACGACGAGACCAACATCCTCGCCACTCTGGTCGGCCGCTCGCTCGGCTTCCGCCGGATCGTGACCAAGATCGAGGAGCCGGAGTACGAGCACATTTGCGTCGAGCTTGGGCTCGAGGACATTATCATCCCCAGCCGCGATGCGGCGCAGCGACTGGCGGACATCGCCGTTGGCGCATTGCCGGAGGAGGTTTCACGCTACTTCAAGGCCGGCGCGCGGATGTTCTCGTATGTCGCCGGCGAGGCGGACGCCGGTCCGGTTGCCGAGCTGGAACTGCCCAGCCGCTGTCGCATCATGTGCCTTTATCGAAACGGCGAGTTGATCGTCGCGGACCACGATGCCACCATTGACTGCGGCGACGAGGTTGTCCTGTTCACCCACGAGAAGAACCTGCCGCAGCTCAAGGAGCGCTGGGTCAAGCCGCGGGCGAACGGCCAAACGCCATGAAGGTGAGCACGACAGCGGCCCACGGCGCGTGCGGATGACGGCTCGAATACGACGCGAAGACGGGCGATGACAACGCATAAGGAAACGCGGGATATTGCCGCGCCGCGGGAGGTGGTCTTCGATCTTGTCGCCGACGTCGAGCGCTACCCGGAGTTCCTCCCGTTGTGGAACGATGCCCGGGTCTACCGTCATCGCGGCGGCGCGATCTACTACACCGAGCAGGAGGTCGGTGTCGGCCCGATCCGCCAGCGCTTCCACACCCGCACTACCCTGGCTCGGCCGGAGCGTATCGACGTTACCTCGAACGACCCAAGCTTTCGCACCTTCCACATCGGCTGGGATTTCGCCGAACGGCCGGGAGGGTGCCGGGTGCGCATCGCCCTGAGCTGGCGGGTAAAGTCGTGGCTGCTGCAGCGCGGCATCGATATGGTGCTGCCGGAGACGGCAAGGTCCATGATCGACGCTTTCGAGCGGCAGGCCCGCCAGGCGATGAACGCCGCCGGGCGCTCATCGTCGTGAGCGCGGCGACGGGAAGGAAATCGTAGTGGCCATTCGCGAACTCCTCGTTCACCTCGACGCGACCCCGGCGGCTGGCCGGCGCCTGGATCTGGCTGTTGCTCTCGCGGCGCGGCTGGGGGCGCGCCTGATCGGCTTTTTCGCCGCTGCCGACACCCACGTGCAGGGTCTGTCATCGCGTTCACGCCAGGAGCAGCTCACGCGGGCCATCGCTGAGGCTGAGCCGGCCTTCCGCCGGAACGCCGCCGCTGCCGGGGTGGCGGCCGACTGGTTTTCGGCGATCCCCCGCGACGACGTGGCCGTGGCGCAAGAGGTCATCCATGCCGCCCGCTCGGACTATCTCGTCTTCCTGTGCCAGTTCTATCCCGGCAGCGCCGATGGCGCGCTGCCCCCGACACTGGTCGAGCAGACGGTGATGCGGTCCGGCCGACCGGTGCTCGTGGTCCCGTTCGCCGGAACCTTCAGCACCATGGGAAGACGGGTGATCGTTGCCTGGAACGGGAGTCGCGAAGCGGCGCGGGCGCTCAACGACGCCCTGCCGCTGCTCGTCGGCGCCGATGAGGTCACCGTGCTTGCGCTTGCGTCGGTCCGGCCCTCCTCGCCGCTGGCCGAGGCGGCGTCGACCCGGATCGTCCGTCACCTGAGCGAACACGGCATCGCGGCGTCGCCCGACCGGCTGGTCTTCAAGGCCCGCGAGATCGACCCGGCGGAGCGCCTGCTGTCGCATCTCGCCGACTGCGCCGTCGACCTGCTGGTGATGGGCGCCTGGCCGCGGTCGGGCGAGCGCAACAGCCTGACCACGGGCGTGCTCGCCCGGACGACGGTACCCATGCTGTTGTCGTACTGATGAAGCGGGAACCCGCCGGACGGCTGGCCGCTGCGAGCAGCCGATGAGCCTGGCCGACAGCGAGACGATGATTCGCCGGGCGCCGGCCGATCGACGTCTGGAACCGGTCTGGAGCCGCGAGCGGTCCGGGGGCGCTTCCGCCGCGCAGTTTCCGCTGAAGTATCGCCCCGATATCGACGGTCTGCGCGCGGTCGCCGTGATCATGGTCATCCTGTTTCACTTCGGCATCAACGGCTTCAGCGGCGGCTACATCGGCGTTGATGTCTTCTTCGTGATTTCGGGCTTCCTTATCACCAGCCTGATTCACGACGAGATTATCCAGGAACGCTTTTCCTTCGTCCGATTCTACGAACGGCGCGTCCGCCGGATCATCCCCGCGCTGTTCGTCGTAATGGCGGCATCGTTCGTCGCCGGCTGGTTCATCCTGCTGCCGTGGGACTATGACAACTTCGCGCGGTCGGCGGCGGCCACCGTCACCTTCATCTCGAACATCTGGTTCTGGCACGAAACCGAGAACTATTTCTCGCGCGCGGGCGAGTACGCACCGCTGCTTCATACCTGGTCCCTGGCGGTGGAAGAACAATTTTATATCGTCTTCCCGCCGTTGCTGATCTTGCTCTCCCGCTACTTTCGCCCGCGTGCGATCGCGGCCGTTATCGCCGCCATCTGCGCGGTGTCCTTCATCTATTCCGTGTTTCTGGTCGCGCACCGGCCGGAAGCGGCGTTCTTTCTGTCGCCCGGGCGAGCCTGGGAGCTCGGCATCGGCGCGCTGCTGGCGCTCGGTCTCGGCCCGCGAATCCGGGCCCGCTGGCTGCGCGAAGCGCTGGCGGCGGCCGGGCTTGCAGCGATCATCGCGGCGGCGATCCTGTTTCGCCACGCGACGCCGTTTCCGGGTTATGCCGCGCTGGTCCCATGCCTCGGTGCCGCGGCGCTCATCCATACGGGTGCTCGCGGGCCGGACCAGCGGCAAACCCAGGTTGCCCGCCTCCTGTCGCTGCGCCCGGTCGTCTTTATCGGTCTGATCTCCTATTCGCTCTATCTCTGGCACTGGCCGATCCTCGTCTTCCTCCGCCATGTCTTCGCCGATCCAGGTCTGCCGTCGAGGGTAACGCTGGTCGCCATCGCAGCCTCGTTCGTGGCCGCCGTGTTCTCCTGGGCGGTCGTCGAGCGGCCGTTCCGCGCCCGCGGGCGGATCCGGCGGCGGCTCGTTTTCGCCGCCTGGGGCGGAGCGTCGCTCGCTATCGCAGGTCTCGCCCTTCTTATTTCTTTGAACGGCGGGATGCAGGTCCGCGCGATGAGTCCGATGGCACTTGCCGCCGACGCGGCGTCAAGGGATACCAATCCCAGAGCGGACGAATGCTTCGAGGTCGATCCGGCGGACGGCCTGTGCACCTTCGGGACCGCCGGCAAGGAATCCGCCGACCTGCTCTTCTGGGGCGACTCCCACGCCAACGCGATGATGCCTGGCATGGATGTCGCTGCCCGCGTTACGGGCAAGAGCGGCATCTTTGCCGCCCTGGGCGGCTGTCCACCCTTGCTCGGGTTCATGGCGGACAGCAGGGACCAGGCCGTCGAGTGCAGGCAGTTCAACGATGCGGTCATGGCCGAACTGAAGGGCCGCGACGACATCCGGACGGTCGTGCTGACGGCCCGCTGGGCGACCTACGCCGACGGCAAGGGACGGAACCGACAGGCGGCCGATCCGGGCGCCTCGTTCCAGCGCGCGGTGTTACGCACGGTCGATGCGATCAGGGCGACCGGACGAACGGTCCTCATCCTCGGCGATGTGCCCGATGTCGGCTGGGACGTGCCGCGAAAGATCATTGCCGCCGAACGCTGGAACCTGCCGCTGCCCGCCGTTCCCGACCTCGCCACCGCGCGCGCGCTCAGCGCCCGCGCCACAGACGCGTTCGAGGTCGCGGCACGGCGTCCGGGCGTGCGCTTCATCCCCCTTGTCGACGCCCTGTGCCGGCCGCAGTGTCGCGTCACCCACGACGGCAGGCCGATCTTCATCGACACCGATCATGTCACCGCGACGGCTGCACGTACCTTGATCGCGCCGGTTCTTGCCGGCGCTCTGGCTGACAAACGGAGCGATGCGCTTCCCCGGCATTGAGCCGGCGCGCCCCGTGTTAAGGTGCCGGCGCCGGCATCGCGGCCGAATGCGGAGCCCAGTAAAACAAGCGAAAGGCGCACATGGAAAAGGCGTGGTCCATCATCGACGGTCATTTGCGGGCCATGGCCGATCAGGCCGTCGGCTACCTGCCGGCAATCGGCATCGCCATCCTGGTCCTCATTCTAACCTGGATCGCCGACAAGATTCTCGATCACATCATCGCCTCGGCCATGGGCCGGGCGCGGATGCGCCGCGGCCTTGTCGAGGTCGTGCAGAAGCTGACCTCGGTTCTGCTCTGGATTCTCGGTCTCCTCATCGCGACGACGGTCGTCTTTCCCAGCATGACGCCCGGCCGGCTGGTGACCGCGGTGGGCCTCGGCTCCATCGCCATCGGCTTCGCCTTCAAGGACATCTTCGAAAACTTCATCGCCGGGATCCTGATCCTTTTCCGTGAGCCGTTCCGGCTCGGCGACTACATCGAATGTTCGGATATCGAAGGTCAGATCGAGCGGATCACCATCCGTGACACTCACATCCGCCAGGTCGACGGGCAGCGCGTGGTCATCCCCAACGCGATGCTGTTCAAGGATCCCGTTACCGTGCGCACCGACCGCGATCTGCGCCGGACGACGATCATCTGCGGCGTCGCCTATGGCGAGGATGTCGACAAGGCGCGCGACGTCATCCGGCGAGCCGTTGAGCCGCTCGACAGCGTGCGTAACGGTCCGGGGGTGCAGGTATTCGCCCAGGCCTTCGGCGCCAGCAGCATCGACTTCGAAGTGACCTGGTGGACCGGCTCACGTCCCATAGACATCCGCCGCTCGCGCGATGAAGTGGTGGCCGCGGTTAAGCGCGGGCTCGACAACGCCGGGATCGAGATCCCATTCCCCTACCGGACGCTGACCTTCAAGGAGCCGGTCTCGGTGCTCACGCCGCGCGACAACCGCCCGGCCGGGCAAGCGTCGGCAGCAGAACATCCGGACCCGCAGCCGTCCGCGGCGGTCAGGCGGCGTGGTCCGCGCGGAGGAAGGAGTCGCGACGGTACGGCGTCATCAAGTCGAGGCGGGGGCCCTTCGGAATGATCCCGGTCGGGTTGATCGTCCGGTGGCTGCCATAATAGTGGGCCTTAATGTGGTCGAAGTGCACGGTCTGGGCGACTCCGGGAACCTGGTAAAGCTCGCGGAGGTACCCCCACAGGTTCGGGTAGTCGACGATCCGCCTCGAATTGCACTTGAAATGGCCGAAGTAGACGGCGTCGAAGCGGATCAGCGTGGTGAACAGGCGCCAGTCGGCCTCGGTGATCTGCCGGCCGATGAGATACCGGCGCTGGCTGAGACGCGCCTCCAGCTCATCGAGTGTGGCGAACAGCGCATCGAACGCCTCTTCGTAGGCCTCCTGTGAGGTCGCGAAGCCGGCCCGGTAGACGCCGTTGTTGACGGTGCGATAGATCCGGTCGCTGACCGTGTCGATCTCGGCGCGGAGCGGCTCGGGGTAGTAGTCGGCCCCACCGGCAATGCCGGCGGAGGCGCTGTTGTTCATGCGGATGATCTCCGCGGGCTCGTTGTTGACGATGGTCGCCCGTTCGCGATCCCAGAGCACCGGCACCGTCACCCGACCCGAGTAGCGGGGGTCGGCGCGGGTGTAGACCTCGTGGAGGAAGCGCGCGCCGTTGACCGGATCCGCGTCCTCGGCCAGCGTCCAGCCGTTCTCGAGCATCAACGGGTCGACCACCGAAACCGAGATTGCATCCTCGAGGCTCTCGAGCGCGCGGAAGATCAGGGTCCGATGCGCCCACGGACAGGCGTAGGAGACGTAGAGATGGTAGCGCCCCGGCTCGGCCTTGTGCCCGGAGCTGCCGTCGGCGCTGACTTGGCCGCGAAATCGGCTGTCGGCGCGGACGAAGCGCCCGCCCGTCGAGGCCGTCTCGTACCATCGGTCGTGCCAGACGCCGTCAATCAGCATGCCCATGCGTTCGGCCTCCTCTTCAGCCGGCGAGCTTGCCGGCGATGGTCGCCACGTGGCGGCCCTGGAAGCGGGCCAGCTCGAGCTCGTTCGCGCTCGGCATCCGCGATCCGTCGCCGGCGGCGATGGTGGTCGCCCCGTACGGCGAGCCGCCCGAAATCTCGTCGAGCGTCATCTGGCCCTTGGCGGAATAGGGCAGGCCGACAATGACCATGCCGAGATGCAACAGCGTCGTGTGGAACGAGGTCAAAGTCGTTTCCTGGCCGCCGTGCTGGGTCGCCGTGCTGGCAAAGACGCTGCCGACCTTGCCGATCAGCGTGCCCTTCATCCACAGCCCGCCGGTCTGGTCGAGGAAGTTGCGCATCTGCGCGCACATGTTACCGAAGCGGGTCGGCGTGCCGAAGATGACGGCGTCGTAGTCGGCGAGATCGTCCGGCGCGGCGATGGGCGCTGGCTGATCCAGCTTCACGTTCGCCTTCTTGGCGACCTCCTCGGGCATCAGCTCGGCGACCCGCTTGATGTCGACGCTGGCGCCTTCGACGCTGCGCGCGCCCTCGGCCACGGCCTCGGCCATGGCTTCGACGTGACCGTAGCTGCTGTAGTAGAGGACAAGGATGCGGGCCATGATCTGCTGTTCCCTCTGCTGATCTGTCTCGGCTTGGATCGCGGATTGAAGCGCGCTTGCTCAACGTAGCTGGGTAGCGGACATCGCGATGACAAACCGGGCGTTGCCGTTGTCGCGATCTCGTTGCTGTTCGACGCGTCTTCAGCGACCCTCGCGCCACCAGGCCCCGCCGAGTGCGCCCAGCGCCGCGGCAAGGACGAGAAGGGCGTGCAGCAGCGGGATCTCGTTTACGCCAGTGACCGCGTAGGCGTGGTTGCGACGCAGGCCCATCCAGCCGCGCCCGGCGCCGGCCTGACCGGGCTCGACCCACCTGAAGGTCGGCAGTCCGTCATGCAGCCAGCCGACGCCGCCGCCGGCCGCCGCGATCGCCGGAGCCAGTGGATCGGGCGTCGCGCGAAGGTCGGCAAGCTCGGGTGGATCGACCGCGCCGACCGCAGCCCAGGCCGTCAGCGCCGGATCCTCGATCCGGTACAGCCCCGCTTCCTCCGCTTCGCTCTCCGCGCGAGCAATCCCGTCGGCACCGGGTTCGAGAACAACCGTGCGCCGATCGCCGGTCGGGCTGGTGACGGTCGCTTCAATCGACTCGGTCGCCAGCGTCCGCCGCTCGATGCTGAGCCGGCCGTCCGCGATGGTCGCCGAGAGCCGCTCCTCCTCCAGCTCCGGTTCCTTCATCAACCAGTGCACCAGACGGCGCGAGAGTTCGCCTTGCGGGCCGCCGCCGTCGAAACCGCGGCCCCACAGCCAGATCTGGTCGCTGGCGAGCTGCGCGATCCGGCCTTCGCCGACCCGGTCGACGACCAGGAGCGGGCGGTTGCCGGCGCCCTCGAGCAGGACCGAGCCGCTGCGGACGGAGGTTTCAACCAGACGGAACCAGCGCCCCCACGCCGGTTCTCCGGCATCCGTGTCGCTGCCGCCGTCTCTGTCATCGGCGGAGGCATCGCCCGAAACCCGCTCGCCGGGCAGCCCCGAGGTGACAGGATGACGGTGACCGAGTTCGGAGAGGACCGGTCGAAACGCCTGCTCGATGACGGCGCCGGTGGGGGCGGCCGGCATCGACGCGCCCAGGCTGGTTGCATGGAGGCTCTGCGGCCCGGCAAATTCCGGACCGGTGGCAAGCAGGATGGCGCCGCCGTTGCGCAGATAGTCGGCCACCCGCGTCAGGTACTCCGGCGCCAGGACGCCGCGGACCACGAAGCGGTCGAAGACGACCAGGTCGAAGTCGTAGAGCCTGCGCTCGAAGAGTTCCTGGACCGGGAAAACGATCAGCGACAGCTCGCGCAGTGGCGTCAGTTCCTCGCGGTCCGGCGGGCGGAGAATGGTGAAGTGGACGAGATCCACGGACGGATCGGACTTGAGCAGATTGCGCCAGGCCCTTTCCCCCGGATGGGGTTGCCCTGACACGAGAAGGACGCGCAGCCGATCGCGGACCCCGTTGATCGTAGCGGCCGCTCGGTTGTTGAGGGTCGATATTTCACCGGACGCCTCCGCAACCTCGGCTTCGACGGCCGTCGGTCCGGCATGATCGAGGCGGAAGGAGAACGTCTGCGGCTGGCCCACGTCCACCTCGCGCTCGCCGGCCGGCTCGCCGTTGATGCGAAAGCGCACGATTGCGTGGGCGCCGGCACCGTCGCTGCTTCCGTCGCCTTCCCCGCCGCTGTCGATGACGGTATAGGCGAGGGCGACGGCGTCGCCGACGATGCCGTAGGCCGGAGCCTGGTCGATCTTCAGCCGGCGGTCGTACTCTCCGCGGGCGCCGGTCAACAGGGCGTGCAGCGGCACGCCGGCAGGCAGGAGGTCCGCCGCCGGACGATCGTGGTTCTGGCCATCGGTGATGAACACGACACCCGCGAGCCGGTCGCGCGGTGCGTCGGCGAGGGTGCGCTCCAGGGTGTCGAACAGCCGCGTCTCGCTGTCCTTGCGCCGCCCGGCGCTCACGACCCTGACCTCGAGACCGGGCATTGCGGCCAGCGCGGCCCGCACGGCCGCCTCCGCTTCGCCCGCCTGGCGGGTTCGCTCGCCGACCTGTTGACTGAGCGAGGTGTCGACGACAACGATCGCGACATCGGGGCGCGCCTCGCGGTCTTCGGCGACGAGGCGGGGATTGGCCAGCGCCGCGATCAGCGCCGCGAGGGCGAGGCCGCGCAGCAGCCAGCCGCGGCCGCCGCGCCGGGCGACAACGGCAAGCATCGCCGCCGCGACGGCGGTAGCGGCAAGCAACGCCGGCCACGGCAGCAGCGGCGAAAAGGCGAGCGCGCCCGTCACTGGCCGAGCCGCTCCATGATCGCCGGAAGATGAACCTGGTCGGCTTTGTAGTTGCCGGTCAGCACGTGCATCACGAGGTTGATGCCGAAGCGATAGGCCAGTTCGCGCTGGTCCTCGCCGCCCGGCACCACTGGGAACATCGGTCGCATCGCGTCGTCGGCGGCCCACGCGCCGGCCCAGTCGTTGCTGCCGGCGATGACCGGGGTGACGCCGTCGTTGATCTGATCAACCCGGTCGACGACCCATACCGGGTTGCCGCGGCGACGGCCGGGTAGATCGGAAAGAAGGTAATAGGCGCGGCGCAGCACGTGATCGGCCGGCACCGGGACCAGCGGCGGAATGTCGAGGCGACGCGCAAGAGTGCGCAGGGCCGGCGAGCGGCCGCCGGCATCATCGCGAAAATCGAAAACAATGGTCCCGCCGTTGCGCATGTAGTCGATCAGCCGCGGCACCGCGGCGGCGGCGAGATCCGGTGCGTTCGCACCGATCGGCCAGTAGAGCAAGGGGTAGAATGCGAGTTCGTCGGCGGCGGGATCGACCGCCACGGCCGACCCGAGTTCGGCCGCGGTGCGCCGGTTAACCATCACCGCGAGCGCATCGAGGCCGGCGCGGCTGACGGCGTCGGTCTCGCGGTCGCCGGTGGCGATGTAGGCGAGGCGGGTGGTCAGGGCAGCGGGCTCGGCGCTGCCATCGGCAATGGTCGTCTGCGCCACCGCCGCGCCCGCGCCCAGCGCTGCCAGTGCTGCCAGCGCTGCCAGCGCAAGGGCAAGCAGGCCCCGGCGCCCGCCCGTCCCGGCACGGGTCGGGATGACGGCCCGGCGTCCCCGTCCTTCCGGGCGGCCAAGCAGACCGCGCATCACCACGCTCAGGCCCAGGTCGAGAAGCGCAAGGCTCAGGGCCGCGGCGAGCAGCCAGCCGCGCAGGTCCTGCTCCGCTGCCTCGCTGTAGGCGCCGAGGGCGACGCCCGCCGGCAACGGCTCCAGCGGGTGCAGCCCCGGCAGCGACGCGCCGAGATTGAGCGCTCTCCTTTCGCCGCCGTTGCCGTAGAAGCCCGGCGGATGGCGCGGCGATACGGGCGTCGCGGCGAAACCCGCCGCTTCGATCGCACTTACGCCCGGCTGCGGCGATGACAGGCCGCCGCCGCCGTCGAGGGTGGCGATGGGCGCGAGCGCCGGTCCGGCGTCGAAACCGGCGGTGTCGCCGATGCCGCGCGAAAGCGCGACGAGGCGCTTCAGCATGTCGACGAAGAGGCCCGACAGCGGCAGGTTCGACCAGTCGGCGTTGGCGGTGGTGTGAAACAGGACGAGCCAGCCCTTGCCCTTCCTGCGGGCAGTGACCAGCGGCGTCCCGTCGTCAAGCCGGGCCCAGACCAGCTGGCCGGCGTCGAAGGAAGGCTCGGCCAGCACCTGACGATGGACGACGACATCCGTTCCGGGGTCGATACCGGCGAACGGGCTCGCGGCCTCGAACGGCGCCAGCGTCGCCGGTTCCTGCCATGACAGGGTGCCGCCTATATTGCGATTGCCCAGGCGCAGGCGGACCGGCAGCAGCGGATCATCGGCGTCCGCCTGGTCGGCGAGGCGCGGCCCGGCGAAGCGGATCAGCGTGCCGCCGGCCTCGACCCAGCGCTCGACCCGCTGCGTCAGCGCGGGATCGAGCCGGGCATGATCGGGGAGCGCCAGAACCGCGACATTGCGCGCGAGCAGGCTTGCCGGATCGCCCCGCCGGACCTCGGCGAACCCAGCCAGGGCGCGGTCGAGAGAGTAAAGCTGGCCGAGGAGCGGCGGCTCACCGGTGGTGCCCTGCTCCGCTATCAGTCCAACCGGGCGGCGCTGCCAGCGGGCGTCGACCAGGACGACCCCGCCGGCGCTCCGTTCGCCCTCCACCTCGAAACGGGCGACCCGCTCGGCAATTTCCGTGGGCAGGCGAAAGCGGATCTCGGCACCCGTGCGGCCTGCCGTGAAGCGTCCGTTCTCGCGGGCGATGACGAGGCCGGTGTCGGAGATGGCGAGAACACTGAAGCCGCGCTCCGCCCCGGCGTCAGGTCGCAGCACGGCCATGGCCAATCCGCCGCTCTCCATCGCCGGAGGCCGAAGCAGCAGCGGGCCGGCGCTGCGTTCGGGAGCGACCACCGTCAGTGGTGCCAGGCGCTGGAGCCGGGCAGCCAGGGCAGCGGTTCCCGCGCCATCCTCCTCCAGGCCATCGCTCAGCCACCAGATCTCGCCAACGGCCGGCGTCGCCCGCTCACGCAGAAGGCGATCAAGAGCGGTCAGCGCCGTCGCCCGCTGCGTCGGCCACGGCTTCGGCTGCAAGGACTCGACCAGGCCGCGCGCTTCGCCCGCCGCGACCTCACGGACGGTTGGCGTCGCCTTTTCCGCGCTTTCCGGGGCCGTGGTGACGACGACAATTGGTCGGCCGGCGCGTTCCGTGCGTTCGACTAGCGCCGTCATCGCGGCTCGGCGCCGGCCCCAGTCGCGACCCGAGGCCCAGCCGTCGTCGACAACGAGAACGAGCGGGCCGCTGCCGGCGAAACCGCTTTGCGCGTTGAGCAAAGGCTGGGCGCAGGCGAGGATGATCGCGAGAATCAGGGCCAGGCGCAGCGCCAGCAGCCACCACGGTGTGCGCGCGGCGCTTTCTTCCTTCGAGACGAGGCCGGCGAGGAAGCGCAGCGGCGGAAATCGCACCCGGCGCGGCGCCGGCGGGCTCATGCGCAGCAACCACCACAGCGCCGGCAGCGCCACCAGCGCGCCGAGAGCCCATGGTACGGCGAAGGTGATTGCGCCCAGACCCAGCATCAGCTCAACAACGGTTCAGCACCGGCTTAACCCCGCGCCATTATCGCGAAAACTGCCGCCGCGATGCCGACATTGCGCTGAAGATCCCGAGCAGCGCGGGCTCCGGCGGCTGGTCGGTATGATGGACGGCGAAGGTCCATCCGTAGCCGGCGGCCAGGCCCGCAAGGCCCCGACGATGGCCGGCAATCACCGCGCTGTAGGCTTGGCGGACGCTTTCCGCGCGCCCGAACAGCGCCTCGCCCTCGTTCTCGCAGCCCTCGAAGCGGATGCGCCCGGAAAACGGCAGGGTCTCCTCCGCCGGATCGAGGATCTGCAGTAGGTGGCCGTGAACGCCACGCCGGGCATAGGCGCCGATGACGGCGGCGATCTCCTCCAGCGGCAGAAGGAAATCGGCGAACAGAACGACCCGGGCGAACCGCGGAAGGGTTTCGACGGGCGGAACGCTTGCGCTTTCGTCCTCCGGTCCGGGCGGCTCTTCACCGAGGCCCGCAAGCAGCCGGCGCAGTACCGCCCGGCCGCTTCCCGGCACGCCGCCGGCGCCAAGAAGGGCGGTATGCTCGCCGCCGCGCGCCAGTAGAGCGGCAAGAGCGAGCAGCAGCAGTTCGGCGCGGTCGCGCTTCCACGAGAGCCCGTCGCGGGAGCGCCAGGCCATCGAGGCCGAGCCGTCCCGCCACAGCCACACCGACTGCGCCGCTTCCCATTCGGTCTGGCGGATAAAGACCCGCTGGGACTTGGCCGACTGCCGCCAGTCGATCTGTTGCGTCGGATCGCCGGGCTCGTAGCGGCGAAACTGCCAGAATGTCTCGCCCTGGCCGATCCGACGGCGGCCGTGGACGCCTTGCGAAACCGTCGCCGCGACCCGCTCGGCGGCGACAAGCAGCGGCGGCAGGGTCGCCGCGAGCGTCTCGGCGCGGACGAGCGCCCTGGCCGGCTCCCTGCGGCCTGACCGCGCGTGAGCTTCTTTCGGCACGGGGCCGGCGCCGCTCACGGCATGCGCCGGCAGAGCATATCGATGATATCGCCGATGACGATGCCCTCGGCACGGGCGGAGAAGGTCAACGCCATACGGTGGCGCAGAATCGGCTGCGCCAGCGCGGTCACGTCATCGAGCGATGGCGACAGCCGGCCCTGGATCACCGCGCGCGCCCGCGCCGCCAGCATCAACGCCTGCGACGCCCGCGGCCCCGGTCCCCAGGAGACATGGCGACGGACCTCCTCGATGGGGCTTGTTTCCGGCCGGCCGGCGCGGACCAGGTCGAGAATCGCCTCGACCACGCTCTCGCCGACGGGGATGTGACGGATCAGCCGTTGCGCCTCGACCAGACGCTGCGGATCCATGACCTGGCGGCGGGCCGGGCTGCTCGCGCCGGTGGTCGCCATCAGGATCTCGCGCTCGGCATCGAGGTCGGGATAGTCGACGTCGACCTGCATGAAGAACCTGTCAAGCTGGGCCTCCGGCAGCGGGTAGGTGCCCTCCTGCTCCAGAGGGTTCTGCGTCGCCAGCACGTGAAACGGACTCGGCAACGCGTGGTAGACCCCGGCGACCGAGACCCGGTGCTCCTGCATCGCTTGCAGCAGCGCCGACTGGGTCCGCGGGCTGGCGCGATTGATCTCGTCGGCCATCAGGAGCTGGCAGAACACCGGGCCGCGGATGAAGCGGAACGCCCGTTGTCCCGCCTCCGACTCTTCGAGCACCTCTGAGCCGAGAATGTCCGCCGGCATCAGATCCGGGGTGAACTGCACCCGTCGCTCGTCGAGGCCGAACACCGTGCCCAGCGTCTCGACCAGGCGGGTCTTGCCGAGACCGGGCACGCCGATGAGCAGGAGATGACCGCCGGCGAGGAGGGTGACCAGCGTCTCCTCGACCACCGCGGTCTGGCCGTAGATGATTGCCGCAATTGCATCACGCGCGGCGACAATCTGCGCCTCGAGTTGATCTATTTGATCGATCAGCGCAGAATTCGCGGCCTTGGCGACATATGTCATGGACAGAAGCACGATCCTTTCGTCTGTTCTAAGGTTTCGCCTCCGGTCATGAAAAAAAAGAGCTCCTACCCTAGCGTCGTTGGGTCTTCAGACGCGCCCGGTCACAGCGAGACTGGAATTGCCGTCAAGATAAAGCCAACCCCGCACGGACGGTGCGTCCACGACAGCCTAGATATACGTATAGATCGTTCGGGTGTCTGGTATTATCGCGGCTCGCCAATCCGGCGCAAAGAGCTCATCTGTCTGTTCGGCTCGATCCTGCAGCGCGACGAGGACGGGCGGTACCTGCTGATCACGCCGGCCGAGATGGGGCCGATCGAGGTTGAGGATGTGCCTTTTCTCGCCGTGGAGGCCTACGTTTGCGGAGAAGGCCGTGAGCAGGCCTTGAGCATGCGCAGCAACATCGACGAGATTGTCACCGTCGACTCCGACCACCCGCTCCGGGTTAGCACCGATCCGGAAAGCGGCGAGCCCTCCCCATACCTCCTTCTTCGCCCGGGGATCGAGGCGCGGCTGACCCGGGCGGTATTCTACGAGCTCGTCGGCCTCGGCGTTGAGGAAACCGTCGAGGGACAACGCCGTTTCGGGGTGTGGAGCGCCGGCCACTTCTATGTCCTGGGGTCTTTGGACGCCGATTCGTGAGAGCACCGCCATCGCGCGATTGGGTCGTCGGCCGGTTTGCCGGTCGCCGTGAGATGGCGGATCATCCGGTCCTGCCAATCGATGCCGGCGGCGAGCGGGGTGACCACGATCTCAACAACGGTATGGAGCCGTTCCGTCCCCTGAAGCCGGCGTCAGTGCTCATCCCGTTGATCGATCGCCCCGAGGGGCTGTCGGTGCTGTTGACCCGGCGGACCGCTCACCTCGCCCACCATGCGGGGCAGGTGAGCTTTCCCGGCGGGCACATCGAGCCGGCGGACGAAGGGCCGGTGGATACCGCCTTGCGCGAGACCGAGGAGGAGGTAGGTCTCGATCGTCGTTCCATCGAGGTGGTCGGTCACCTGGATGTCTATGTCACCCGGACCGGGTTCGTTATAACCCCGGTCGTTGCCTTCGTTCATCCCCCGTTCACCCTCAGGCCGGACCCCCACGAGGTGGACGAGGTCTTTGAAGTGCCGCTGGCTTTCCTCCTCGATCCCTCGAACCACCAGAAGTGCTCTGCGGAATTCGAGGGCGTGACCCGGCACTTCTACGCCATGCCCTACGGACGCCACTTCATCTGGGGTGCGACGGCCGGCATGCTCGTGAATCTCTTTGAGGTGCTTTGCAAGCGATGAGCCGCGCTCTCCTGCAGTATCTCCTGCCGCTCATCCTGCCAACGGTGCTCTACCTGATCTGGGCGCTCGCGGTGCGCGACAGCGGTTCCGGCCGCAAGCTCGCGACGATCATGCGTGAGGGGCCGTGGTTCTGGTTGATCCTCGCCGGACTGGTGCTGGCCGGGGCGAGCCTCGTCTTCACCGCGCTGATCAGCGGTGGCGACGCGGGCGGCACCTACATCGCCCCGCGCTGGGAGAACGGCCGGGTGATCCCCGGGCGCATCGAGTGATGGGCGCCTGCGAGGGGCCGGGCCGTTCGTCCGCCGCTGGTAGCCGGCCAACCGGGCCGGTGGGCAGGCTTCATCCGCAGCCGTGGATGACCTCGCCGCAGACGGTCCGGGTGCTGGCCGCTCTGGGCGCCGGCGGCGCTGAAGTCCGCTTCATCGGCGGTTGCGTTCGCGACGCCCTGCTCAAGCGGCCGATCCGAGACATCGACATCGCCCTGCCGGCGGCGCCGCGGACGGTCGTCGGTCTCCTCGAAGCGGCGCACGTTCGCGTCATCCCGACCGGCATCGACCACGGCACGGTCACCGCGATGATCGACACGACGCCGTTCGAGATCACCTCGCTGCGTATTGATGTCGAGACCTACGGGCGGCGCGCGCGCGTCGCCTACACCGACGACTGGCTGGCCGATGCGGCACGCCGCGACTTCACCATCAACGCCATGTCCTGCACCCCGGACGGCGACATCTATGACTACTTCGAGGGCATGGACGATCTTGGCCGTGGCCGGATCCGTTTCGTCGGCGATCCTTCCGAGCGGATCGGCGAGGACGTGCTTCGCCTGCTCCGCTTCTTCCGCTTCCATGCCCATTACGGCCGCGAGCCGGCCGACGCGGCGGCGTTGGCGGCATGCCGAGAGGCCGCTTCCGGGCTGCACGCGCTGTCGGGCGAGCGGGTGCGGGTGGAGATTTTTCGCACGCTCATGGCTGGCGATCCGGCCGATGCGTTCGCGCTGATGCGCGCCGATCGCGTCCTCGATCATGTGTTGCCGGAAGCCGGCGAGGTCGGCCGGCTGCGGATGCTGAGCTGGCTCGACAGCCGGGCGCTCCGCCGCGCCGGAATCGCCCCCGATCCGGTCCGTCGCCTCGCCGCCCTGCTGGCCGCCGACGCCGGCGCGGATGCGGCCGATGCCCTTGCCGATCGGCTGCGCCTGTCGAACGCGCAGGCAGCGCGACTGCGGCTGATGATGGCGCCGCCGCAGCGGCTGGATGCCGCCACGGAGCCGCGTGATCTGCGCCGGGCGCTGCACCGCCTCGGGGTCGCGCCGGTGCGCGATCTGCTGCTTCTCGCCTGGGCCGACGCGCTGGCGGCGACCAACGATCCGCCGCGGTCCGGCTCCGGGCCGTGGCTCGCCCAACTCGACCGGATCGGCGCCTGGGAGACGCCGCGCTTTCCCCTGCGCGGCCGCGACGCGCTGGCGCAGGGCATCGCGCATGGGCCGCGGATCGGCCATCTGCTGCGAGCGGTCGAGGCATGGTGGGAGGAGGGAGATTTTGCTCCCGATCGCGACGCCTGCCTCGCCCACCTGCGCGAAATAATCGCCTCCGACGAGACGGGCGCAGGCGCTGCCGTCGGTGAACGGCCGTAGCTTTTCTTGCAGGCGCCGGGGCGCCATCACCATCTGTCAACGCAGGCAGAAGAAAAACAAAGACTCTAACCGCTATGGGAGACAGACCATGAAGCGACTCGTTCTGGCTGCTGCGCTCGCCGCGTTCGCCGGCTTCGCCGCAAGCCCGGCGTACGCCTACCATTGCCCCCAGGATATGGCCCAGATCGATGCGGCGCTGGCGAAGAACCCGAAGCTCTCGCCTGACGAGATGGCCGAGGTCAAGAAATTGCGCGCCGAGGGCGAGCAGTTGCACAAGGCCGGCGACCACGATCAGTCACTCGAGGTGCTGGGCCAGGCAAAGGAAATCCTGGGCATTCAATAGCGCGTTTCCGTCTTACGCCTTCACGGCCAGGCCACTTCGGGCGGCAGCGACATCAGGAATGCCTCTGGATTGCCGCCGGTCTGCAGGCCGAAGAGCGTGCCACGGTCGTAGAGCAGGTTGAACTCGACATAGCGGCCGCGCTTGACCAGGAGCGCGCGGCGTTGCTCGTCCGTCCACGGCGTCGCCATGTTGCGGCGGACAATCGCCGGATAGGCCGCAAGGAAGGCGAGGCCGACATCGCGGACGAATTCGAAGTCGGCCTCGGCGTGGCCGCTGTCCAGCTCATCGAAGAAGATGCCGCCGACGCCCCGCGCCTCGTCGCGGTGGGGAAGATAGAAGTACTCGTCGCACCACGCCTTGAAGCGCGGATAGTAGGCGGGATCATGCCTGTCGCACGCGTCCCGTAGGGCCCCGTGGAACGTCGCGGTATCTGTCGCATCGGAGTAGACCGGCGTCATATCGGCGCCGCCGCCGAACCAGCCGCGGGTGGTGACGATCATCCGGGTGTTCATGTGGGCGGCCGGGACATGCGGCGAGCGCGGATGAACCACGACCGAAATGCCCGAGGCCCAGAACCGCGGGTCCGCGGCCGCGCCGGGGATGCGCGCGCGAAAGGCTTCCGAAAACTCGCCTTCGACGACCGAAACATTGACCCCGGCCTTCTCGATCGTCCGGCCGCGCAGGATGGCCATCACGCCGCCGCCACCGCCCGGTCGCTGCCACGGCTTGCGGATGAAACGTGCCGGTGGCCGTGCAGGCGGCCGCGCCCTCGCACCTTGATCTTCAATCTGCTCCAGCGTCTCGCACAGCCGGTCGCGCAGTTCAGCGAACCAGCCCGCCGCACGGTCGCGAATGGAGCCCACGGTCGCGTTCATAAGGGGAAGCCGGCGGTCTGGCGCAAGGCCTCGCCGATGACGATCGCCGCGGCGACGGCGACGTTGAGCGATCGGCTGCCTTGGGTCATCGGTACCCGCAGCCTGGCATCGGCCGCGGCATGTACGGCATCGGGGACGCCGCTGCTCTCGCGGCCGACCATGACGATGTCGTCGCGGCGGAAGCGGAAGGCGGTGTAGTTGCAGGCGCCCTTCGTCGTCAGCAAAATGAGCCGCGGCTGCGGCCGCATCGCGCGCCACGCCTGTTCATAGGCCAACCATGATGGGTAGGTTTGCAGGCGTGCGTGCTCGAGATAATCGAGGCCGGCACGGCGCATGCGCCGTTCGCCGAGGAGGAAGCCGCAGGGCTCGACGACGTCGATCGCGTGGCCGAGACAGGATGCCATCCGCATCAGCGTCCCAGCATTCTGCGGGATGTCCGGCTCATAAAGGGCGAGGCGCATCGCCGCACCTGTGCTGATTGGATTTGCTTCGCATTACCTACTTAACGGAAAAGCCTTCGGGATCTCGCCATTGCGGCTGCGCATTCGGCCTTTTCTAGACGCCGATTTTGAACTATATCCAGCCGCCGGTGCCGTTTCATCCTAAGGTATGTGGGCCTCGGCTCGAGGACTGGCCGGTGCCGACAGCCGAGGATACAGACGGTCTGCGACGGCGCCGGCTTCCGCCGCGCGCGGCGATCAG
>JBBSCD010000004.1:0-46856 GCA_038250645.1 Rhodospirillales bacterium
GACGTCGGCGGCGCCGCCCTGCGCCTTGTTCGGCGGCGGCAGCCATAGCGCGGTGATGCCGACGCGGGCCAGATCGGCAGAGGAGCTGGCGACCTCGTCCCACAGGCGGCCGTCGGCCGGATAGTCCCAGTGGAAGAACTGGATCATGGTCTGGTTGGTCAAGATTCGCCTCCGCCTCCGGCTTACATCGGCCGCTCGTTCGACCACCGGTCCGAGCACACCCCCGCGCGGCGTCATGACTGCTGGGGAATAAGCCCGACCTGCTGGTAGAGCGACATCGTGTCGGTCTCGTACCAGCTCTCCACCACCTTGCCCCCAGCCACGCGAACGACGGCGATCTCCGTCACCCGGATCGGCCTGCCCGTCGGCGCGGCGCCCATGAACGGTCCTTGATGCGTACCGGTCTGGGTAAAGCGCGCCGCCACCTTCTCGTCGTTCGCGACGAGGTCCTCAATGGTGATGTGAAAGTCAGGAAATGCGGACCTGAACATCCGGGCAATGACCTTCGCGCCCTCCGGACCGGGCGGCAGCGGAAGTCCCGGCGTCGTTGCCTGGGGATCGAAAATGTCGTCCGCAGCGTCCAGATTCCCGTTGTTCCAGACTTCCTCTATGAAGCGCGACATCAGCGCCTTGTTGTCTTCAGCCGACATTCCGTAATTTCCTATGTGCTTGCCGGTGCTTCTTTCCTTCCGACGACGCGGGTTCAGGCTTGCGCCTGCGCCGGCAGTTCGATGGCGCCGATCTGCTGGTACAAGCCGAGCATGTCGACTTCGCCCCAGCCTTCGACGATTCGGCCATCGACCACGCGGTCGATGCCGATCGAAGTGACGGAGACCGACCGCCCGGTCGCCGCGCGGCCGTAGAATTCGCCCGTGTGCGTGCCGGTCCAGCGCATCCGGATCACGACCTTGTCGCCCTCGGCAAAAATGTCTTCGATGCTCATCCGGCCGTCGGTAAAAGCGGCTCGCCACGCGGCGACCAGCTCCTTGACGCCCGCTGGACCTTGCGGGATGACCTGGCCGCCAGCGCCGTGCACGACGAAGCCGGCGTCGATGACCTCGTCGGCCACGTCAAGGTTGCCATTGCTCCAACCCTCCTCCAGCCAACGGCGGATGACCGCGATATTTTCATCAGGAGACGACATGTCCCTCCTCCCCCTTCACGAGCGTACTCTTCGCTGCGTCTGCGCGGCGGCGCGGCTTACGGGACGGGCTGCTCGGCGGGCTGCGCCGGTTGCGCGTCCTGCTGTGCTTGCATTTCAATCATGAGCGCGTTGGCGCGTCTCAGTTCCTCTTCGCGTCGTTCGCCCGTGAGATAGGCCAGATCGGGCATCGGCACGCCGGAGATGCCCCACTGCATCAGCGGAGTCTCAGCAATGATGCAATAAACGAACGGGCGTGTGACCTCGCCGCAAATCTCGATGAAGTCCTCCGTCAGCCGCTCGATCAACCGGCGCTTCTGCTCCGGGTCCGTTGCCACGACGCCTTCAATGAACCTGACTTCGATGATTGGCATGTCCAAATCCTTTCTTTGCGGCTTCTGCCAGACGGCGAACCGGGTGCAGAAACGGGGATCGAAAGTCACGCACTACCCTGCGCGGACCTCGCCGAAGTGTTCGTGTGGACCAGGTGCTCGCCGAACCAATCGCTGGCGGCCGTCGCGGCCTGGCCGAGGAAAGGTTCGGTGTCGTAGACGGCGGTGTGGGTGCATGGGAGCGACATGAACCGCTTGGGCTCTCCGGCCCGCTCGAAGGCCGCGCGGGCCAGCGCCGGCGGAATGATCTGATCCTGCTCTGCGACGATCATCAGCAATGGCGTTGGCGCCAGAAGGCGGATCGGGCCGGCGGGGTCGTACGAGACGAACGTCTCCAGCGACCGCGTCGTGATCCGGTTCTCCCAATTCGGTGCGATCGTCTGCTGCACACGGGTGTAGAAGTCGTAGGCTTCCGCGGGCATCAGGCCGCCCTGTCCGGCCGGGGCGACCAGCGGGAGATAGCTGATCCGGTCCGTCCCGTAGCTCGCTTCGCGGTCCTGGCCGAGGGTGCCAAGAAAGCCGAAGAAGGCCTCCCTCGGCATCGCAACAAGGAAGTTTTCCCACTGGTTGATCGCCGGGATCATCGCAACGACGGCCTTGATACGCTTGTCGAAGGCGGCAAGGAACATCGCGTGGCCGCCGCCGAGCGAGACTCCCCAGGCACCGATCCGCTCGGGGTCGATCTCCGGCTGTCGCCGCAACCAGGTCAACGCGTTACGCAGATCATCGAGCTGTTGGTGCGGGAACAACTGGCATCGCGGCTCGCCTGTACTGGCGCCGAAGTTCCGATAGTCGAAGGCGAGCGCCGCCAGCCCGGCCGCGGCGAACCGTTCGGCGTAGTTGGAGAGGTAGATCTCCTTGACCGAGCAGAACGCGTTGGCAAGCACGACCGCCGGCCACGGACCACTGCCTGCCGCCCCGTCGGGCAGGAACAGCCACCCCGACAGCTCGAGGCCGTCGCTTTCGAATGTGATATCGCGGCGCATCCGGTTCGCTCCCCCTCCGCCCTGCCGGCTAGCCGGCGGCGGCGGGCTCCGGCGTGTTAAGAGCGACGAACTCGCGGATGACGCCAAGCTGGCTGAAGAAATTGAACATGTCCCAGAACTCCCAGGTCTGCGAGATCATGCCGTCGGCGTTAATGCCCAGGATCGTGACGCCGACGTCCGAAACGCGATTTCCCGTCGCGTGCAGTCCCCAGGCATCGTTCTGGAAGGTGCCCGACCGACGCCAGCGCAGGACGACGCGGTCATCGGTGATGATCTGATCTTCGACCTGAATGCCGCGGTCGGGAATGGCGACGAGAATGGGCTGGATGCGCGCCATCGTCGCGTTCAGGTCGTTCGGGTTTCCCTGCGCGTCGTAATACACGTAGTCGGGCGAGAAGATCGTGTTGGGGTCGCCCCCGCGTAAGAGGAAGTCGACGAACCGCTGGGCGATCTGCCGATTCCGCTCGATCAATTCGTTCGCCATGGTCAAGCCCTCCTCCGGGTGGATGGCGGCAGTACGACACCGACATCAGCTAAATAATAATTATCATTATTATGAAAATAACCTATGAATTACAAGTGAAAAACCTCCTTTCCACCACGCTGGACGTATTGTACTGGGCTGTAATCAAGCGTAATCACCCGGTTTTACGGTCTAAAACACGCTTACAGCGATCGACAGCAAAAACACGCCTTTCTTGTTCTACTTTACGTTCTTCTGCTTTCCCTCTTCCCCGGCGCCATCCGTCGGGGTTGGAAGCTCATTGCCGCCGGAGCACCACGACGGCGTTCGCCGGCAGCCGGACGTTGAGCGCGCCGCCCAGCGCGGACACCTCGCCGTCGTTGGCAAGACCGCCGCCGCCGTAGGCCGCTGAGTCGCTGTTGAAAATCTCGCGCCAGCGCCCGTCGGTGAGCCCGGCGCTGCGAAGGACGTAGCCGTCGGCGTACGGCGCATTGTTGAGGCTGGCGACGACGAGCAGATCCTCGCCGTCGTCCCAACGGCGGAAGGCAAGCAGGCGGTTGGCGTCGTGGGTGGCGACGACGGCGACGTTGCGCGAGCGAAAGCCCGGGTGGGCCAGACGCAGACGGATGAGATCGGCGTAGAAGCGGAACAGCCGCGCACCGGTGCCCTGGCGCAGGGCGAAGTAGTCCTCCCGCGCGGTAATGAAGTCGGCAAAGCGATAGGGCCGCGAGGCGCCCACCTCCTCGCCCATGAAGAACATCGGGATGCCGGGCCCCAGCAGGGTCATCGCCGCCGCAACGTGCACGCGCGCCTCGGCGAAAAAGCGTGTCTGGTCGTTCAGGTTGTTGTTGACCGTGACCATGATTGTGCGCGCGGAGTACTGGCGCTGGCCGTTCTCCATGTAATACGAGTTGCCGGCCTCGTCGTGGGACTCGTGGTAGACGACCTGACCGCCGCTGCCGGCGAAGACGCCCGCGAACCAGGACATGCGCAATTCCCGACTGTCGCCGTATCCGGCGAGCTTGATCAGCCGCGCTCGGCCAACGTCGTTCTGCGCGTCGCCGATCAGGTGGTGGTAGAAGTCGGAATACCACGACGCATCGAAGCCGAGGCCGCCGTCGTCGGGGCTCTGCTGTACGCCCGGCCAGTGGGAGTGGTCCTCGGCGATCAGGAACGCGTCCGGGTTGACCAGATGCAGGGTCCGGCTCCATTCGCGCAGGAACTTCTGCCCGAACATCCTGGCACTCTCGGCCGGGCGGCCGTCGGCGTGAATGACCGCGTCGCGGTGGATGGCGGTGGTCAGATCGACACGGAAACCATCGAAGTGGAACTCGCTCAGCAGGGCTGCGGCGCTGCTGGCGAACATCCGCCGGACCGGCTCTTCCCAGAAGCGCGGCGCCCACCCGGACGAGCCGTTGTCGATGAAGCCGCCGGTGGGGTCGGGGTAATCGGAGGCCAGCCCTTCGTACCAGTAATAGATGTTGTTCTCCGGCGCGTTCGAGTCGTAGGCCCATTCGGCCCGTTCGGCGTCGAAGGTGTAGTGGTTGTAGACTACGTCCAGCAGCACCGCGATGCCGCGTTGGTGGCAGGCGCGGACGAAGTGCTTGAACTGGTCCCGCCCGCCGCCGGAAAACTCCACTGCCATGTAGTGGGAGGTGCTGTAGCCCCAGTTGAGCCGGTCCTGGAACTCCGACATCGGCATCAGCTCGATAGCGTTGACGCCCAGATCGACGAGATAGTCGAGCAGGCGCATGGCGTCCTCGAGCGTGCCCTCGCCGGCGCCACGATCCAGTCCCAGGCCGCCGACGTGCATCTCGTAGATGACAAGATCGTCGAGGCGGCGCGGCAGCGGCCGGGCGGGGTCGAACTCGCCCTGCCAGAACTCCTCCGCGCTTGACCATCGGGTTTCCGGCCACGCGTCATCGCGAAACGGGGTGGTCACCCGGTCGGGATCGATGACCACGGAGCAGCTCTTGCCCCCGTCCAGATCCTGCCGGCGACCGCTCCATGCCGCGCCCGCCGCTTCCGGATTGGTGTTGCCGCCGCCGATCTGGCAACGGGAGTAGAGATCGGTGCGATAGGCGACCGAACCGTCCTCACGGGTGATGCGGAACATGTACGGCGTGTGGTCGAACCGGGCAAAGTCGGCGAGGGCCGGTTCGTCGGCGAGGTCGCTCGCCCAGATGCCGCCCTCGCCGCGGTGCATGGGGATGGCGGCTGTCACCTCGCGGCCGTCGTTCCAGATGTAGCCGCCTTCGATCTCGCCGCGAACCAGCTCGACCGCGCGCGCATTGGGCGCCCAGACCGCGAAGCGGATCGCGGGGTCGGTCCGGTTTGCGACAAAGAGCTTGTTGGCGCCGAGAAGCCGGCAGGCGGTGAGGTGGTAGCGCTCGGTCTGATCGGCTGCGCGCAGGGTGAAGACGCGGAAGCGGTCGCGTGAGGCCGGATCGTTGATCTCGGTCGGAATGCCCCAGACGCGGCCTTGACGGGGCGTGTCGACGAAGACGCCCCAGCGGAAGGTCTGGCCGATGCCGCTGTCGTCGAGGCTGACGGTGGCGCGAAAGCCCGGGCACCCGTCTTCGGCGACGAAGGCTTCCATCGCCGTCTCCGACCACGCCTCTGCCGGGCGGCCCTGGCGGTCCCAGCTTCCGCTGAGTCTGGCGGCGCTGATCAGCGGCCGGCTTAGACCCGTAACATATTCGAAATGAACCGGAATCAACGCCATGTGCTCTGACCTTCGTCGGGGCGCGCGCCGGATGCGGGACACGGACCTATTGCGGCGGCGGCGGTGGCGGGCTCTCCTGATCGACGTAGCCGGCGGTGAGCTGGACTAGCGAGCCCTCGGGATCGCGCAGCCACACCGACCGCCAGCCGGGAATGAACGCGTCGAAGTCGAGCGGACCGAAAGCGATGTCGGCGTCCGCGCCCATTGCCGCGAGCTTGGCGTCGATATCGTCAACCTCGAACGAGATGTTGCGGACGCCGGGCCAGGGATAGCCGTCGTTTTCGGGCGGCGGAACCGGCCGGTCGGCGGTGGCCCGGAACAGCTCCAGACGGATGCCCGGGCCGCGCAGAAAGACGATCTGGTTGCCCTCGCCGAGCTCGACCACCCGACCGCGCTCGAAGCCGAAGTGCCGGGTGTAGAACCGCTCGACCGCCAGCGGGTCGCGACAGGTCAGCGAAATGTGATGGATGTTGATCCCGGCCATTGGTTTTCTCCCCTGCGTCGCACCGGACAAGCCCTCAGCCGCGGCGATCCGCCCTGATCATGTCCGCGACCCTCTCTGCGATCATGACGACCGCGGCGTGGCAGTTGCCGGAGACCACGGTCGGCATGACGCTGGCATCGGCGACCCGCAACGACTCGATGCCGTGAACCCTCAGCCGCGGG
The DNA here is from genome assembly GCA_038250645.1 of Rhodospirillales bacterium. Lineage (GTDB taxonomy): Bacteria > Pseudomonadota > Alphaproteobacteria > Rhodospirillales > Defluviicoccaceae > JAEULH01. The sequence continues at coordinate 6,374 of JBBSCD010000004.1, forward strand.
TCGGTGACCGCCAGTGCATCCAGGCCCATCCGGCATGAGCCGACCTGGTGATGGTAGGACTCGGCGAACTGGCGGACGAAATCCTCGAGCCCCCCGTCCGGGAAATCCGGCCCCGGCAGGACCTCGTTCTGGACCCAGGCGCCGAGCGCGCGGGTGGCGTTGATGCGCCGGGCCATGCGCACCGCGTCCGCCAGCCGGGTTCGGTCGGTGTCGCAGGCCAGGTAGTTGGGATCGATCAACGGCGCCGCCAGCGGATCCGGCCCGGCAAGGCGCAGCGAGCCACGCGACATCGGCCGGACGACGCCCGGCAGCATGACCATGATGCTCGCCCGGTCGGGATTGGTGACCTGGCGCGGGTCGGCGTGGACGAAGCCCATCTGAATGTCCGGGCCGGGCCAGCCGGCGTCGGACTTGTAGAACAGCGCCGCGTCGCTCATGGCCAGATGGGGATCGGGAATGCGTTGGCTGGCAACGCTGATCACCGGGACCAGGACATGGTTGTGGAAGTTCTCCCCGACACCGGGAAGGTGCTGCAGCACCGGGATACCGAACGCGGCCAGCCGGCTCCCGTCACCGATGCCCGACAGCATCAGCAGCTTCGGCGAGTCGATCGCACCGGCGCAGACCACGACTTCGCGGCCGGCGCCGATGCGGACCGCTTCCCCCCCCCGAAAAACCTCCACGCCGTTGCAGCGCCGGCCCTGGAAGGTCAGCCGTGTCGCGTGCGCGGCGTCGATCAGCGTGACGTTGGAGCGGCTCTGCAGCGCCGGATACAAATACGCGCTCGCCATGTCGTGGCGCTTGCCGTCCTTGATGTTGAGATGGTGCCAGCCGACCCCTTCCATCTGTGGGCCGTTGAAGTCGTCGGTGGGCGCAAAACCGAGCTCGATGCAGGCGTCGCGGAAGGCCTGCGAAGCCGGGCTGGGCTGATGCAGCCGTGCCGCCAGCACGCTCAGCGGCCCGCCGTGCCCGGCGAGCGGGCTGGTCTCGTCTTCCTGATCCTCGAGCTTGCGAAAGTAGGGCAGAACGTCGTCGAAACCCCATCCCGGCGCGCCCTGATGAGCCCATGCATCGAAGTCCGATCGGTGGCCGCGGATGTGCATCATAATATAGAGGTTGCTGGTGCCGCCGGGCAGTCGGCCCCGCGGCTCCGGTATCCGCCGGCCGTTCAGGTGGGCCTGCGGCACGCTTTCGTAGGCCCAGTCGACCGCCGACTGCTGGACCAGGGCCCAACGCCACGGGGTGGCGATGTCCTCTTGCACCTGCGCCGGGATTTCGCGGCTGCCGGCCTCGATCACCGCGACGCGCACGTCCGCGTCCTCGCTGAGCCGGGCGGCGACAACACATCCGGCGGTGCCGGCGCCGACAACGACGTAGTCGTAGGTGTCCATGGCTCCCCCTCTTCGGCCGCGCGCTAGCTCTGCGCCTGGTTGACAAAGGGCGCGAACGGCAGGCTGTCGTGGACAGTCCGCATGTAGACGATCCGCCCGTTCTGCACCTGGAAGAAGTTCGCCCCGACCACCTGGCGCTGCGGGTCGTTCGGATAGGCGATGGCCGTGCCGGCGGCGTTCGCCGCGTCGCAGCGCCAGACGACGCAGGCGGCGTCGCCGTCGACGACGATCCGCTGCGGATACATGTTGAAGCGCGAGTAGCCGTTGGAAATGGCGTCGACGGCGCCGCGCAGCACGTCGATCCCGGCGAAGTGCCCGGCGAGCTGCTCGTCGCCGACAACGTCATCGCTGAACAGCGTCAGCCACTGGCTCCAGTCGCCGCGATTGACGCAGTCGTAGTAGCGCTCGATGACCTCACGAACTTCCATCGCAGTTTCCTCCCAACCTCTACTTCCCGCCCGACTTCCCGCCCGCGCGCGGGGGCGCACCCGGTCCCCGTGGCCGCCGCCGTTCGGCGCCGTAGGCCTTGACGAACTCGTCGGCCGCGTCCTCGAAGATCGGCACCAGGTCGTTGACGAGGAAATCGGGATCGGGCAGCGGATGGCCGCCCAACGCCCACTTGCCTTGCGGCACCTCCTCGACGGTGACGTAGATGTACGGCCGCGCCGCCTCCATGGTGGCCTTGCAGAAGGCATCGGTCAGTGCGGGAAGGAGGGCAGACTTCTGCTCATCGCTGAAGAAACCCTCGATGACCTTGACGCTGATGATGGGCATGACTTGCTACTTTCCTGTACCCGCCGGAACCGGCGGTATCGCGACTTACGACCAAAACGCGTCGTACTGGGCCGTGCCGTCGCCGAAGATCGCGCCGCGCGCCTCGTAGACCCGTCCGTCGCGCCAGCGCATCCAATGAATGACGTCGATGTCGAGCTGACGGTCCGGCTCGCCGGCGCGATGACCGGTGTTGCGCGTCACGTCTGCAGACGAATCCTCGGCCAGGTTGACGACGACCGTATCCATGCGAAAGCTGTTCTCCGACAGCCGGCCGACGTCGGCCATGAACTGCATGAACTCGTCGACGTTGTTCTTCCAGCCGGACAGCCGGTTGTGCCCCGGCACCAGCCAACGCATGTCCTCGTGCCACATTTCCAGCATCCTTGAGCGGTCGCCGCTGGCCAGAGCCGCGTACGCCGCCGCCACCTGTTCTGCCGTGATCTGTGCCATCTCAATGTCTCCTCGAGTGGACGCGTGGGACCGCCGGCTATGCCAACCGGTCGGGGATCGGTTTGAGCTGGTAGACGGCGTTGAAGAACTGGTCGACCGTGTGCTGATCGCTGATGTAGACCTGCACCCGGTCGATCCGGCCGTTCGCGACATGGTAGTGGGTGCAGTTGAGCGCGTTGAGCCGGTAGGTGACCGGGCTGCCGCTGACATCGTTGACGGTAACCTCGCCCTGTCCGCGATGAACCTCGACGACGGTACTGTCGCCGAAGGTGTCGAGCCCGGTGGCCGGGTCGGCGGCCGGATCCAGGGTCACGCGGATGTTGGCCCGGCGCAGGGCGAGGAAGAACTGGATGACCTCCTCGCTGCCGTTCTTGGTTCCGGCGACAGGATTGTGCCCGGGCAGGTTCCAGACAAGATCCGGCGCGAAAATCTCGCGGCGGATCGTATCCATGTCGTCGCTGTTGAAGCACGCGTACATCCGCGTTACCAGATCGAGGTTGGCGGCGGGTCCACTTCCGTTGGCCATGTCTGCCTCCTTTTGAACAACAGTGTTGACGCTAAAGGCGAGCGAATCCTGGAGCGTAGGCGAAGGGCTCGGCCGTCGCGTTGTAGGTGACGATCTCCAGACCGAAGGGGTTCTTGGCCGACGGCCGCACGATCCAATCCTGGGTCGCATCCATCGAGGTGCGCCTGCTCTTCGCCGCCGGCGGCTCGAACCAGCTCGCCTGCCAGCCGACAACAACGCGAAGCTCGGCGCGGTCGCCGTCGATGGTCCCCTCGACGCTGTGGATGGTATGGATCTCGTCGAAAAACAGGTTCGTCACCCGCTCGTACCAAAGCCTGAACGTGTCGAACCCCCGGATGTCCCCGTCGGGAAACTGCATGTTGAGATCGTTGTCGGCCAGGAAGCTGCAGGCCTGTTCGAGCGGAACATGCTGATCCAGGGCGAAAAACCAGGCCGCGGCGAAGATCTTGACCTGGTCGATCGTGATCGCTTCCTGTTGCAAGGCTTCGATCTCCTTCCGCGAAGCGTTGCTCATGCGGCCCCCCGCGGCACATCCCGCTCCAGGATCAGGTCGATCAGGAAAGGTCCGTCGCTCTCCAGCATCCGGCGGATCGCCGGACCCATGTCCGCCGGCGCCTCGACGTGGACGCCGGGCACGCCCATGCTCTGCGCCAGCATGACGAAGTCGATGGGCGGCGCATCGACATCGAATGGCGGCGGAAAGGTCGCCGGGAAGGCGTTCGGGCTGAGCCCGCGCGCGCGCCAGTAATCGACGAGGTTGAACTTGAGCAGCCTGTAGCTGCGATTGTTGCAGACGATGAACTTGGCGCCGACGCCGAGATGCGCGGCCGTCCACAGGGCCTGATAGGTGTACATCGCGCCGCCGTCCCCGGTCAGCCCGATGACCGTGCGCGCAGGGTACGCCAGCTTCACGCCGATGGCTCCGGGAATGCCGACCCCGAGCGTGCCGCCGGGGGTCTGGAAGAACGATCCCGGCCGCGTCGGCACGACCCAGCGGACCAGCTCGGGGAAGTGGGTCAGCGACTCGTCGAAGACGATGGCGTCCTCGGGCAGATGCCGGGCCAGCTCGGCCGCGAAGCTCGCCATTCTCAGCGGCACGGCGTCCGCCCGAGCCTCGTCGGCGGCCCGCGCCTGGGCCAGCGCCTCGCGGTTGCGGGCGCCGATGGCCTCGCCCCGTCCCGCCGCCGCCTGCCGCTGCGCCTCGCTCGCGCCGTCTGCCACGGCGGCCGCCAGCGCGCGCAGCGTCAGCTTCGGATCGCTGACCAGGCCGAGGGTGACCGGATGGTTCTTGCCGATGGCGTAGGCGTCGAGGTCGACGTGGATGACCTTGGCATCCGGCCGAAACGGGCTGGTCAGCAGCGGGAACACCTCGGGGAAGACGTAGGTGCCGCAGATCAGCACGGCGTCGGCGTCGGCAACGATCCGGGCGCTGTCGTGGCCGAACATGTGCCCGGCCAGGCCGCAGTAGAGCGGGTGGTCCCAGGGCATGTTGAGCTCCGAGCTCATCTCGCCCCAGACGCAGGCGCCGAGGATTTCCGCCAGTCGGCCGAGTTCCTCGATCCCGCCGGAATGGGCGACGCCGTCGCCCATCAGGATCACTGGCCGGGCCGCCGCGCGCAGCATCTCCGCCGCGGCGGCGATAAGCGCCGGCTCGGGCACCACCCGGGTCGAGGGGATCTGCGTCGGCACCACCGGTTCGTCATTGGCCGCGTCGAGGATGTCCTGCGGGACCGACAGGAACACCGGGCCGAACGGCGGGGTGGCGGCGACCTTGAAGCAGCGGCGAAACAGCCGCAACAGACTGGCCGGATGCTCGGCGCGGGCCGCGTACTTGGTCACCGGCCGGGCCATCGCCACCAGATCGGCGCTCATGTGCGCTTCCAGCATCCCTTCGCCGACACCGGCCTCGCCAGCCAGAATGACCAGAGGGGTGCGTCGCTGGCGGGCATGGAAGAGGCTGCCGATGGCGTTGCCAAGCCCAACGCTGCAGTGGAGCTGGATCACGGCCGGGCGATGCGTAGCCTGGGCGTAGCCATCGGCAATGCCGACGATCGCGGCCTCCTGCAGGCCCAGGACATACCTAAGGTCTGGAAAGCGCGCGATTTCGTCGAGCAGTCCTTCCTCGCTCGAACCCGGGTTGCCGAACATCGTGCCGATGCCATCGGCCCTGAGCTGCTCAAGAAGTTTCCGGTGACCTGTCGGCTGTGGCATGGGCCTCTCCCGACCAACTTGCGACTTTCGCGACGCGTCCGACCTCGGCTGTCCCTTCGGCCGCTACCAGCCCCAGCGCCGCAGCGGCGGATCGCCGTCAAGCACCTCGATCAGCTTCTGACCCGTCAGGATGCTGTCCGGCGTTGAGCGCCCGGTGATGAAGGGGTAGTCGACAATGACGCTGGTCGGCTCGCCGAAGTTGCCGTGATAGCGGCCGTCGGGCGCGGTCGCATCGCGGAGGATGAACTCCAGCGGATAGGGCGGCGGGCCCATGTTGAAGTCGAGGAACTCGCCGCGGGCGCGGACGAAGCCGGTGCCGTCCTTGTAGTCGTATTCCAGGCAGTGGCCGGTGACGTGCTTGCCGCGGATGATGCTTTCGCGCTCGTTCATGTCGCGGGCGAAGGCGAGGCAGGTGACGCCATAGCATTCCGCGGCGACCGGCTTGCCGAGGCGGAGGAAGCCGAGGATGACGTCGTGGACCCGCTGGTTGTTGGCTAGATCGACGATCGGCCCCGAGCCGCCGACGATCAGGAGCGCGTCATAGCGGGCGAGATCGGCGACAGCGCGATCGAGCGCGACATTGTAGGCCTCAAGCCCGCGGACGAAACTGGGCGCGGCGAAATAGGGCCGTTCGGGAAACCACGCGGCGAGGCTGAGCGGATTTTCAAGTCGCTTGCCCTGTTCTGTCGCGGGATCGTCGATCTCGCGCACCCGCTCGGCCATCGCCGGACTCGTCACCGGCCGCTGCAACGGTGGATCGAAGTAGTCCGGATCGGCGCTGACCGGAATGGCGTTCGGCCGCCGGCCGTTGGGCGTGCAGAAGTCGGTGGCGTAGCCGGCCTTGTCGAATTCGCTTAGCGGCCCGACCAGCTCCTCGCCCCAGTAGCCCCACTCCGACAGCAGCGTCAGGATCCGCCGCTTGCCCGTCGCTGGACGAAGTGCCGGGCCGACCGAGGGCGCGCCCGCGGCGCCCGCGCCCTCTTCCGCCTGCCCGGCCGCGGCGACGACGGCGCTCGTGATCGCGTTGCAGAACATCTCGACCAGCTCGACGCTGTGCGCCGATGTGCTGGTGACGAGATCGCCGTCGACGACGATATGCCGCGACCAGTCGCCGTCGGCCGGCGGCGCGACGAAGTGGGCGCCGGTGTTGACCACATCGGCGAGAACAACCGGATTGCAGGTCACCCGGCGCCCGGCGATGATGTCGGGGTTCGGCGTCAGCAGCCACAGCCCGTGACAGGGCGCGCCCTTGATGACCCGCGGGTTGCGCATGGCCCGACGGAAAAAGCGGACCGCGGGCGCGGTGCGGATCATTTCCGGCGCGATCGCCTGTCCTTCCGGCGGTTCGAACCAGCGCAGGCGCACGCTCGGATAATTGGCCGCCATGATGATGGCGGCATAATCGCCTGGATCGACGGTCGCGAAGTCGGTGCGCACCTCCAGCGTTTCCGGCCTGCCCCCCGCCTCTTCGACCTCGCTGACGAACGTGATCGACGGATTGCCCCACAGTCGCGACATCAGCTCGACCTCGGCGCCGTGGGCGGCGAAGCGCTGCTGATAGGTTCTGATTTCATGGGCGATGTACTGGCTTTCGACCAGCACGGCGATCTTTCGACCGGCGAGAACTTGATCGGGCATCCTAGTTGTCCCTTTGCGACTGCGAAGCGACGATGCGGCGGCGGCGGACCGGCCGGCTCAGCCGGGCAACGTCTCGAACTGCACCACAAGCTCGACGGGATCGGCGGATCCGCCGACCTGGATCTGGAAGTCGTTGGCGTTGGTCGGAGCCAGATCCGAGGTCCGGTCGACCCCGTCGACGCGCACGCCGGCAATACGCACCAGCCCCGGCGGCAGGAAGTCCGGCAGCACGTTGATGGAGGTCTGATCCCGGCGCGGCGACAGCTTGAAGTACAGGCAGAAGCCGTTGTCGTCGTCCTTGTCGGCGATGACGTAGCTGCGGATGTAGAGGTGCGCCAGATAGTTGAGCTCGAAGGCGTGGTAGCCGGAGATCGAATGTCCGCCCTTCTGCCCGTAGGCGCCTTGCACCACCGGCAGGCCGTCGGCGGTCGTGCGGAAGTAGATCCCCTGACGGTCGCGATCGAGGAAGAACAGGTTCCAGAACGCCATCAGCTCGCGGGCCAGGGCGAGGAATTCCTTATCCCCCTGATCGGCGCCATGCAGGATTAGATAGGCGAGGATGCCCTGTTCCTGCTGCCAGAAGTCCTTGGTGCAGCCCCAGGCGAACTGCGTCGGCATGCCGTTGTCGGGATTGCGCTGAACCGCGTCGAACACGCCGCTGCGGATCTTGTCGAGCCCGACCTCGGCCATGGCGTGCCCCAGCTTCCGGGCGACGGCGAGACAACGGTCGGCCCGGGCCTTGTGCTCGTCGGCGAGATTGCCTTCGCGACGGTCGCGGTGGGATTTCTCGAGAGTCTGGTAGTAGTAGGCGCAGCGGGTCAGGTTCCAGGCGATCTTCAGGTTGTGGCCGACGATGGCCCGGTTCTGCTGCCAGCCCCAGCCATGATCGGATTTCCAGTCGGCCATGAAGCGCTCGTTGACGTAGTCGGACTCGGGGTCCGGGAAGCGGTCGATGATCAGCGCCGAGGTCTCGTCGAGAATCGAGCGACAGACGTCGAGGAATTCCTCCAGCTTGCGCTCCGCCGGGCTTTTCGGCACCGGGTCGAGCGCCAGGATCAGGTTGATCAGGTAGGCTGGGATGTGATCGCCGATCGAGTTCCAATTCTTGCGCGATGCGTTCTGTCCTAGCCCCGGGCTGTCGGGCCGCATGGTCGCGTAGTCGAGGTGGGAGAAGTAGCCGCCCTCGCCGGGAAACTCGGGCGAGCGGCCGCCCTTCACGTCGTGGAAGTAGGCCTGGAACGAGTTGACGGTGCGCCGAATATCCTCCAGCACCTCCCAGTCGAGGGTGATGCGGTAGTACTGGGCGAGTCCGGCGAGCGCATAGATCTGCTCGTAAAGCGGGATGGTGCCGTGATCATCGGCATTCTCGGAAGCGACGATCAGCTTTTCGCCGTCGTTCGTGCGCCTGCGGCCGTAGGCCCAGAAGCAGTACTGGCCGTCGTGGCTGAGGCTGCGGAAGGCCTCGCGCTGGTAATCGACCCCCGCCTTGGCCGCCAGATAGTACCGGTCGGAGCCCGTCAGCAGGTAGGCCGAGGACAGCCCGTAGATCAGGCGGGACAGGGTCGCGCACTCCTGGACGCTGTCGCTGGTCGGCGCGCCGGTGATGTTCAGGTTGGTCCGGTACAGCTTGGAGAAATCGTCGATTTCGTAGTTGCGCTTGACGTCGAAGAGGATATCGAGCCAGCGATCGGCCATCTGCGCGATCTGCACCAGCCACCAGTGCGTCTCTTCGAAAAGGTATTTGCCCGGAAGGGAGTGCATCAGGTAGACGGTCCGAGCCTCGAAGCGTTCCTTGGTACCGTTGACTGAGCGGATGCCCTCGACGAAAGTGAGGCAGCCGTCCTTGACGTATTTCCGCAAATCGAAGGCAACGGGATCGACATCCCTCTGAAGACCATCCGGCGCTTCGGCGCGGTCCCGGTTCAGGCCATCGAGATTGCTCAATACCTGGTAGTACGTCGTCGGACCAACGTTCACAGTGAAAACATCATCGCTTTTCACCCGAAGCTCGAAACTCTTACTGTCCGAGTTGAGCGACGTTACAGTGCCGGCGATCGTCAGACTGTCGTAGAAGGCGCGCAGCGGCATTCTGCCACTCCCTTTAAATGGACTTCGAACCGCAAAACGGGCGCAACTCTCCCGGCCCGGGAAACGACTATTTGCGCCCCGCGGTTAGAGATTTATTCTGACGCCTATATTAGTTTTCCCTGTTGTCCCATCTTGAGGTATGACCCAGACCTCAAGAGCGGTCCTTTATCTTTTGTTGGATCATCCATAGCCCAATTTGGCGCATCGTGCAAGCGCGTCTCATTGTCGTGCCATCAACAGCGGAAAACGCGCGGTATTTCAAGGCAATTCGCAACTGCGGTAGCTCTATATAAGCAAGAACCTCCGGCCGTTTTTCGACTTGCAGGCGCTAATACTTGACGCGCGCCGGGCGGGATTATCAGGCCGACAGGATGCGCGTGGCCCTCGGTCGGCGTCGAACCGCCAAGCCGCGAACGGCGACGTTGCAGATCTATCGCTCGTTAATGCGAAACGCGCGCTGTCCGACGACGCTCTCCAGGATCGGCTCCAACCGTCCGGAGAGAGCGTGTCATGACCAAGGCGAAGTCCAGGAAACAGCAGATGGCGGCGGGCGCCGCCCTGTCGGCAAAACGGGGTGATCGGCCGAAAAAGAGCCTCAATGGCGCCTCGAAAGGAATGGTCGACTCGATGGATGAGAGCCAGCTCGAGGACATGGCGGAAACCAAGCGCAAGGACAAGCCCGAGCGCGCCGCCGACAAACGCTAGATCGGCAACGCTGGATCGAGCTGACTACGGCCGGGATCATCGGCAAGCGCGCACCGTCGGGCAGTCCGGGGCAGCCTCCTCAAGCGCTCCCACTGCCCGAAAGCGGGTCGTCGGCAGCGGGGAGACGGTCGGCCATGTCCGCGTCGTCTTCAGCAGCGCCAGCCTCGCTGAACGCCAGGGTTCTGACCAGCTGGAACAGACGTTTGCGCACGGTGGGATCGGCGACGCGATAGTAGTTGTGCATCAGCTCGAACGCTTCACGCGAATTCATGGGGTTGCCATAGAATGGCGACGGAGGCTGATCCGCAAGACCGGCAACGACGCCAGGCTCGGGAGCTGTTCCGCCGCCGACCAGCCCCTGGAAGAAGAACGAGACCTCCACGCCGAGCGACTGCGCAATCTTGAATAGGTTGCTGGCGCCGACCCGATTGGTCCCGCTTTCGTATTTCTGGATCTGCTGAAACGTCACCCCGATTGCCTGGCCGAGCTTTGTCTGACTGATCCTTAATCCGACGCGGCGGCCGCGGATGCGGGTACCGACGTGCCTGTCGATCGGATCCGGCCCTTCATCGTCCACGAGCAACCTCTTTGGGTAATATTTGTACTTGGTAAATCAACCACCGGGTACGTATGCCATGGTTGATACAGCCGGTGCAATTGATTATCGGCGGGCCAGCGACTGAGCGATCCCCCGTCAGCGGTACCGCCGCGATTTCCAGACATAGCACATGGAAAGCGGTCGTAGTGCGTCCACTTCGCCACATCCAGCCACAATTGCACGCGCCTGTGACCCGAATATCTCGCCGGGCCTTCCCGGAGTTCACCGGTCGCCGGGCCACCTCCGGATCTGGAGGAACCCGGCGTCATTAAACCAGGATTGACTTGTGCCGGTTAACGCCTATTTCTACCGTCAACGCGTGGCGGTTAGCCAGTGCGGATCTTTCAAGGTTTACCCCAGTCTTCAACGCATGAACTTTTCCGATCTTCAGCTTAGCGATGGCGTACTTCGCGCCGTCGCCGACGTCGGCTATAGCGAACCGACACCCATTCAGCGCGAGGCCGTTCCTTACATATTCATGGGACGCGATCTGCTCGGTTGCGCGCAGACCGGCACCGGCAAGACCGCGTCCTTCACCCTGCCGATGATCGACATCCTCGCCGCCGGCCGGGCCAGGGCGCGGATGCCCCGCTCTCTCATCCTCGAGCCGACCCGCGAGCTCGCGGCCCAGGTAGCCGAGAATTTCGACACCTACGGCAAGTATCACAAGCTCTCCAAGGCGCTCATCATCGGCGGCGAGTCGATGAGCGATCAGATCAAGGTGCTGGAACGCGGCGCCGATGTGCTGATCGCAACGCCAGGACGTCTGATGGACGTCTTCGACCGCGGCCATCTGCTGCTTAACGACGTCAAGATTCTTGTCATCGACGAAGCCGACCGGATGCTCGACATGGGGTTCATCCCCGACGTCGAGCGGATCGTCTCGCTGGTTTCGCGGAATCGGCAGACATTGCTGTTTTCGGCAACGATGCCGCCGGCCATCCGTAGGCTGGCCGACGCTTTCCTGACCAACCCGAAGGAAATCGTCACAGCACCGCCATCGACTCCGGTCGAGAACGTCGTCCAGGAGCTGATCGTCGTTAACGGCGACGGAACCCACAAGTCGAAGCGCGCGGCGCTGCGCTGCGTGATCGACAGCGAAACAGTCAAGAACGCGCTCATCTTCTGCAATCGCAAACGTGACGTCGGCATCGTCTGTCGATCGCTGACCCGCCACGGCTATAACGCGGCGATGCTCCACGGCGACATGGCGCAGTCGGCGCGGACTCAGGTTCTTGACGCCTTTCGCCGCGGCGAGGTGACGCTGCTGGTCTGCAGCGATGTCGCCGCGCGCGGCCTCGACATCGAGGACATGAGCCATGTTCTCAACTTCGACGTGCCGAGCAGCCCCGAGGACTATGTTCACCGGATCGGCCGGACCGCGCGCGCCGGGCGCGCCGGGCGCGCGGTCATGATCGCTCTGCCGGAGGACGGGATCTACGTTCACGACATTGAGGCGTTGATCGGTCGCGCCCTTCCCCGCCGCAGTCTCGCAGGGTTCGAGCCTGCGGAACTAACGACAGGCACCCGCCGTCGCCGCGGCCGCCTGAGTTCCCGCGCCGCCGCGCCTCAGCCTCGTACCGAGAGGCCTCCGCGGTCGCGCTCCGGCACACAGGCACGCAGCGGTGCCGCAACGGCCGGCGCGGAAGTTTCCGCGAAAGAGTCCGGGCCGGGTGAAACGCGGCTGGCGAGCGAGCAGCCACAGACGACACAACCCCGGGCGGGCCAGGCGGGTCAGACCTCGAATGGCAACGAGCGAAAAAGCGAGCGCCGGCGGACCCGCCCGAATCGTGAGAGCGAACGAGCGGTGATCGGCATGGGCGACCACGTTCCGGCCTTCCTGCTGCGAGAGCCGACGGTCAGCTCCAAGAGTTGAGGCGGGCGCGAGGCGGCGGCGGAGGACGCAATGAAAACGATCTTCGTACAGGTCAAGTGCGCGCTCGGAGCCGCCTATGACGTTGCGGCGGCCCTGGTCGAGGGCGTCGAACAGGCCTCGGAAATCCATTCGACATCAGGGCAGTACGACCTGCTCGTGAAGTGCTATCTCGACGATACGACGGACATCGGGCACTTCGTCACGGACCGCATCCAGACCGTCGCCGGCATCAAGGACACGTTCACGATCGTGGCCTTCAAGGCGTTCCCGGCGGATGGCGTCGGCGGAAGCTCGGGCTGACCCTCCCGCATCAAGATATCCTCACCGATGTGCTTAAGACGTTGTCGCGACGCAGCGAAAAACGATCGCGGAGGCAAGCAGCATCGGGCAGACGCCGAATCCGCGCTCAGGCTTCTGCGCGTTCCGGCCGAACCTGCGGCATTCCTGATCGGCCAGCGAGGCGATGCGATCGTCGATATCGTCGAACGGCTTCGCGCACACCGTGACCGACGAAAGGTTCGCAGGCAGTTTCCTGAATTCGGGCGCGGAGCGATCGAACTCGCGCGGTGTGAATACGTAGGCGTCCGGATAGTGGCAGCCTGTCGCGGCGAGGCCGACGGAAAGGCAGATAAATCGCGCCAGTATTTTTGTTCTCGTCATTGGTTCAGCCTCTGACGGGCATCCCTGCGCCGTACTTGTGCGCGGGACACCGCGCCTGCATCTTAGCGGCACGGTCGCCCGCAAAAAAGGATCCTGCAAATGACGCTGCCCCTCGTCGTCGCCATCACCGGTGCGACGGGCGTCGTCTACGGAGTCGAACTGCTCAGGACGCTCAACCGGATCGGCCATCCCGCGCACCTGATCGTCAGCGAGATGGGACTGCGCACCCTGAGCCTGGAACTGGATGTAACCGCCGCCGAGTTGCGCGCGCTCGCAAGTGTGACATATAGCAACAAGGATCTGGCAGCGGCCGTGGCGAGTGGCTCGTTCCTCACCGCCGGCATGGTGATCGCCCCATGTTCGGTCAAGACTCTGTCCGGCGTTGCAAACGGCTTTACGGAAAATCTGATCATTCGCGCCGCCGACGTGACCCTGAAAGAGCGCCGCCCCTTGGTTTTGATGTTTCGCGAAACGCCTCTGCACCTCGGCCACCTTCGCCTGATGACACGAGCGGCCGAGATCGGAGCGATCATGCTGCCGCCGATGCCGGCGTTCTACCACCGCCCGGAAACGCTGGCGGATGTCGTCCGGCAAGGCGTCGGCCGGGTCCTCGACCAGATCGGCATTTGCCATGATCTCGGTCCACGCTGGTCCGGCCCGTGAGGGCCGGCGCAAGTTCATCCATCAATGCTTGAGCCTCCTCTGACGTCTCATCCGGCGGCGCGCCTCGATCCTATCGTCTCTCCGCTCCTGGGGCAGGTGTTCTTTCGGCCGTGGTGGGATGCGCTCGGTGTGCCGATCGTTACCGGCATGTATTTCCCGCTGTCTCGGGCGTGGGCGGCGGCGGCGGCGGCCGACGGCGACGTCGGTCGTTTCGCCGGTGACGTGGGCCTTCCCGCCGCCGGATCCCTGCTCGGCGGCCGGGTCCGTGCGCTTGCGCCGCTGGCGCGACACTACGCACGCGCGGATGAGGTCTGGCGGGAGGCCTTCTTCAGCCCCGGTGTACCGGCTATGGAGCTTGACGCCATCGCCCGGCGGCGCAATCGCCTCGCCTATCGCTTCATGATCGCCCGGCGAAGCTTTCTGCCGTGGTTGCGCCGGCTGCCGGCGGTGCGCTGGGAGATCGCCGGACCGGATGAGGTCTGGGCCCGGCGCGGCGCCGAAGCGAAGGGCGAGCGGCAGGCTTTCCCGGCCCCTCCCTATCCCGATGTGACGGCTTCCGCCGCAGTGGCGACCGAACGCACCCGGCAGTACTGGCTGCGGTATCGATCGCCTGTCCTTGCCGACCAGGCATGGGCGCATGTCTACGAGCCCGCATCGGCGGATCCGTCAACAACGATGATCTTTCTCCACGGCATCGCCGTGGACGGCGACATGTGGCCCGAGCCCGGCGATACCTTCGGAAAATTGCTGGAGCGGAATATCCGGGTCATCCGCCCGACCGGACCGTGGCACGGCCGGCGCATGATCGACGGGTATTATGGCGGCGAGCCGATTATCGGCCGCGGCATGGAGGGGTTGCTCGGCGCGTTTCAGGCATGGCTTGCCGAGGTCGCCGTCCTGGTCAAATGGGCGCGCGAAAACGGCAGTCGAACCGTCGTGCTAAGCGGCGTCTCGCTCGGCTCGCTGACGGCGCAATTGGCCGCAACCGCCAGCCGCAATTGGCCGGCCGACATGCGGCCGGACATCCTCTTTCTGGTCGCCACCTCCGGATCGCTCATGAAGGTCGCCCTGGAGGGCAGCCTCGCTCTGGCACTCGACGTCCCGCGCCGGCTGGCGGCGGCGGGCTGGACCGCCGAGAGTATCGGCCCGTGGCTGCCGCTGCTCGAGCCCCATGGCCCGGCTGCCATCGATCCCGGGCGCATCGTCATGGTCCTCGGCAAGGCCGACACGCTCACGCCCTACGCCGGCGGCAGCGCCCTCGCCCGACGCTGGGAAGTGCCCGAACGCAACGTCTTCACCCGCCGCCAGGGGCATTTCTCGGTCGCCCTCGGCCTGTTGTGCGACCCCCAGCCGATCGATCGCCTGCTCGCGATCATCCGGGACGCCGAGCAACATCGCTGAGGTCGCCGCGACACCGGCGCCGCACCGGCGCCACGCCGCACTGTCTCTACTGCAGGTAGCGCCAGACCGTTCGCCGCAGCCGTGGGCTGACGCCAACGGCAAGACCGGCGCACAGCGCGGTGACGGCGGCCCCTTTCGCATGTGACCTGAGCAGACGCTGGCCCTGATCGGCGAGCCTGATGCCAAGGTCGACGGCGCCGGCCTCCAGCTCCACCGGCTCCTCCTCGAGGGCCACGCCGGCAACCGGCCGACGCAGCATCGGCCGACGGCGGGGCCGGCTGCTCCGGCGGGCAATGAGGAGAAGAATCAGGCCGAGCATGAAGGCCGAGAGGCCCACGACGAGAGCGGCTGCCGCCGGATCGACGAAGCGCAGCAGGCTCAGATACAGCGCCGCGAGTAGGAAGCCGAAGCCTCCCATCATGACGATCGCCGCCAGCATCATCAAGGCGATGCCGGTAGCTACGCGGGTGATGATCTCGTTCATGCCGCGAGGAGCGCCCCTCGCCGTCGCTGCCGGTCAGCGCCGGCTGAAGAGAGCGCCGAGGACAAGGCCGAGCAAAAAAGCGCCGATAATACTGATCAGCGGCCGGTCCTCGATTTGATGACTGACGTCGTCCGCTGTCTTGTTCACCCGCTTGCGGGCGCGGTCCGCGGTCTCGCGCACCCGGTCGGTCGCCTGCTCGCCAAGCGTCCCGCCGATATCACGAAGCGTCCGCGAAGTTGCCGCCAGATCGCCGCGCAGCTTCTCGACCTCCATTTTCAGCGCCTCCACGTCCTTGCTTCTCTGCTCCTCGCGGACATCCGTCGCCATCGCGCCTCTCCTCTTTACCGCGCCGCTTCGCCGATCCGAAGCGTGCGAACCTGAAGAACATGTACGCTGAACAACGTAGCGCTATCCGTGAAAACGGCAAGAGGATGATATCCGGCGACGCGGGCAAGGTCTTGGAACTCGTCGACCGTGTACTTGTACGAGTTCTCGGTATGAATGCTTTCTCCGGCGCCAAAGGTAAACGGGCGATCGTCGATGCAAATCCGCTGGTCGCCGCTGCTGACGAGATGCATCTCCACCCTGCCCTCGTCGGCGTTGTAGACGGCGCGGTGGGCGAAGGCATCGAGATCGAAGGTCGCGCCCAGCTCTCGATTGGCGCGGGCGAGAAGATTGAGGTTGAACGCAGCGGTCACGCCCGCCGAATCGTCATAGGCCGCCTGCAGGATCTGCGCATCTTTCTTCAGATCGACGCCGATGATCAGATGGCCGCCGAGGCCGATATGCCGCGACCAGCCGGCAAGCAGGGACACGGCGGCATCAGGTTTGAAATTGCCGATGGTGGAACCGGGAAAGAAGATGAGCCGCGATTCCGCGGGCAAATCCGGCATCGCAAATGATTGCGCGAAGTCGCTCCACACCGGAATCACCGTCAACTGCGGATACTGCTGCGCCAGCGCCCGGGCCGAGGCGATCAGATGCTCGCGCGATATGTCCACGGGCACATAAGCGGAAGGCGCCTTCAGCGCGTCGAGCAACGGCTTGACCTTGCGGCTCGATCCACTCCCCATTTCGATGACCGCGGTGCTAGACGGCAGCATCCGCCCGATCTCGCCGCAACAGGCCTCGAGGATCGCAATCTCCGTGCGGGTCGGATAGTACTCGTCGAGGGTACAGATCCGGTCGAATAGCGCCGAACCGCGCTTGTCATAAAAATAGCGGCTAGGTATCGCTTTTTGCGGCTGCGAAAGGCCATCCAGCACAGCGACGCGGAAGTCCTCTTCGCTGCCGTCGTCGGCGGTCACGGCCGCGTCGTCCGCCGTATTCGGTTGTCCGTCCATCCTATCGTATGTCCATTTCCGGCCCAGGGCGTCTCAGGCATCTTCGGCGAGGCGCACGCCGCTGAACTGCCAGCGCTGGTGCGGGTAGAAGAAGTTCCGGTAGCTGGCGCGAACATGACCGTCGGGCGTGACGCAGGATCCTCCGCGAAGGACCAGCTGGTTGCACATGAACTTTCCATTGTACTCGCCGATGGCTCCGGCTGCCGGGCGAAATCGTGGATAGGGCGCGTAGCTGCTGGCGGTCCATTCCCAGACATCGCCGAACATCTGCCGTAACACCGGCGTCGCCGCGCCGGCGGCATCGGCGGCGTCGGGACGCGGCTTGAAATGCCCGGCGCCCAGGGTGTTGCCCGAAGGATCGAGGTCCGCGGCGGCGACTTCCCACTCGGCCTCGCTCGGCAAGCGCTTGCCGGCCCACCGGGCAAAGGCGTCCGCCTCGTAATAGCTGACATGGCAGATCGGCGCGGCTTCATCGAGTGGACCGGGGCCGCGCAGGCTCATCTGCGCCCACCCGCCGTCCTCGCGCGCCTCCCAGTAGAGCGGCGCCCTCCAGCCCTCCGCCTGCACGGCTGCCCATCCATCGGCGAGCCAGAGCTCCGGCCGACGGTAGCCGTTGTCGCCGATAAACGCGATCCACTGAGCGTTGCTGACCGGCCGCGCCGCGAGACGAAAAGGTTCGAGGTAGACCTTGTGCCGCGGACCCTCGTTATCGAAGGCGAACACGCGGCCCTCCTCGTCGGCATGGCCGATCTCGTGGATGCCGCCGGGGAACGACACGAACGCCCCAAGATTCCCGCTGTTTGCGTTCATGGCGCTGCCGGCGCCTGCCGCGCCCGAGCCGCTGCCGCCAGACGCGGTCGCGGCGGCCGGGCGGTAGGCCGGTCGCAGGGGACTGCGGGCGAACACACTGAGAATGTCGGTCAGCAGTAGTTCCTGATGCTGTTCCTCGTGGGCGATGCCGAGCGCGACAAGCGGCTCGACCTTCGACCACGTCGCGTCATCCGCCGAAACCATGAAGGTTCCCATGGCGGCGTCGACATGCCTGCGGTAGGCGTTGACGTCGCCCGCCCCCGGCCGGGTCAGAAGGCCCCGATCCGGGCGGGGATGCCGGGCGCCGAGCGCCTCGTAGTAGGAATTGAACAGAAAGCCGTAGGCCTCGTTGAACACGCGGTAATTCGGCTGCAACCGGGAGAGGATGAAGGTCTCGAAGAACCACGTCGTATGCGCCAGATGCCACTTCGTCGGGCTCGCGTCGGGCATCGATTGCACGACCTGATCTTCTGCGGAAAGCGGCACGGCCAGCTCGACCGAGTGGTGGCGAACCGCAAGAAACGCCTCGGTCGCCCGTTCGCGCGCAGCGTCGCGATGACCCGATGCCGGTTGTGAAGCCAGACTTTGCAAGATTGCTCTCCGAACCGAGTCGCCGGGGGTCGCCGGTCGTCATTGCGCGTGGCGATCATCCGCCCGCCACCACCGGAGTCCCCAACCTATGCTAAGGACGCCCCGCTCCGGCCAGCCCGGTGGCCGGGCGCGGCACCTCCATCCGCCTCCGGTTGCGGGCCGTACCTGCTCACGAAGGGAGGAGGCCATCGGTATCGCGGGCGAGAGCGATCGGTCATGGGCGCTTCACGCGGGATCAGCGGGCGGGCGCAACAGACTTGCGAGCGGGAAATTGCAACCGGTGTCGCACTCGCCGCCTGAGGACGCGAACCAATCGCATCGACCCAGTAGCATCGAAGCCGATGCGACGCTCCACAAACGATGACCCCCGCACGATGCCTATGCGAGGCGGGCGGGGGTCTAAAAGGCAGAAGAGATGCTTCTGCGCTCGACTACGTCGAGTATATCCTTGGGCTTTCAAGTGTGATGCCGGTGCCAAGGAGCCGGCAACTTGTTGATTGTCCGGTGGAGTATTGCCGATTGCGCACCTCCACGTTAGTTGTACCACTGTCTATAGTGTGAGCCCGAACCCGCGACCTGTCAAGTCCAACAACCTCCCACAGACATTCCCCGTGCCTACCCGGCCCCCAGCGCCACCCTCTGCTTCCCGAGCGGTCTCGCAGCGTCGCACCGGGCGCATGACTGCGGATCAGGCGAGACGGCTCAGCACGGTGAAGCCCTCGCGCCGGCACATTTCGTCGCGTTTGGCCTCCTTCAGATCGCCGCGCATCATCTCGCCGACCAGTTCCGCGAAGCTGATCTCGGGAACCCAGCCCAGCTTCTCGCGCGCCTTCGAGGCATTGCCGAGCAGCGTCTCGACCTCGGTGGGGCGAAAATAGCGCGGGTCGACGGCGACGATGCACTTGCCGGTGGCGCGGTCGTAGCCCCTTTCGTCGACGCCCTCCCCCTCCCAGCGGACGTCAAGGCCGACCTCGCGCGCGGCCACGGCGACGAAGTCGCGCACGGAATGTTGCTCCCCGGTGGCGATGACGAAGTCTTCCGGCGCGTCCTGCTGCAGCATCAGCCATTGCATCCGCACATAGTCCTTGGCGTGGCCCCAGTCGCGCCGGGCGTCGAGATTGCCGAGGTAGACGCGCTCTTGCAGCCCGAGCTTGATCCGGGCCAAGGCACGGGTGATCTTGCGGGTGACGAAAGTCTCGCCGCGGATCGGGCTCTCGTGGTTGAAGAGGATGCCGTTGCAGGCGTAGATGCCGTAGGCCTCGCGGTAGTTGACGGTGATCCAGTAGGCATAGAGCTTGGCTACAGCGTACGGCGAGCGCGGATAGAACGGCGTCGTCTCGGTCTGCGGGATCTCCTGGACCAGCCCGTACAGCTCCGAGGTGGAGGCCTGGTAAAATCGGGTCCGCCGTTGCAGCCCGAGGATGCGGATCGCCTCAAGCACCCGGAGGGTGCCGATCGCATCCGAATCGGCGGTGTATTCCGGCTCTTCGAAGGACACCGCGACATGGCTCTGGGCGGCGAGATTGTAGATCTCGTCCGGCTGGACCTGCTGGATGATCCGGATCAGGCTCGAAGAATCGGTCATGTCGCCGTGGTGAAGAACGAACCGCTGATTGGGGTCGTGGGGATCCTGGTAGAGGTGATCGATGCGATCGGTATTAAAGAGCGACGTGCGCCGCTTGACGCCGTGGACCTCGTAGCCCTTGTCCAGCAGGAGCTCGGCCAAATAGGCGCCGTCCTGGCCGGTGACGCCCGTAATCAGTGCTTTCTTCATGCGCAATCCGCCGTTTGGTTGAATTGATCCGGCCGCAGCCGGGCGATGCCGTTACAGTCGGCCGGCACCGCCGAGCGGCCTTGAGCGGCCGCGGGCGCGAACACCGGCTGCGACGCCCCTTAATCCCTCAAGGCTTGTCGGTTCTGCAGGAACCACTCGTAAGTCCCCTTGAGCCCATCCTTCAAGCCGATCGTCCGCTCCCAGCCCAGTGCCTTGAGCCGCGAAACATCGAGCAGCTTGCGCGGCGTACCGTCCGGCTTCGAAACGTCGAAGCGGATCTCGCCGCCGTAGCCGACAACCTCGCCGACCGTCCTCGCCAGCTCGGCGATGGTGACATCGTCACCGGCTCCGACGTTGATGTGCGACAGCATCGGCTCGGTGTGGCGGCGATAGGCGTCCGCGTCGAGCTGCATGACGAAGACGCAGGCCGCGGCCATGTCGTCGACATGGAGGAACTCGCGCCGCGGCGTTCCCGTACCCCAGACCTCCACCGCGGCCGCTTTCTCCGCCTTCGCCGTATCGAATTTGCGGATCAGCGCCGGGATCACATGGCTCTTCTCCAGGTCGAAGTTGTCGCCGGGGCCGTAGAGATTGGTCGGCATGACGCTGCGGAAGTCGGTGCCGTACTGCCGGTTGAACGACTCGCACAGCTTGATCCCGGCGATCTTGGCGATGGCGTAGGGCTCGTTGGTCGGCTCCAGCGTGCCGGTCAGCAGCGCCTGCTCATGCATCGGCTGCTCGGCCAGCCTGGGATAGATGCACGAGCTGCCGAGGAACAGCAGCCGGGCCGCACCATGGCGATGGGCGGCGCGGATGATGTTCGCCTCGATCATCAGGTTCTCGTAGATGAATTCGGCTGGATATTCGTTGTTGGCCCAGATCCCGCCCACTTTCGCGGCGGCGAGGTACACCTGCTCCGGCCGGGTCTCGGCGAAGAAGCGATCGACCGCGGCCTGGTCGATCAGGTCCAGCTCGCTGTGGGTGCGGGTGATGATCTCGCCGGCGCCCTCGGCTTCGAGGCGGCGGCGGATCGCCGCGCCGACCATGCCGCGATGACCGGCGACGTAAACTCTCGGGCCGCGCCCGCTGCCTTCAGCCATGCTTTTCCCCGCTTTCGATAAGCTGCTGGAGATCCGCCTCGAAGCGCTCCAGCACCCGCTCCTTGTCCAGGTTCTGCTCCGCATACGTCCGCGCCACCGCATTGTGCCGGCGGCCGGTAACATCGACGGCGGCCAGCATCCCGCGCAAGGCGTTCGTCATGGCCTCTGCATCCTCCGGCTCGATGCACACGCCGATGCCCGGATGACGCTCGCACAGCTTGCCCAGCTCGGTATGCGGCTCGGCGGTGATTAGAGCGTTGCCGCCGGCGGCAAGGATCGTCGTCAGCTTCGACGGCAGCACGGCGTCGGCGGCGCCACGGCGTTGGACGACGAGATGCACGTCGGCCAGCGCCATTAGTTCCGGCAGTTTCTCGTAGGGCTGCAGGAGAAGAAAGCGCACGTTGCCGAGGGCCAGGGTCTCGGCCGACGTCCGCAGCGTCTCCACCGCCGACCCGGCGCCGACGAAGAGGAAGACGACGTCGCGCTCCCCCTGCAGCGCGCGCGCCGCCTCCAGCACAATCTCCAGTCCCTGCTTGTGCCCCATGTTCCCGGAATAGAGAACCACCTTTGTCGCAGGCGGAATACCCCACAGCTCGCGATAGAGCTCGCCGCTCGGCCCGGGCCTGACGAAGTCGATGTCGACCCAGTTGGGAAAGAACAATACCCGGCCTTCGGACTGGAGCTTTTCTCGCGCCCGCTCGACCATGCTGTAGGAAATCGTCGAGATCGCATCGAAGCGCCGCATCAACCAACGCTCGACGCCGGAGGCCGCGCCACCGCCCCTGCCCATGCCGAGGCCGGCCATGGCATCCAGCTCAAAATCCTGGATGTGAAGCAGCGATTTCGCCCCCAACAGCCGCGCCGCCAGAAGCGCACCCGGAATGCAGAACATCGTCGGCTCGACCGTGGCAAGAACCTCGGGCCGGAACGAGCGCCGGCGCAGAAGCTGCGGCAGGCTGGCAGCGGCGAAGCTGGCAAGATGGATGAGGCGGGTCGCGGTGGTGGGCCGGGCCGGGACATAGAGGCGGGAGCGGTGGATGGTGACGCCGTTGCGCTCTTCCGTGCGGTAAAGGCCTGCGCGATAGGCTTCCGGCACCTGCCACTCCGGATAGTACGGCACGGCGCAAACGGCATGAACCCCATGGCCGCGGCCGGCCAGCCACTCGCACATCTCGCCGGTGTACTTGCCGATGCCGGTCAGTTCGGGCAGGTAGTTGAGGCCGTAGACCAGGATTCTCAAGGCGCGCGACTCGGCCGATCCACGTGCTAGCAACTCGCTGACATTGACCCGGACCGCCGTCCGGGAAAGAACGCGAGGCGATCGCCTCGCGCACGCTCATCGCCGCATGGTACCCGCTTGCGCCGAAAATTGCATCACCAGGATGTGCATCTGCAACAACGGCCCTGACTTTACGGGTACTGCACGAGGCACGCGGCGGCGCCCTTGCAGGTCTTCAAGGTCGCGAGCCTGGCCGCTTAAGGAAAAAGAGGCTGCTGCTCGAGCCCGGCGGTTTCTTTGAGCCCGCACATCAGATTCATGTTCTGCACGGCCTGCCCGGACGCGCCCTTGACCAGGTTGTCGATCACCGATAGCAGGATCGCCCGGCGCGGCAGCCGGTCCTTGAACACCGCAATCTGTGCGTGATTGGAGCCGCGCACATGCCGCGTCGCGGGCACCAGCCCCTCGCCGAGGATGCGAACGAAGCGCTCCCCGGCGTACGCCGCCGCCAGCCGCGCGCGCAGATCCTCGACCTCGACGCCGTCGTTCAGGCGGACGTAGATGCTGGCGAGAATGCCGCGATTGATCGGCATCAGGTGCGGCGTGAAGTTGACCGTCACCGCCCTGCCGCCGGCGCGCGAGATCGCCTGCTCGATCTCCGGCGCGTGCCGGTGGGCGGCGACGCCGTAGGCATGCACTCCCTCCGCCACCTCGACGTAGAGCGAGGCTTCCTTCAGCGCCCGCCCCGCTCCGCTTACCCCGGACTTGGCGTCAATGATGATTTCGTCCGCGGCAATCAGTCCGCCCGCCACCAGCGGGACCAGCGGCAGCAGCGACGCGGTCGGGTAGCAACCGGGGCACGCCACCAGCCGGGCGGCGGCGATTTCAGCGCGGGCCAACTCCGTCAGGCCATAGACCGCCTCGCGCTGAAGTGCCGGCGCACCGTGGGGCAGGCCGTACCACCGGCTGTAGGTCTCGGGATCGGCAAAGCGGAAATCCGGCGACAGGTCGATGAGCTTGACATGCGCCGGCGCCTGGGCCGCGACCGCGTGGGTCGCGCCGTGGGGCAGGCCGAAAAACGCGACGTCGACGCCGTCCCAATCGACCTCATCGGCCGTCGTCAGCGGTGGTAGCGCAAGTTCGTCGACGACCGCCGCCAGATGCGGGAAGACAGCGGCAAGCGACTGGCCGGCCTTGCGGTCGGCCGTCAGCGCGACGAGGGACACGTCTGGGTGACGCGCGAGCAGCCGGACCAGCTCGGCACCGGTGTAGCCGCTTGCGCCAAGGATGGCGACGCGGATCGGGCGGTCGGCGGAAGCCATGGCGACAGCCTCGTCGGACGATGGTAACCGGATAGCCTCAAGATTTGCCGCCGGTCCGGTTGGCAGGCCGGCAGGCGGTTCGCGCCTAGCGCTTGGAGAACTGGAAGCTGCGGCGCGCCTTGGCCCGGCCGTACTTCTTGCGCTCGACGACGCGCGGATCGCGGGTCAGGAAGCCGCCGGAGCGAAGCACCGGACGGATTTCCGGCTCGAACAGGCCAAGCGCCTGGCTGATGCCGTGGCGGACGGCGCCGGCCTGCCCCGACAAACCGCCACCGACTACCGTGCAGATGACGTCGAACTGGCCCGTCCGCTGCGTCGCGGCGAAGGGCTGATTGATGACCATGCGTAATGTCGGCCGAGCGAAGTAGGCCTCCGCGTCCTTACCATTGACGGTGATCTGTCCGCGTCCCGCCTTGATCCAGACGCGCGCGATCGCGTCCTTTCGCTTGCCGGTCGCGTAGGATCGGCCGAAGGCGTCGACCTTGCGCTCGTGCAGGGGCGAAGCGGCTTCGCCGGCGGTGGGCCCGCCGTCGGCGAGGCGCTTCAGGTCTTCGAGGCTGGTGGCGTGGTCGGCCATGATCGTTCTATCTCTTGTTCTTTGAATTCATCGCGGCGACGTCGAGCATGATCGGCTGCTGCGCCTGATGGGGATGGTCCGCCCCAGCATAGACCTTCAGTTTGCGCATCATCTGCCGCCCCAGCGGGTTGCGCGGAACCATGCGTTCAACGGCCTTCTCCACCACGCGCTGCGGAAATTTGCCGTCCAGGATCGCACCCGCGGTGCGCCCCTTGATCCCGCCCGGGTGGCCGGTATGCCAGTAGAACACCTTGTTCTCGCGCTTCCGCCCCGTCAACGCGACCTTGTCGGCGTTGATAACGATGACATTGTCGCCCGTGTCGACATGCGACGTGTAGATGGGCTTGTGCTTGCCGCGGAGGCGATCCGCGACCACCACGGCAAGGCGACCGAGCACGAGCCCCTCGGCGTCGACCACGAACCATTTGCGATCAATGTCTGCCGCTTTGGCCGAATAGGTTCTCATTCGCTGCTTCCGACGACCATCACTACCATGAGAGAAAATTCTTAAGGGCGCTCGGTCCATCGCGGTCCGAACGAGCGCGGGAGTATGCCACGCGGCGTCGGCGTGTCAACCGCGATGCGCCGCTCCGCGTTTCGAGATCGCCCGGGCGGTATTGCCGCTCCCGACGGCCTCTTCGATCCGTTCGAAGCCGTCGGCGCGCATGCGGCTCGCGAGCTCGCCGAGGATGCGCCCGACGAGACGCGGACCCTGATAGACAAGCGCTGTGTAGAGCTGCACCAGCGAGGCGCCGGCGCGGATCTTGGCATAGGCGTCGGCGCCGCTGGCGATGCCGCCGGCTCCAATGATGGGGATGCGCCCCTCGGTCAGACGGTAGAGGTCGGCGAGGACCTCGGTGGAGGGCGCGAACAGCGGCCGGCCGCTGAGGCCGCCCGCCTCGCCCCGCAGAGGGTCGCGCAGGCCTGGCGGCCGGGCGATGGTCGTGTTGGTCGCGATGAGCCCGTCGACCCTCAGTTCCAGCACCACCGCCGCGATGCCCTGTCGCTCTTCGGCTGAGAGATCCGGCGCGACCTTGACCAGCAGCGGCGGCGCTTGCGACCTCGGGCCGCGTGCATCGAGGCAGGCAGACAGCAGGGGCCGCAGGGCATCCTGCGCCTGAAGGCCGCGCAGTCCCGGCGTATTCGGCGACGAGACGTTGACGACAAGGTAGTCGACGAACGGTGCCAGCGTCCCGACACAGGCGGCGCAGTCGGCGACGGGATCGGTCGCGTCCCGGTTCGGGCCAACATTTGCGCCGACCAGGCCGGAGCGGTCGCGCGTAGCCCGGCGGCGCTCCAGCCGCGCCCGGATCGCCGCCAGGCCGTCGTTGTTGAAGCCCATGCGGTTGATGACCGCCCCGTCGGCAGGCAGCCTGAACAGCCGTGGCCGCGGGTTCCCGCGCTGCGGTCGGAGCGTCACCGTCCCGATCTCGGTGAAGCCGAAGCCGAGCCCGTGGACGGCATCGATAACTGTGGCATTCTTGTCGAAGCCTGCGGCGAGGCCGAGGGGATTGGTGAAGCGCAGCCCCCATTGCCCGCAGGCCAGAGACGGATCGGCGGCGCTACGGGCAGTACCGGCAAACCCCGCGCGCAGGGCGGCGACGGTCAGTCGGTGCGCCCGTTCCGGTTCGATGGCATGCAGCAGGGGGCGCGCGAGCGCATAGCTGTCGAAGATCATTGAACCGCCACCCTGGAAGATACAGAAGACATGCATCGGTTTAGCCAAGCGTCGGGTCGTACCACGGGGCGCGGGGCTGGGCTATACTGAGGCCGACTGCTGGAACGCAACATCGAGACCTGCCTGCCGGAGGGTGGCCCGTGACCGCAGATGTCGCCGTTCTGTTCGCCAATGACGCCTTCTACGCCGCGTTTGCCGGCCGCGACCTGGACGCCATGGAAAAAGTCTGGTCGCAGCACGAGGCGATCACCTGCATCCACCCGGGATGGACGGCGCTGGCCGGACGCGAGCCGGTCCTGGCGAGCTGGCGCGCAATTCTTTCGAACCCCCGCTCGCCCCACGTGCGTGTCAGCCGCGCCGCCGCGACGGTGATGGGCGAGTTCGCCTATGTCGTCTGCTACGAGCACCTGAGCGAAGCCGTTCTCGCCGCCACCAACATCTTCGTCCGCGAAAATGACTGGTGGCGCCTGGTCCACCATCAAGCCGGCATGGCGCCGCCGCCGGCCGAGCCCGATGACGAACCAATGCTGGTGCAGTAGCCGCGGCGCGAAGAAGCGTTGCTTTGCGCGGCGGGCTTACGTGCCAGAAAGATCTTGTGCACTGCAATAACGGCTCCTATGCTGTTGAATAGCGATTATAGGAGGGAGGTGATTGAAATGTTGGACGCGATTGACTTCTCTCTGAAGTTGCAGCAGGCGGCGATGGCGTCGGCGATGGGCGCGATCGGAATCATGGCGGCGGCCTGGATGCGGCTGATGAAGGGCGAGTTCGAGCTCTTCGGACAGCACGCCCACCAGCGGTCCGAGGAGTTGCATGCCCAGAAGGATGTCATCCCGACGGGCCCGCAGTGGACCGATCACTACGGCAAGCGCAGTCATGACGTCGATGTCGAGCACATGCGGTAGGCCTCGCAGCCGTTGCAGCGGAGCGCAGGGCTGGCCTTTCGGCCAGCCCTTGGCGTATCGCGCTCCGGCCAATAAAGCGGCCGCCCTGCGCTTGATACCGCGCTATTCCTTACGCTTCATCGCCGTGGCTGGTTCCGGGGCGCAGGCAACATCGTCGACGACCCTTTCGAGACCCTGGCGATCGAGGATCGTGATCGAGCCGCGCCGCACGTCGAGCAGGCCGTCTTGTTCCCACATCCGAAGCTGCTTGTTCACCGCCTCGCGGGAGGTGCCGATCATGCTCGCGAGCAGATGCTGCGGCAGCCGGACCCCGATGTGGATGCCCTTCGCGGTTGGTTGGCCGTGAATGGCAGCGAGATAAAGCAGCCGCTTGGCCAGACGGCAACGCAGATCGAGGAAGTTGAAGTCTTCGAGCTGTTCGCTGGTCGAGCGCAGTCGCTGGCAGAGGATCATCAGCAGCTTGATGCAGACTGGCGGATTGCGCTCGAGGTAAGGCAGGAAGTCGCGCCGGCTGAGGTTCAGGAGTTCCGTCGGCTCCATGGCGAACGCGTCGGCGGTCCGCTCGCCGCCATCGATGAGGGCAATCTCGCCAAAAACTTCGCCGGGATTGATGACATTCAGGATGACCTCGCGGCCGTCCGCCGAATACGCGCAGATGCGGATCCGGCCGCTAAGGACGGCCATCATTGCTGTTCCCGGATCACCCTTCATGAAGACGGACTGCCCGGCGCGATACCAGCGCGTCGTCGCCAGCTCGCCGACCCGTTCCAGGTCAACCGGAGACAGATCCTTCAGCAGGAAATGCTGCGCCAGAGCCGACTTGAGATCACGCATCCGCCTGTCTTTCCCCGATCGGGCACAAGCGTTCCGCCCCAGGCCCGACCCTTGGACCGTAGAGCATCCTGCGTCCTTTGGGCGGAGATATAAGACGCTCCGGAACTAATAAATCGACCGGTCGCCTTCGGACAAGGCAGCCGAGGGGCGTCCGGGGCCTGTCGCTCCAGCATAGACCCGATCTGGTTCAGGCCGAATCCTTGTCCCACGACAGATCTGCATCGACCGGGCGGCCGCGGCATTTGCCCTGTCCGGGCTCGTTGCGCTGCCGGTCGCGAGGGTGCATATGCTGATCGTGCCGGCCACAGGCGGCTTTCGCCCGCAAAGCCGCGGCGACGCCTTACCTGTTGTCCCGGTCGTTCCGTGCTGAGTGCCAATCTCGAGAGAGGGTGACGACATGCGCCCGCCCCCGACGTTCGCCATCGCGCCGAGCTTCCTCGGCGTCCCATTCGGTCCTGCCGCCGATTTGACCCTGGATGGGCGGAGCTTCGTAGCCGGCATTCCGCTCGACATCGGCACGACCAACCGGGCCGGTAGCCGCTTCGGTCCCCACGCTTTGCGCCACGCCAGCCGGATGCTCGTCGACGGGGACCACCCGACGCACTGGGTCCGGCCGGCGGACCATGGGTTGCGCGATGTCGGCGACTTCGAGATCGCCATGGGAGACCTCGAGCAAAGCCTCGAGATGATCGAGCGGCAGGCTTCCGTGTTCGCGCACCTTGTCGCCCTGGGCGGCGATCACACCGTATCGCTGCCACTGCTCAGGGCGCTGGCGCATCGGCGCGGCCGCAGCGTCGGCCTCATCCATTTCGACGCGCACGTGGACACTTGGCCCGACAGCTTTGGGCTGCGCTACGGGCATGGTTCGGTCTTCTACCACGCCATCGAGGAAGGTCTGGTCGATCCCCACCGTATGGTGCAGGCCGGCATTCGCTCGCCCATGGAGAAACCCGTCTACGACTGGACCGTCGGCCAAGGGGTGCAGATTCTAAGGGCAGAGGAAATTCACCAGAAGGGCGCCGACTGGGCCGCCGCCCAAATCCGCGCTGCCGTCGGCGAAGGCGCGGTCTACATCAGCTTCGATATCGACGCTCTGGATCCGGCATTCGCGCCCGGCACGGGGACGCCGGAGGTCGGCGGGCTAAGTACGTGGCAAGCCCAGGCCATCTTTCGTCGGCTGGGCGGCCTGGACCTGGCCGGCATGGACCTCGTGGAGGTTGCGCCGGCCTACGATGTGTCGGAGATCACGGCGCTGGCCGGGGCGACGATGGTTTGGGAATACCTCTCCCTCGTCGCCGCCGGTGGACCTGCATCCGTCCCTGACCGGGACGCGGCTCAGGACGCGGCCGCCATGGGCAAGCGGCAGGTTGCGCCGCCATTCCAGTAGACACGGGCGGGTTCGTCGGCGCCGGCGACTTCCATCAGTCCATCGAGGTCGCGGATGCAGACCCGGCCGAAGCCGACGGTGGCCAATCCGTCCTCACGCAAGCTGCGCA
This sequence comes from Rhodospirillales bacterium, assembly GCA_038250645.1. Taxonomy (GTDB): domain Bacteria; phylum Pseudomonadota; class Alphaproteobacteria; order Rhodospirillales; family Defluviicoccaceae; genus JAEULH01. The sequence goes on from JBBSCD010000004.1 coordinate 35,488, forward strand.
ACGTGCGGTTGACGTGAACGACGCTGAGGCCGAGCGTGTCGGCAAGGATCTCCTGCGTTACCGGGAATTCGTAGGAGTTGTCGTTGATGAGGCCGACCCGGCGCATCCGCTCGTACAGCTCCACCAGCAGATGAGCCATGCGCTCGCGGGCGTTACGGCGCCCGAGACTGACGAGACGCTCCGACAACAGCCGGTACTCGCTCGCCATGATCGCCTCGAGAGCGGAGGCCAGAGCCGGACAGTCGCGGTTCGCTTTGCTGAAATCGCTGCGCGGCGCCTGACAGAGCGTGATGTCGGTTAGCGTCCCGCAGAAGTGCGCCGCTACCGGGAAATAGGGGCCGACAAAGTCGCCGGGGATGAGGAAGTTGACGATGTGGCGGCGGCCGTCGCCGAGCAGCCGGTACCGATAGGCCCAGCCCTGGCGCAGAAACATCACGTCGCGGAGCGTATCGCCCTCGGCGAAGATGTCGTGATGCTTGGCGATACGTCGGGTTTCGAGCCGAATTGGCATACCGATCTCGTTCTCGGAGCCGGTGGCGAGTTTGCTCACGTACCGGAGAAAGTCGATATTCACGTTGCCTGGCACCTCTACGTGCGCTGCGCTCGCCAGTCCCTGGAGGTTCATCATGACTGTCCCGTTCCCACTATTATTTATAAGGCAGCCGGAGATCCCTGCCATCCGCATGGCCGAACCGCACGGCTCGCACTACGCAAGGTAGGTACGCGCCGGCTACACGAATAGCATCGGAATGTACGTAGGTGTTTCTACTCAGGAGCCGGGGCTACCCACGTGGGCTGCGACGTTGTCCATGCGTGCCAGCGAAACCGGATCGATAAGATTGACGGCGCGCACGAGGTCTGCCAGCGAGCGCATGTCCATCTTGTGCATCACCCGGGCCCGGTGATTCTCGACCGTCCGCTGACTGATATTCAGGCGCGCGGCGATCTCCTTGTTTGCCAGCCCCGATGCGACCATGGCGAGGATCTCCTGCTCGCGCGGGGTCAAGCGCTCCATCCGCTTGAGCACCAGCGCACGTTCCGCTTCGACCTCGGCAGAAGCCTGAGACTGGCGTAGCGCCCGGTGCACCGCCTCGACGAGCATGCGTTCGTTGACGGGCTTTTGCAGAAAGTCGACAGCCCCATCGCGCATGGCCTGAACGGCGAGGGCCACTTCGCCGCGCCCGGAAACGATTATGGCTGGAATTTCAATGGCCTCGCTCTTCAGTCGCTGCTGAAGCTGCAGCCCGTTCATCCCGGGTAGGCCGATGTCGATCAGGATGCAGCCGCTGCGCTCGCGCCTGTGCTTCGCCAGAAATTCGGCGGCGGTCGCATAGGTGCGGGCGTGGAAGCCCCTACTCTCGAGAACCTGCGCCAGAGCCTCGCGCAGCCCCTCTTCGTCTTCGACGATGAAGACGTTCGCCCGACCGTCCTCTTCTGCTTCTCGACCCTCCGGTTCCGCGGCCGGCAGCTGCGCAGCTACTGCGTCGGTCGCCGTCGCACGCGTACCGCCGCCGTCGCGAGCGGCAATAAGGGTGCGGACCCGGGTGAGAAGATCTTCGGCCTTTACCGGTTTCTGCAGCCACTCCAGGCCGTCGCTGGTGTGACGATCGAGCTTCTCGCGCGAGCCTTCGCCGGTGAGGATGAGCCCGGCGGCGTGAGCGCTTCGCCCGCGAATCCGCTCCGCTGCATCGACACCGTTCAGAACCCCCGGGAGGTTATGATCGGCAATGACAAGCGCCGGCGCGTCGTCGTCGTCCTCGACCAGCCGAACCGCCTCCTCGCCCGTAGCGGCGGCTCTGACCGTGTAGCCGTTGCCGACAAGCAGCATCACCAGCGACTCGCGCACAGCCGGATCGTCCTCGATGAGAACGATCATGGGCGGCCGCTGGGCCACGGCCGCAGCCTGCTGCGGCGGCGCCGGCAGCATCGCTGTTGTGCCTGAACCGACAGGCACCTCGACGAAGAACATCGAGCCTTTGCCTTCCGTCGATTTCACGCCGACGCGATGGTCGAGAATATCCGCGAGGCTGCGGACCAGCGCGAGACCCAGCCCAAGCCCGCGCTCGCGCACGGCTCCAGCGGTTCTGCCGCGGTAGAACTGCTCGAAGATGAGATCCTGTTCAGCCTCCTCGATACCGGGGCCCGTGTCCCAGACCTCAATGCGGATCATCGCGCCGCGACGACGGCAGCCGACCAGGATCTTGCCGCTCTCGGTGTACTTTACGGCGTTGGCGACGAAGTTCTCGACAAGGCGCTCCAGCAGCCGCTGGTCGCTGCGAACGACCGCGCTGCAAGCGCATGCCTTAAGAGCCAGCTTCTTGCCGGCGGCCGTCGACGCCAGCTCGCTGCGCATCCGGTCGAGCAGGACCTGGACCGGGAAATTACTGATCCTCGGGTCCAGACGACCCTTCTCCAGGCCGTCGACATCGAGAAGTGCGTTCAAGGTATCGGTCATGACGTCAATGGCGATGCCCATCTGTCCGGCAATCCGGCCGGTGTCATCGTCCTTGATCCGCTCGACAAGAATGCTTTGCAGCAGCGACAAGGTTTGCAGAGGCTGGCGCAGGTCGTGACTGGTCGCCGCCAGGAAGCGAGACTTGAGTGCATTCGCCTGTTCGGCCGAGTCCCTCGCGCGACGCAGCTCCTCTTCGGTCCGGCGTTGCTCCGTGATGTCCTGGATCATGATACTGACGGCCTCGACCGACCCGTCGATGTTCTTCAGCGGGTAGAAATTATCGAGCCAGATGGTCTCGACGCCGGGTTGGCCGGCCATTATGCCCCGCACCTCAACGCTCCGGATCGCAATTCCCGTTTCGAAGACCTGGCGCAGGTGAGGCACCAGAGCCGGCGCCATGTCAGGCACGATGTCGAAAAGTGTGCGACCCCTGTGAGCGGCGACGGGCGCGCCATCGATCTCGGCAACGGTCTCGTTCACCCGCAGATAGTGGAAGTCGCTGTCGAGCAGCGTCAGACCCACGGGCGCGTGTTGATAAATGGTCTCCAGCTCGCGGTAACTCGACTCGACCGCCTCCTTCGCCTCGACCAGCGCCCTGTCGGCTTCCTCACGGACCCGCACCTCGATTTCAAGCAACGCATTGGCCTCGGCAAGCTCGCGGGTGCGCGCCCCAACCCGTTGCTCGAGCTGCGCCTGCTGTTCGAGGAGCTTGCGCCGCGCCGCGCGCCAGTCATCCACAACGATGGCGAACAGCAGACTCGCGGCCGCCGTGGCGATCATGAAGAACTGGAGATCGAGCGGCCGTGTCATGAGCTCGACAGACTGAAGCATGGCCAGCGAGCCGAGGGTCACGACCAGCGCCGTCGCCGAACTCACGCGCGGACCCAAGGCGTAGCCGGCGTACAAAGCTGGCAGGAAAAGGACGAAAAACCACGTGTAACCGGTGCCGAGGGCGCCGGCAGCCGCAACCGCCAGCGCCAGCACCGTCGCGGCAAGTACACAGAGGAGGGCGCGAACGGTCCTCGGATCGAACGTCGGCGGTATCCTCCCGTCGGCGCCCTCGGCCCATCGCCGCACCGGATCGAACGCGAAGACGATAAAGGGCGCGACGATGGTGAGAGCAGCCAGATCGCCGATCCACCACGACAGGATCGAACCGCTCAGGTCGCTCCACGGCCCGCCGTCGACCAGGCTCAGGAGCATTGAGCCGGGAACGGCCACCGCGGCGGCGCCGCAACATGCGGCGGCGAGAAAGATGCAGGCGTTGCGCGCAGTGTGGAACGGAACCGGGCCGGCATGATGGCGGACCGCTGCCGCCGCGCCCCCATACCCGGCGCAGTTAATGACCATCAGCCCGAACCAGTAGGCGGGACGATCGGGCAGGATGAGCGCCATGATAAAGAGCTGAGGCACCGCAACCGCGAGAAGGTAACGGCTACCGAAGAGCAGCAGGAGGGCGAAGGAGATACCGGCCGGCGGCCACCATATGCTGATGCGCGGAGCAACCTCGAACGGGATCGCGAGCCGCCAGGCGCCGAGCCACAACAGCCAGTAGCCGATCACGACAACGGCACGGCGGACGAACAGCGAACGACGTCGAATTTCCATCATCGCCGCGTCTCGCCGTGGCTGTCCGTCGACTTCGCCAGCGTTGCCATATGCCAAGGACTGTAGGAGCATGGGTCGACTTCGTCCACCCCGCAACGGGGTTCTCGCCGCAAGCCGCGCTTTGGTTGCGTGGCCGCATCCTTGCCGGATTCGTGACTGGAGGAGCCAGTGGATAGCTTCTTGTTCTTGCGGCGTCAGGCGGCGTTGGCGCTGATCCTGATCCTCGGCGTCATTCTGCTGCCAGCGATCTCGGGCGCAGCGGCCGCCATTACCGACGACCAGGCGCGCCTGTTGGCCGGCGCGAATGCCACCCTCACCGGATTCCTGGGCGAAGGCGAAACCGCCGAGACGGTACGCATCGCGCTGCGTCAAGCGCATGGCCTGCTGATCTTCACCAACGAGGGCATCGACAGCGGGATCGGCGGCTGGCGAGGCCTTCTCTTCGGCCGCGACACCGGTGGATCGTGGACCGGCCCGGCCGTCTACACTGTCATTTCCGGGACGTTCGGCCGTTCGCCGGCCGATCAGGTGAGTCAGGCGATGTTCATAGCGCTGACGGATGTCGAGCGCCTCATTGCCCAGCGCATTCGGCTCGGCGGCTCGGGCATCTCGGTCGCCAGGCTCGCTCCCGGGCCGCTGCCGGCCGCGGACCTTGCCGCGGACCTTGCCGCGGTCTCCAACGCGGCCAAAGCCAATGAGGATCCGCAGCAAGCGTTTGCGGGAACGGTGCTGGCGCCGGACCAATACGCGACCAATGCGCTTTACGGCGAGCCGATCACCATCCGCGAGGCCGTCGCATCGACGGCGGATATCGGCGACGATGTCGTCAACTTTCGCCTCCGCCTCGACGCCGAGACGACGGCGCCGTGAGACGGGATGATCCTTTATAGCCCGTGCGCACGTATGGAAATCGCCAAGGCGCGTTTGCCCTTGCGGGCAGCGCACGGACGGGCCACCTCGCCGACCGTTGGAATACAGAAACAGGGAGGACGACAATGTTCGATGCACGGGATCTTCTGGGCCGGATCATGCAGTCGGGGATGACGACGGACAAGACGAACGACCGTCTCGGTCATGCGATGGGATCCGACGGCCTTGCCGCCGGCGACGGTTCGATTGCGCAGATCTTCAAGGATCTGATGGCGCAGAGCCGGGGCGGCCTGGGCAACGTGACCGGTACGGCGGAGAAATGGCTTGGCACGGCCGGCCGGCAGGTGCAAGGGGGCAACCCATTGGCCATCGGCGGGCTGGCGGCGCTTGCCGGCTCGGTTCTCGGCGGCGGTCGAGGAGCAATGAGGGGCGCGGTCGGCGGAGGTGTCCTTGCCGTACTCGGCAGCCTGGCGATGCAGGCGCTGAGGTCTCGCGGTCAGGGCGCCGATGCGGCGGCTCCGGAAGACGCTTCCGTGCAGGCGCCGATTGGCTTGCGCGAGCCGCAGAGCCCGGCCGAAGAGGCTCAGCTTCAGGACACGGCCAGGCTGGCGGTGAAAGCGATGATCAACGCAGCCAAGGCCGACGGCGAGATCGACGGCGCCGAGATCAGCCGGATCCTCGGTAAGCTGAAAGAGGACGGCGAAGACGAGGAAGCCCAGGCCTTCGTCATCGACGAGATGCAAAAACCGCTTGATCTCGACGCGCTGGTCCGCGAGGTGCCGAACCGCGAGGTCGCGGTTCAGGTCTACGGCGCCTCGCTGCTTGCCATCACCGTCGACACCGACGCCGAGCGTGACTACCTCAAGCGGCTGGCCGAGCGCCTCGCTCTGGACGATGCCACGGTGGCAAGGGTGCACGAGACGCTCGGCATCAGCGCCTGACCCGCAACCGGTCGCGCGTCGCCGCCAGAGGCGCCGGCCAAAAGGCTGCTGGCGGCGCTTGTTTACCGGGTGCGGTGAAGGTCAGCATACGTTGGCCTCGCCGACCCGCAGCCAGTGCGCGAGTAAATCGGTCGAGATCGATGGGCTTGGTCAGATAGTCGTCCATGCCCGCGGCGAGACAATGTTCGCGATCACCGTCCATGGCGTTGGCGGTCAGTGCGATGACCGGCAGGCGAAGTACAGGCCCTTCGCGCTCGCGCCGACGAAGTTCCGCCGTCGCCGCGAGGCCGTCCATCTCCGGCATCTGACAGTCCATCAAGATGATGTCGAACGGCTCGGTCCCGAGCCACTCCAGTGCTTCACGGCCGTTCCGGGCGATGACCACGCTGCACCCAAGGATTTCCAGCATGGTAACGGCCACCTCCTGATTGACCGGGTCATCCTCGGCCAGCAGGATTCTTGCGCGAAGCGGGGGTGCGGCCGGATCCGCCGGGCCGGACGCGGCGGCCTCGTTCGCGCCGAGCCGGGCTCTGCCGCAGGCCGCGGCGAGCGTGTCGTAGACGCACGACGTGCGTGCGGGCTTGGTGATCGTGAACCTGAATCCGGCCTGCTGCCAGGCTTCCCGGCCAGCGCGATCGCCAAGTGCGGTCAGAAGGATCATCTCGGCGCCGGAGGCGCCGGGATGGGGCGCAATCGCGTGAGCCACATCCAGGCCGCCCGGCGCGCCGGCCTTGCTTCCCACAATGACCACATCCGGATCCTGCCCTCGCGCAGCGCCGTGCGCGAAACGGCGGATGGCCTGATCGGCGTTCGCCGCGCTCTCGGTCACCACCGACAACCCCCTGAGCTGCCGCTCCAGGCTGTCACGGAGCGTCGCATTGTCCACGACCAGGAGCGCCCGCAGACCGGCCAGGGCGTGCCGTTCCTGAAGCACCGTACGCGTCCTGACGAGGCGCAGCGTAAAGAAGAAGCGCGCCCCATTGCCGGGAGTGCTGACCACGGCAAGGTCTCCGCCCATCATCGCCACGAGCTGCTGCGCAATGGCGAGGCCAAGGCCGGTTCCACCGTATTTGCGGGTCGTCGATCCGTCCGCCTGCCTGAAGGCCTCGAATATGCGCGCTTGCGCTTCGGCAGGGATGCCGATGCCGGTGTCGCGAACCTCGAAGAGCAGCCGCTCCACGCTCATTGTCTCATCCGTTGACGCAACGCCGATGACGATTTCGCCGCTCTGCGTGAACTTGACCGCGTTGCCGACAAGGTTCGTGAGTATCTGGCGCAGCCGGACAGGGTCGCCGCGATAGACCGTCGACAAGTCGCTCGGCAACACGCAGATCACCTCCAGGCCCTTCGCCTGGGCGCCTTCGGCGCAGAGTTCCGCCACATCCTCCACAAGCTCGCCGAGATCGAAGTCGACGTCCTCCAACGTGACCTTGCCGGCTTCGATCTTCGAGAAATCCAGGACGCCGTTGATGATGCCAAGCAGCGAAGCGCCCGATCGCCTGATGGCCTCGGCAAACCGCCGCTGCTGCGTGGTGAGGTCCGTGCCCAACAGCAACTCCGCCATGCCGAGGACGCCGTTCATCGGCGTGCGAATCTCGTGGCTGACCCCGGCCAGGAACTCGCTCTTGCATCGGCTGGTCTCTTCCGCTGTGTCCTTGGCGCGGCGAAGCTCGCTTTCCACGCGCTTCATTGCCGTGATGTCCTTGAGCGTTCCGATGCCAACGACGCGTCCGGGCTGCCACTGGAACATGCCGAGGCTCAGCAGAACGTCGATGCGGCTCTGCCCGTCACGGCGCAGCAGGCGGACGGCGCACCGCCCGGAAATCCCGCCAACGGGGCTTTGCGGGCCGACCAGATCGCCGACGATGTCACGGTCTTCCGGCGCCACACGCGCGAGCACATCCTCCCCGACCAGCTCATCGATGCCGGTGCCGATCATGTCTGCGAAGGCGTCGTTGATGAACCGGAGCTTCCCATCCTCGACCAGAATGAGCCCGTCCTGCATGTTCTCGACGATGAAACGATAGCGCGCCTCGCTCGCAACCAGCGCCTGTTCCGCGGTCTTGCGTTCGGTCACGTCGACGCCCGAGACGATGATGTGCTTGAGACACCCGCCGCGGCCGTAGAGCCCCGTCCAGCGCGTCAAGATCGCTCGCGCCTCGCCTTCCGGCACTCGAACCGCATATTCCCGAGGCGCAACGGCCGTCCCCTTGGCGAGGCAGCGCAGGGCCGAAATTGCGCACCGGCGCTCGCCGGGCGCGAGAAGCAGCAGCAACTTCTTTGCGCTCATCTTCTCCGGCGGAAGGGCGCTCAGATTTTCGAATGCTTCATTCGTCCACAGATTGCGCCCTTCGCCGGAGATCACGAGCAGCGGCTCCGGCGCCCGTTGCAGAACCTCGTGAAGAAGCTGGCGCGATTCCTTGAGAACCGCCTTGGTCGCCTTCAGCTCACTCATGGAGGCCTGCCACTGTGCGCGGAGGCGATCCGCCTGACGCAGCGCTTCCTGAAGGGTCCTGTTCTGCCTTTCGAGCTGATCGATGCGCGCGATCTCCGCCAAGGCCGTGCAAGGGGCCGCCATGAAACAAGCCTCCAGACGCCAGGGCCGTCGCCGTTCTATTGGCAAAGACTCAATCGACCAGATCGGCGTAGATCACGTCGATGCCGCACTGAAGAGTCGCCAGATAGTCGATCGCGGCCGGAACGTGGCCTTCGTCAATGATCGAACCGTGCTGCGGCAGGATGGCGCGGATCGGAAGATCCGCGATCCTTGCGACGAACCCCCTCGCCGCCACGTTCGACGCCATGTAGTCGACGTGGAAAAGATTCATCTGCAGGGCATGGTCGTCCATGTCTTTGACGACCAGCGCCCAGTTCAGATCCAACGCGGCCCAGATATCGCCCGAGAACAGGAACCGGGAGGCACTGTCGAATGTCGCGAAGGCGCCCGGAAAATGAAGAAAGGGCGCTTCCACGAAGCGCAGGCTGGCGCCGGATGGAAGCGTATACTCGGGATTTGCGACAACGTCGTAGAACTGGTATTCGCCGCAGCCGTAGTGCGGTAGAAGGACGTTTGTGCGCGGGCTCGAGAACACCGTGATAGCCGGGTTCAGCGCGAGCCAATCCACCATGGAGGCGGCCACATCCGGATCCTGATGGCAGAGGATCATGCCTGTAACCTTCGCCGGGTCGATGATCTGGCGCACGCGCTCGACCGCCGACGCGAAGAACGTCCGATTGCCCGGGTCGATGATCAACGCTTCCTCGCCATCGACCAGGAGGTACGCGTTGCAGCGAAACGCCGTCTCCTCAAGGTTTCCAAGCCAGTAGACGCTGTGATCGCCGCATCGATGGAGAACGGTCGGTCTGTCCATCTCCGGCAGGCGGTCGGCGTACTGCGAGAGATTGATCGCCGCTGTAGCGTCAGTCATAAGCCATGGCCTTTGCCGTTGATGTTGCCCGAACGTCGGGCGCCCGCGCAGACAGGGGCGCACCTGCGCCAGCCTCTGCACAGCCCAGTGTCGCCGGGCGGCGTTACCATCGGGTAAAGCTCAGGCCGGCTTTCGACGGCGCGCCGCCGCGGTCGGTCTCGCTGGAACGCGGCCCCGGGCCGCTCTACGTTACTGAGTGTCGTGTTCACGCGGAGTTGCGCGCCTTGGAGGATCGATGATCCAGAAACGGAAGCTTGGGAAAAACGGCCCGGCGGTATCGGCCATCGGCCTCGGCTGCATGGGCATGTCGGAGTTCTACGGAGCCCACGACGACGCGGAGTCGACGGCGACCATCCATCGGGCGCTGGAACTCGGCGTCAGCTTCCTCGACACCGCCGACATGTATGGCGTCGGCCGCAACGAGGAGCTGGTCGGCCGCGCCATCGCCGGCCGGCGCGACGACGTCTTCCTGGCGACGAAGTTCGGCAATGTCCGCGGCGCCGACGGAAGCTTCGACGGCGTGAACGGAAAACCCGCGTACGCCCGCCAAGCGTGCGAGGCGAGCCTGCGGCGGCTCGGCATCGACAGCATCGATCTCTACTACCAGCACCGCGTCGACCCGGAGACGCCGATCGAGGAGACGGTCGGCGCCATGGCCGAGCTCGTGCGCGAGGGCAAGGTGCGCTTCCTTGGCCTCTCCGAGGCAGCGCCGCAAACGATCCGGCGCGCGCACGCAGTCCATCCCATCGCGGCGCTGCAGACCGAGTACTCGCTGTGGAGCCGCGATGTCGAGGCCGAGATCCTGCCTGTCTGCCGCGAGCTTGGCATCGGCTTCGTGCCATACTCGCCGCTGGGCCGGGGCTTCCTCACTGGGCAGATCAAGCGGCCCGAGGATCTGGCCGAGGACGACTTCCGCCGCCGCTCCCCCCGGTTCCAGGGCGAGAACTTCCAGCGCAACCTCGATCTCGTCACCAGCATCCAGAAGCTGGCGCGGTCGAAGGGCTGCACGCCGGCCCAGCTCGCGCTCGCCTGGGTGCTCGCCCAGGGCGACGACATCGTCCCCATTCCGGGCACCAGGCGCGTGCGCAACCTGGAGGACAATGCCGGAGCATTGCCGGTGTCGCTGACCAAGGACGAGCTCACTGCCATCGACGAGCTGATGCCGCACGGCGCCGCTGCCGGTGCGCGGTACGAGCCGGTGGGCATGTCGCGGCTGAACCTCTGAGCGTCCTCTGGCGCTTCGCGTTCGGGGCGATCCACTTGAGTCGTCATTGCGAGGAGGTACGAAGTCCCGACGCGGCAATCCAGTGACCAGAGATGACACGATGTTTTCTCTGGATCGCCACGCCCTTTCGGGCTCGCGATGACGCCGAGTGGTTCAAGCAGCGCGATGAAAGATCTCGCTTGCGCTTGCGCGCCACCCTGGTCCCGGCGGCGGGTGCGGAGGAAAAAGCTCGATTCAAATATGTATCGCGAATACTTCTATTGTGGAGCCTGCTCGCCCACCGAGCGCCGGTGGCTCGATCACGGGATAGCGAATGCGTCTGACGGCCTACACGGACTACGCGCTGCGGGTGTTAATGTACCTTGGCCTGCGCGGTGACGGTATCGCCACCATCCAGGAGATCGCCGAGCAGTACGGGATCTCCAGAAACCACCTGATGAAACTGGCCCATGAACTGGGCCGGCTGGGCTACATCGAGACCATCCGCGGAAAGAACGGGGGGCTCCGGCTCGGCCGACGTCCCGAGGACATTACGGTCGGCGCCATCGTTCGCGATCTGGAGCCGGACATGGCGCTCGTCGAGTGTTTCCAGAGCGCCGGCGTCCACTGCCGGATCGTGAAAAGCTGCCTTCTCAGGAGCGTGCTCACGGAAGCGCTGGACGGCTTTCTTGAGACCCTCGATCGATACACCCTCGCCGACCTGCTGGCTCCGGCGGAGGACCTGTCCGCGGCATTTCCCAGGCGCGTGGAGCATGAACTGAATCACCGCAACAGCGGATAAGGGGGGCGGTGCGCGCCTGGACTGCGCACCGCCCTGGCGATCCCGATGCCTATTCCGCGGC
>JBBSCD010000005.1:0-44921 GCA_038250645.1 Rhodospirillales bacterium
GCCTCGCTCAGCGTGTCGACCGCCGACAGCCAAGCCTGAAACTCCTTCCGCTCCATCGCGCAAATCCTCCAGCGTTTCCGCCATCCTACTTCGATCAATGCGAATTGCGAATAGAGCCAAAATGAACGACGTTTCCACCTTTCCCCTGCAGTCCAATCTGCCTCTGAAGATCGTGATCGTCGGTCACGTCGATCACGGCAAATCGTCCCTGATCGGGCGCCTGTTCCACGACACCGGATCGCTCCCCGACGGCAAGGTCGAGGCGATCCAGGCCATGTGCGAGCGCCGGGGCATGCCGTTCGAGTATGCGTTCCTCATGGACGCGCTCAAGGCCGAGCGCGACCAGGGCATCACCATCGACGTCTCGCATATCCATTTCCGCACGGCCCATCGCGAGTACGTCCTTATCGACGCGCCCGGACATCGCGAATTCATCAAGAACATGGTGACCGGCGCGGCCCAGGCGGACGCGGCGATCCTCGTGGTTGACGGCCGCGACGGCGTTCAGGAGCAGACCCGGCGGCACGCTTACCTTCTGCACCTGCTCGGCATCCAGCAGGTCATCGTCGCGATCAACAAGATGGACCTGGTCGAGTTCGGCGAAGCGCGCTTTCAGAAGGTCGCGATTGACGTTCGCGATTATCTCGCGGGGCTCGGGATCGACCTGCAACACACCCAGATCATCCCGGTTTCGGCCCGGGAGGGTGACAATATCGTCAATGCGTCGACGAACATGGACTGGTACGAGGGAAACACCCTCGCCACCGCCCTCGATGATTTCCAGCCGCCGCTGGCGCCGCTCGATCTCGCCCTGCGCTTTCCCATCCAAGACGTTTACAAGTTCGACGAACGACGCATCCTTGCCGGCCGCATCGAGAGCGGCCATCTCCGCCGCGGCGACGTGCTGCTGTTCTCGCCGTCGGGCAAGACCGCGCGGGTATCGTCAATCGAGGCGTGGAACGCGAAGGAGCCGGTTCTGGCGGTGCGCGCCGGCCAATCGGTCGGCGTCACCCTCGACGAGCAGCTCTTCGTCGAGCGCGGCGACGTCGCCAGCCTTCTGACCAATCCGCCGATGCTGACCAACGTCTTCCGCGGTCGGCTGTTCTGGCTGGGTCGTCATCCGCTCACGGCCGGCAATCGTTACAAGATGAAGCTCTGCAACGCTGAATTTCCGGTCGAGGTCGAGAAGATTGAGAAGGTCATCGACGTCAGCGACCTTGGCATTTCCTCAGGCGACAGTGTCGAACGCAATGCGGTGGGCGAAGTCGTCTTCCGGGCCCGGCGCCAGATCGCGCTCGATCCGTTCGAGAACAACATGGTTACCGGCCGCTTCGTCCTGGTCGAAGACTATGACATCGTTGGCGGCGGCCTGATCAGCATGGACGGCTACGCCGACCAGCGCGCCGGCCAGACCATTCGCGCGACCAACATCTTCCGCGTCGAACACCGTGTTCCGGAGGAGGAGCGGTGGCGCCACAACGGCCACCGCGGCGGCGTTCTGTGGATGACCGGCCTTTCCGGTGCCGGAAAATCGACACTCGCGTTCTCGCTCGAGCAGTACCTGTTCCGCAAGGGCTACCAGGTCTACGTGCTCGACGGCGACAACATCCGCCACGGCCTGTGCTCGGATCTCGGCTTTTCGCCGGAGGACCGGGTCGAGAACATCCGCCGCGTCGGCCACGCCGCGGCGCTGTTCGCCCGCGCCGGTTTCCTGGTTCTCACCGCCTTCATCTCGCCGTACCGCTCCGACCGCGACCGGGTGCGGGCGCTGGCGCCGGAGATCTTCCACGAGGTCCACGTCGACGCCGATCTCTCGACGTGCGAGGAGCGCGATCCGAAAGGCCTCTACGCCAAGGCCCGGCGCGGCGAGATCGACGACTTCACTGGCGTTTCCGCGCCGTACGAGCCGCCGGTGATGGCCGAACTCAGGATCGACACGACGCACAACTCCGTTGAGGAGTCGGTAGCACTTCTGAGCGACTATATCGCCAAGAACTTCGCGATCACGGCCCACTAGCGTACGCGGTGCGGCACTGGGCCGCGGAGGCGATGCTTCAGCAAGCTGTATCAGATCGGCCCTGCGCTTTAAGATGACCCCATGGAAGGCAGGTTGATCGAGGAGAACGACATGGCGGCAGCCGTCCACCCGGTCATCCTATCCGGCGGTACCGGAACCCGGCTGTGGCCGCTGTCTCGGACGCTTCGGCCGAAGCAACTCCTGCAGCTCACCTCCGAGCGCAGTATGCTGCAGGAGACGGTTGCGCGGGTGTGCGGCGACGGGTTCGCCTCGCCGACCATTCTGTGCAACGACGAGCATCGTTTTCTCATCGCCGAACAGCTTCGCGATCTCGATTGTCAGCCGCGCGCGCTCGTGCTCGAGCCGATCGGCCGCAACACGGCGCCGGCGGCGACCGTGGCCGCGCTGATGCTGGCCGAGGCCGATTCGCAGGCGGTCATGCTGCTGCTGCCCTCGGATCACCGCATCGGCGACGTGCCTGGCTTTCATCAGGCGGTGCAAACGGCGGTCGCCGCGGCCCGGCAGGGCGCGCTCGTCACCTTCGGCATTCCCGCGAGCAGCCCCGAGATCGGCTACGGCTATATCCGTCGGGGTCCGCCGATTGATGGCGTGCCGGGATGCTTCCGCATCGACCGCTTCATCGAGAAGCCGGATCTGGAGACAGCCCGGACCTACGTCGGCAATCCGGACTACGCGTGGAACAGCGGCATGTTCGTGTTTCGCGTCGACACCTTCATCGACGAGGTGCGCCGCCTCGCGCCGGAGATGCTTAAGCTGTGCGAGGCCGCGCTGGCGGGCGCCGTGGCCGACAGCGACTTCCTTCGCCTCGCCCAGGGCCCGTTTACCGCTATCAAAGGCGAATCCATCGACTACGCGGTGATGGAGCACACGCAGAAAGGCGCCATCGTGCCGGCGGAGATGGAGTGGAACGACGTCGGCTCGTGGTCGGCATTGTGGGACATCAGCCCGCACGACCCGGCCGGCAACGTCATCATGGGCGACGCCCTCACCCTGGACGCCAGCAACTGCTACATCCGCGCCGATGGCAATCTGATCGCCGCGCTGGGCATCGACAATCTCATCGTCATTGCCACCGATGACTGCGTTCTCGTCGCCGCCAAGGACCGGGCGCAGGACGTCAAGAAGATCGTGGAAGCGGTGGAGCGGGCCGGCCGCTCGGAGCATTACGTCCACCGCAGGGTCTTCCGGCCCTGGGGCTGGTATCGTCTGATCAACGCCGGCGACCGGTTCCAGGTGAAGGAAATCCTGGTCAACCCCGGCCAGCGCCTCAGTTGCCAGATGCACCATCATCGCGCCGAGCACTGGGTCGTGGTCAGCGGCACCGCGCTGGTGAACAAGGGCAACGAGAACTTTTACCTCACCGAGGACCAGTCGACCTACATCCCCCATGCGACCCGGCACTCTCTAGAGAACCCGGGCAAGATCGCGCTCAGGATGATCGAGGTGCAGTCTGGCGGCTATCTCGGCGAGGACGACATCATCCGTTTCGACGACATCTACGGCCGCGCCCCCGCCATCGCCGGGAAGTAGCGACGCGCCGACCCGCCTCCGCCGCCCGCCGTCTCAGAGTCATTCGCAAATCCCGGTTGTTGCCGTACACTTCCGCCACTTCCGCTCGCGGCGGACGCTGAGAGGCTGTCTCCGCGTGAACGGCAACTGGCGGGGAGCGCGGGATGGAGCCGGCGTCGCTATCCGAGAAGGTGGGCGTCTGGATCAATCGCCTTGACCATATCGTCTCCGGCGAAATCCTCACCCCAGCCCATCTCGCCCAGGCCCCGGCGATCATGGCGACCCTGCTCGTGGCCTCGATCGTCGCCCGGCTGGTCGAGCCTTGGCTGCGGCGACTGTTCGCCGGAGTCGCCGTCGACCGCATGCAGGAGGAGTTCTACCTCAACAACATTCTGCCGCTGAGCCTGCCGGCGATCTGGACCATCGGCCTGTGGGCGACCAGCATTGCCGCCGACCGGTTCGGCTGGCCCAGCGACCTCGTCGTCATCGCGATCAAGCTCGCCGTCGCCTGGCTGATCATCCGCTTCGCCTCGGCGATGGTGAGCAGCGCCATCGTCGGCCATATCGTTGCCGTGCTCATCTGGACGGTCGCGGCGCTGAGCATCCTCGGCGTGTCGGAGCCTCTGGTCGCCGAACTCGACGCCATCCGTTTCACCCTCGGCGGTCAGCACGTCTCGGTGCTGGCCGTCCTCGAGGGGCTGCTGACGATGGTGATCCTGATGTGGCTCTCCATCGTCATCGGCCGGTTTGTCGCCCGCCGCATCGAGAGGGTCACCGACCTGACGCCGAGCGCGCGGGTGCTGTTCGGCAAGGTCTCGACCATCGTCTTGATCAGCATCGCCTTCGTTCTCTCGCTGGGCGTTGTCGGCATCGATCTGACCGCGCTCGCCGTCTTCACCGGCGCGGTCGGCGTCGGCATCGGCTTCGGCCTGCAGAAGTCCGTCGCCAACCTGTTCGCCGGGATCATCCTGTTGCTGGACAAGTCCATCAAGCCGGGGGACATCATCGAGGTCGGCGGCACCTACGGCTGGGTCTCGGCGCTGGGCGCCCGCTACGTCGAGGTGGAGACCCGCGACGGCACCCAGTTCCTCATCCCCAACGAGGACATCATCACCCAGCGGGTGTTCAATTGGACGCACCAGCACGACCAGGTGCGCCTCAAAGTGCGCGTCCGGGTCGCCTTTGGCACCGACCTGAGGTTGACGCTCAAGCTGATGCGGGAAGCGGCGGACCGGCCGCCTCGGGTG
The DNA here is from genome assembly GCA_038250645.1 of Rhodospirillales bacterium. Classification (GTDB taxonomy): domain Bacteria; phylum Pseudomonadota; class Alphaproteobacteria; order Rhodospirillales; family Defluviicoccaceae; genus JAEULH01. Next base: position 4,795 of record JBBSCD010000005.1, read on the forward strand.
CTGAAGGTGCCGGCGCCCAATCCGGTCCTTCTCGGCTTCGGCGAGAACGGGGTCGACCTGGAGCTCCGCTTCTGGATCGCCGACGTGCAGAATGGCATCCACAACATCTCGAGCGACGTGATGCTGGAGATCTGGAATCTGTTCCGTGAGCACGGCATCGAGGTGCCGCTGCCCCAGCGGGTCGTACGGTTTGTTGAAAAGGGCGAGACGCCATTCGACGGTCCACCGGCGGACATTCCAACAGCCGATATTCCAACGGCCGAGGTTCCGACGGCCGAGGTTCCACCGGCGGAGGGGCGAACGATGCCTTTGGGTCGCGGCGGATCACCCGGAAGCTCTGACACTTGAAAAGGCCGCCGCCCCCCTGGTTCGCCCCGTGCTTTCGGCCCCCGCTGCGCATACCTTATTGCGGCAGGCACTCGTGCGCTTTGCGCTCAGGTCGACCCACTTGGATCGTCATTGCGAGGAGGGGCGGAGCCCTGACGTGGCAATCCACTGGTTTAAATTGGCTCCCATTTCTCTGGATCGCCACCCGCTTCGCCGCGCTCGCGGTCGCGATGACGAAGAGGGGTTCAGGGAAATCGCTGGTGGTTTAAGCTCAAGGAGGCAATCCGATGCAGAAGATCGACAAGTTCGCAAATGCCGCCAAGGTTGTCGCCCTCATCCTGCCGCCGGTGGTGATGTCGCTGATCGGGCTTGCCGCATTATCGCGCAAGAAAGGCGGCACCGCGGCGATTGCCGACAAGCGATCCGCGCCGTCAGCAAACGCGCCGAGACGCAGCGGCGCGGGCTGAGGGCGCTGGACTCGCCCGCTACTTTGGGACGTCGGCCGAGTTCTGGCTGTGTATGCAGATGACCTGCGCCCTGGAGAAGACGCAGGACCGCGCCGGCCCCGACATCGAGGCCGCGATCAAGCCGCGCGCCGCATAGGCGCAGCCTCTGAGCTAAAGCGCGCGCAGGAACTCCGGTCGCATCACTGGCGCTCCGTGGCGCGCCAAGGTGATCGACGCGAGGAGCGTGTCCCGATCTTCCGGTAGCACGCCTGCCAGCGGCAGGCAGTTGGAGGCGTGATTGGAGCGGAAGACGATCGGCAGAGGCGGATCGACCCCGCGCAGCAGCCTCTCCAGTTCTGCGAGGATGTCGGCGTCGTTCTGCGGCAGAAAAGCGGTGTCGTCGCGCTCGAAGCGGGCGATGAAGTCACCGACGGTGGTATCGTCCAGCCGAAGCTGCAGGGTCGAGAGGTACACCGGCGGTGCCGCATTGATCACCTCAACGGTCCCGTCGATGTGCTCGCGCCAGAGCCGCCGGCCGCCGAGGCCGAGGATGACGGTCCCCGACACCGCGATGCCGGCCGCATGCGCCCGCTCGAGGGCGGCGATGACTGTCGCCGGCGAGGCGCCCTTGCGGATGCGGCGCAGGATGTCGGCCGAGCCGGACTCGATCCCCACGTAGGCCAAACTCAGGCCCTTGTCGCGCAGTCGGCGCAGCTCGTCCTCGGACTTGCGGTTCAGGTTGATCGGCGTGGCATAGAGGGAGACGCGCTCAAGCCGGGGAAAGGCGCGAGCCAACCGGCCGAGGATGGCGACAAGATCGCCGGTGGGCAGCACCAGCGCGTCGCCGTCGGCGAGGAACACCCGCGCGGCCTCGGGCCAGGCGCGGGCGGCGGCATCGATGTCGGCGAACACATCCGCCAATGGCCGCGGCCGATACGCCTTGGTCTTGTACATCGAGCAGAAAGTGCACTGGTTGAACGAGCAGCCGATCGTCGCCTGGATGATCAGGTTGCGGCCTTCGCTCGGCGGCCGGTAAAGCGGCTGATCATATTCAACTGTGTTCTCGGCGAAGATCATGGGCAAGCTCTCCGAGCTGGTTGCGGCCGGCGCCTCGGCCTGCGACCCGTCCGCTCATCATCGCCGGCGAAGACCGACTCGTCCAGCCGGTCCCGCCACTTGCGCCCTAATTCTTCGCCTTGTCGACCAGGCGCTTCTCGGCGATCCATGGCATCATCGCGCGCAGCTTCTCACCGACCTTCTCGATGACGTGCTCGGCGGCGCGTCTTCGCATCGCCTTGAAGCTGGGCTGGCCGGAGGCGTTCTCGAGCATCCAGTCCTTGGCGAAGCGCCCCGACTGGATGTCGTCCAGGACCTCCTTCATCCGCGCCTTGACCGAGGCGTCGATTAGCCGCGGCCCGGAGGTGTAGTCGCCGTATTCGGCGGTGTTCGAGATCGAGTAGCGCATGTTGGCGATGCCGCCCTCGTAGATCAGATCGACGATCAGCTTCACCTCGTGCAGGCACTCGAAGTAGGCCATCTCCGGGGCGTAGCCGGCTTCGACCAGCGTCTCGTAGCCGGCGAGGATCAGCGAGGTCAGGCCGCCGCACAGCACCGACTGCTCGCCGAACAGGTCGGTCTCGCACTCCTCGCGGAAGGTCGTCTCGATGATGCCGGACCGCCCGGCGCCCAAAGCCGAGGCGTAGGACAGCGCCAGTTCCAGCGCGTTGCCGGTCGCGTCCTGCGCGACCGCGACCAGCGAGGGGACGCCGGCGCCGCGCTGATATTCCGAGCGCACCGTGTGCCCCGGACCCTTGGGCGCGACCATGAACACGTCGAGGTCCGGCCGCGGCTCGATCAGGCGGAAATGGATGTTGAAGCCGTGGGCGAAGGCGAGCGCCGCGCCCTCCTTCAGCGTGTGTGCGAGGTTGTCGGCGTAGAGCCTGGCCTGCAGCTCGTCCGGGGTGAGAACCATGACCATGTCGGCCCAGGCTCCCGCCTCGTCCGGCGTCATCACCGTCAGCCCCTGGTTCTCCGCCTTCTTCACCGTGGCAGAGCCGGGCCGCAGCGCGACGCGGACCTCGTCGACGCCGCTGTCGCGCAGGTTCAGCGCGTGCGCATGGCCCTGGCTGCCGTAACCGATGACGGCGACCTTCTTCGACTTGATGAGGTTCACATCGGAGTCGCGGTCGTAATAGACGCGCATGGCTTGAGGTTCCTCGCCTGGTGGATCCGCTGAATGGTGTCGGTGACGGTTGGGGAGCGTGGTCAGAGCGCGTCGGCGCCGCGGCCGATGGCGACGACACCGGTGCGCGCGACATCGACCAGGCCGAGCGCCTGCATCAGTTTGATGAAGGCGTCGAGCTTGCCCGTCTTGCCGACGATCTCGAAGACGAACGACTCGTTCGTCGAGTCGACGACGCGGGCGCGGAAGATGTCGGCGATGCGCAGCGCCTCGACCCGGTGCTCGCCGGTGCCGCGCACCTTGATCAGCGCCATTTCGCGGTCGACGTATTCGCCCTCGACCGTCAGGTCGCTGACCTTGTGGATCGGTACCAGCCGGTTCAGCTGGGCCTTGATCTGCTCGATGATCATCGGCGTGCCGGAGGTGACGATGGTGATGCGCGACCGGCGGCAGCTCGGATCGGTCTCGGCGACGGTCAGGCTTTCGATGTTGTAGCCGCGCCCGGAGAACAGCCCGATGACCCGGGCGAGGACGCCGGGTTCGTTGTCGACCAGAACCGCGATGGTGTGCTTCTCGACGAGATTGCTGTCGTACATGGAGATTGTCCCGGAAGAAGGAAACGGACGGCCCTCGCGGCCCGCCCGACCTGAAAGTTATTGCTGAATGGGAAGGGGCGGCGTCAGGTCGCGCCGCCCCGTTTTGCCGTCTAGACGAGGACCATGCCGTCTTCGGAAATCGGCTGCTCGGCCTTGTCCGCCGGACCCATCAGCATCTCGTTGTGGGCCGCCCCGGACGGGATCATCGGGAAGCAGTTCTCGGCCTTGTCGACGAGGATGTCGGCGATGACGCAGCGCGGGGTCTCGATCATCTCGCGGATCACGTCGTCGAGCTGGTCGGGCTTTGTCGCGCGCAGGCCGACCCCGCCGAAGGCTTCGGCCAGCTTCACGAAGTCGGGCAGTGAGGACATGTAGCTCTGCGAATAGCGGCTGCCGTGGAGCAGTTCCTGCCACTGGCGGACCATGCCCATGTACTCGTTGTTGAGGATGAATACCTTCACCGGCAACTGGTACTGGGCGATGGTCGACAGCTCCTGGATGTTCATCATGATCGACGCCTCGCCGGCGATATCGACAACCAGAGCGTCGGGATGGGCGATCTGGACGCCCATGGCCGAGGGCAGGCCGTAGCCCATGGTTCCGAGCCCGCCGGAGGTCATCCACCGGTTGGGCTTGTCGAAGCCGAAGTGCTGCGCCGCCCACATCTGGTGCTGGCCGACCTCGGTGGTGATGAACACCTCGTCGCGGTCCCGGGTCAGCTCGTAAAGCCGCTGGATCGCCCGCTGTGGCTTGATGACCTTCGAGTCCTGCATGAAGTTCAGGCACTTGCGGCCGCGCCAGCCGTCGATCTGCTGCCACCAGTCGTCGAGGGCGCGACGATCCGGCGTCGCCTTGCGACGTTCCCAGGCCGCGATCATGTCTTCGAGAACGTTTGCCACGTCGCCGACAATGCCGATGTCGACCATGACGTTCTTGTTGATCGACGACGGATCGATGTCGACGTGGATCTTCTTCGAGCCCGGCGAGAACGCGTCGAGCCGACCGGTGACACGGTCGTCGAAGCGCGAGCCGATGGCGATCATGACGTCGCAGTCATGCATCGCCATGTTCGCCTCATAGGTCCCGTGCATGCCGAGCATGCCGAGGAACTGGGGATCCGACGCCGGATAGGCGCCGAGCCCCATCAGCGTCAGCGTCGTCGGATAGCCGGTCATGCGCACGAGTTTGGTGAGCAGCTCCGACGCGCGCGTGCCGGAGTTGATGACGCCGCCGCCGCAGTAGAAGATCGGCCGCTTGGCTTCGGCCATGAGCTCCACCGCCCGCTCGATATCGGAAGCCTTGCCCTTGACCACCGGCCGGTAGGTCTTGTGCGAGATGTGCTCGGGCGGCATGTAGCCACCCGTGCCGAGCTGCACGTCTTTCGGCAGGTCGATGAGGACGGGCCCCGGCCGGCCGCTGCGCGCGACGTAGAACGCCTCGTGGATGATCCGGGCGAGATCGTCGGTCTTCTTCACCAGGTAATTGTGCTTGGTCACCGGACGGGTGATGCCGGTGGTGTCGCATTCTTGGAAGGCGTCGTTGCCGATCAGATGGGTCGGCACCTGGCCGCTGAAGCAGACCAGCGGGACGCTGTCCATCAGCGCGTCGGCAAGACCGGTCACGGCGTTGGTCGCGCCCGGACCCGAGGTGACGATGACGACGCCGACCTGGCCGCTGGAGCGGGCATAGCCCTCCGCGCCGTGCACCGCTCCGCCTTCCTGACGGACGAGGATGTGGCGGATCTGGTTCTGCTGATGAAGCTCGTCGTATACGGGCAGGATGGCGCCTCCAGGATAGCCGAATACATCCGTGACGCCCTGATCGATCAGCGCCCGGATGAGGATCTTGGCCCCTGTCATCTGCTCATACGCCATCTTAGCTTCTCCATGTGGATGCCGGGCGAGCCTCGGACGGCACTCGCGCAGCCAAAAAATGGCCCGGTTCCGCACCGGGCCAGTGAGCGGGAAAATAGTCCCTCAGGGGCACCCGGTCAATAGCCGCCGGCGAATATTCGGCAAGATTTCCACGTCCAGGCTTTCTGAAAATTGCTCGCGGATGCAGAGGTCGGCTGTAAGGCGGTGGCGGAACCAGGTCATCTGCCGTTTGGCGTAGTGCCGCGTCGCCTGCCGGGCCGCCGCGCTCGCCGCGTCGAGGCTCGCGTCGCCGGCGCAGTGGGCGAGCAGCTGGCGGATGCCGACGGCCTTCAGCAGCGGCAGGTTCGGATCGAGGCCGCGGCTGTGCAGCGCTCGGGCCTCGTCAAGGCCGCCGGCGCCAAGCATGGTCTCGAACCGGGCGTCGAGGCGCGGGTAGAGGATCTCTCGCGGCGTGGAGAGGAGAATGACGAAAGCCGGGAGCGGGGGCGGGTTAGCGGTCTCGTCCTTGTGCCATTCGGAGAGCGGCCTGCCGGTGGCTTCGACCACCTCCCAGGCGCGGAGCAGCCGCTGGCGGTCGCCCGGCGGCAGGTCGGCCGCGTGCGGTTCGCGGTCGATGAGCAGGGCGCGGAAGCGCGCGGCGCCGAGGGCCTCGTACAGCCGCGCTCCTTCCCGGCGCACGGGCGGCGGAATGGGCGGGACAGGCGCCAGCCCCTTCAGCAGGGCCTCGATGTAGAGCCCCGTGCCGCCGACCACGACGGCGCTGCGGCCCGCGCCTTGAGCGGCGGCGATCTCAGCCTGCGCGAGGGCCCGCCAGCGACCGGCCGTGCATGGATCGTCGGCGGCGAGAACGCCGAACAGGCGGTGGGGAATGCGCGCTTCGTCCGCCGGCGACGGCCGTGCCGTCAGCACCCGCGCATCGCGGTAGACCTGCATGCTGTCGGCGTTGATGACGACGCCGCCGAGATCCTCGGCGAGGGCCAGCGCGAGCGCCGACTTGCCGCTTCCGGTCGGCCCGGCGACGACGACCGAGGACGGCGTCTGCCGCGACCGTGGAGGAGAAGGCGAGGGCGCCGCCAAGCCTAGAAAAGGTAGCGGGCGGCGAGGAAGCCGCCGAGCAGGAGGACGAAGAAGGCCACCGTCAGCAGTCCAAGGTTCCTTTCGATGAAGGTCCGGATCGGCGGGCCGAATTGCCACAGCAGCCCGGCGACGACGAGGAAGCGGCCCCCGCGCCCCAGGACCGAGGCGATGTTGAAGGTCACGAAGTCGAGATGAGTGAGGCCGCTGGCGATGGTGATGACCTTGTAGGGGAACGGCGTCAGGCCGGCGCCGAAGACGATCCACGCGCCCCAGGCGTTGTAGAGCTCCCTGAACTCCGCGAACTTGTCCTGGTAGCCGTAGAAATCGAGGAGCGGTTGGCCGACCTCGGCGAACAGGAAGTAACCGATGCCGTATCCGGCGATGCCGCCGACGACCGAGGCGGCGGTGGCGACCCCGGCGATCAGCCATGCCCGCTGCCGGGCGGCGAGAACCATGGGAATGAGTAGGACATCCGGCGGGATCGGGAAGACCGAGCTTTCGACGAAGGCGACGCCGGCCAAGACCCAGAGCGCGTGCGGATGCGCGGACAGGTTCATCGTCCAGTCGTAGAGGCGTCTCAGCAAGGGAGCATCCGCTGATATGGAAGGAGGGGCGCGTCCGGCGATTGTGTACCTTGCGCCGGCAGCGAAGGAAAGCGCCGGGATCAGCTCGGACTATCAGCTCAATGGCAGGGAGAGCAGGCCGTCGGCGAGCTTCGGCTCGAACCAGGTCGACTTCGGCGGCATGACCAGTCCCGCATCGGCAACCGCCATCAGGTCGGCCAGGGCAGTGGGATAGAGCGAGAACGCGACGGCCCAGTCCCCCGCATCGACGCGCCGGGCCAGCTCTTCGACCCCGCGGCCGCCGCCGACGAAATCGATGCGCTGGTCGGTTCTTGGATCGCCGACGCCGAGGACCGGGCCCAGGATCCGCGCCATCAGCAGGCTCACGTCGAGGCGGTCGACCGCGTCGAGATCCGCCGCCAGCTGTTCGCGCAGGGACAACCGGCGCCAGCGGCCGGCGATATACATGCCGAACGTGCCACAGCGGTCGGGCTCGACCGCTCCAGTCGACGTTTCCACGGCGAAGACTTCACCGATCTCGGCGATGAGCTGTTCGGGGCTGCGGCCGTTCAGATCGTGGACGATGCGGTTGTAGCCGAGGATCCGCATCTGGTCGGCCGGGAAGCTGATGATGAGAAAACGGCCGTCGCCCTTCCGCTGAGCAACGCGCAAGGCCGCCGCCGAGCGATGGTGGCCGTCGGCGATGTAGATCGCCGCCATCGCCTCGAAGCAGGCGGTGATCCGCTCGACGGCGTCGCGTCCGGCGATCGGCCAGACCTGATGACGGACGCCATCGTCGGTGTGCGCGTCGGCAATGGGATCGGCGGCCGTCGCCGTCGCGAGCAGCGTCGCGATCTCGCGGCTCGGCAGGTGCGCGGTCAGCACCGGTCCGGTATGGGCGCCGACGGCCTCGATCTGCCGGGTCCGGTCGAGCTCCTTGTCCGGACGGGTGTGTTCGTGGCGGCGGATCCGGTTCGCAGCGTAGGCTTCGGTCGAAGCCGCCGCGGCCAAGCCGGTCTGAGCGTGGCCGTCGCCAATCATCCTGTAGGCGTAGTAGCCGGGCGCTGCATCGCGCACCAGCACGCCGTCTGCCTGCATCGCCGCGAATGCTTTGGCCGCCTGCGCGTAAACGGCCTCCCCGTGGGCATCGGTGCCCGCCGGCAGGTCGATTTCGGCGCGCGAGACGTGGAGAAAGCTCCACGGCCGTCCCTCGGCGCCCGCCTTGGCTTCCGCGAAGCTCAGGACATCGTAAGGCTTGGCGATGATGTCCGAGGCGCGGCCCGCAGCCGGGCGGACCGCTCCGAACGGCTGGATCAACGGCTGTTGCAAGGGGCGTCCTCCACTGTCATAAGCGTGTGGCGGTCGCTGCTCGGATTGCAGCAACACCCCTCTACTTGCTGTCGCCGACCCGAAGCGCGATGAAGCGCATGCCGCCCTGGCCCTCGACAAGGAGCAGGACCGACTTGCGGCCGGCCGACCGCGCCGCCTTGATCTTGGCGGAGATATCGCCGGGCTTCGTCACCTCTTCCTGGCTGAGCTCGACGATGACGTCGCCGGCCCGCAGGCCCTTCTCGGCGGCGGCGCCGGCGGCATCGACCGCGGTGACAACGACACCGTTCGTCTCCGGCGCGATGTCATACCGCTCGCGCGCGGCATCGTCGATGCTCGCGACCGAAAAGCCCATGCCTTCGACCTGCTCGCTCTCGGCCTCCTGCTTCCCGGCCGTTCCCTCTTCCTCGGCCAGTTTCGCCTCGCCTTCGTCCAGCGCCGCGACCGTAACGTCGACCGTCTGTTCCTTGCCGTCACGCCAGATCTTGACCGGGACCGTCTGACCGACGTCGGTATCGGCGACGATGCGGGGGAGACTGCGCATCTCATCGACCGTGCGGCCGGAGAACGCGAGGATGACGTCGCCGGCTCGGATGTCGGCCGCCGCCGCCGGACCCTCGCCGATAACGCTTGCGACCAGCGCCCCGCTCGGCTTTTCCAGGCCCAGAGTATCGGCGATTTCCGGCGTCACTTCCTGGATGCGCACACCGATCCAGCCGCGCTTGACCTCGCCGGTGTCGATGAGCTGGCGGACGATGGGCCCCGCAATGTTGCTGGGGATGGCGAAGCCGATACCGATGCTGCCGCCAGACGGCGAGTAGATCGCGGTGTTGACGCCGATCACCTGTCCGTCGAGGTTGAACATCGGGCCGCCGGAGTTGCCCCGGTTGATCGAGGCATCGCTCTGAAGAAAGTCGTCGTACGGGCCGGAGTTGATGTCGCGGTTGCGCGCCGAGATGATTCCCGCCGTCACCGTTCCGCCGAAGCCGAACGGATTGCCGATTGCGATGACCCAGTCGCCGACGCGCAGGACGTCGGAATCGCCGAATACCACGGCGGGCAGTTTGATCGGAGAGTCGACCTTGAGAACGGCAACGTCGGTCTTGGAGTCGCGGCCGACGAGCTTGGCCGGCAGCCGGGTGTCGTCATGCAGGATCACGGTAATCTCGTCGGCGTCCTGGATGACGTGGTTGTTGGTCACGACGTAGCCGCTGGCATCGACGATGAAGCCGGAGCCCAAAGAGGTCGCGCGTCGTTGCTGTGGGTGCGGCTGGTTGCGCTCGAAGAATTCCTTGAAGAACTCCTCGAAGGGCGAGCCGGGCGGGAAGTTCGGCATCTCGATGCCGGGGTGACCTTCCAGCGACTGGGTGGTCGATATGTTGACGACAGCGGGAAGCAGCGCGTCGGCCAGGTCGGCGAAGCTCTCCGGCGGCCCTTTCGCCCGCGCCGGCGCGGTGGCGATGAGCAGGGCGAAAACCAGCAGCGGCAGGGCCAGCGCCTGGATTGCGGCGGCAAGGCGCATCCGCGCCGAATGCGGCGCGGCCGCCGCCCGGTGGCGAGGTACAATCTTCATCGTTTGATCCCGTTGAGAATTTCGGTCACGCGGTTGCAGGTCTGTCGGTCCGTGTTGCCGCCGGCGCAAGCGCGCGAGGACATCCGTCAGTCGCGAATCCGGCCGTACGCCGGTTTATTTCGCAGGTGCCGGCGGCTGTCCGTTTTCCAGGCGGAAGAAACGGAAGAAATCCGAATCGGGGCTCAGGACCATGGTTCGACCTTCGCCGCCCAGGGCGGCGTACGCCTCCAGCGAGCGGAAGAAGTCGAAAAACTGCGGATCCTGGCCATAGGACTTGTTCAGCACGCGCGTGCGCTCGGCGTCGCCTTCACCGCGCTGTGTTCGCGATTGCCGGTTTGCCTCGGCGATGATGACAGTCCGTTCGCGATCCGCCTCCGCTTCGATCTTGGCTTTCAGTTCTCCCCCTTCGGCGCGGAGCTGTGCGGCCTGGGCGACGCGGGCGGAGCGCATCCGGTTGTACACCGCCTGGCTCGTCGCCTCCGGCAGATCCGTCCTGCCGAGACGGACGTCGATCACGTCGACGCCGAAGTCGAGCGCCTGTTTGCGCAACTCGTCGGCAATCCGGTTCATGATTTCGGCCCGCTTGGTCGATAACATATCCGCAAGCGAAACCCGCGCCACCTCCGTGCGGACGACCGAGTTCATCCGGTTCTCGAAAATGTTGTCGAAATTTTTCATGGTCACGGCCCGCTGCCTGAACTTCAGCGGGTCGACGATGCGATAGCGGGCAAAGGCGTCGACGTTGATGCGCTTCTGGTCGGACAGCAGCACCTCCTGGGGCTTCGGGTCCAGAGCGACGATGCGCTTTTCGAAGAACTCGACGTTCTGGATGAACGGCAGCTTGACCTTCAGCCCTGGGTCACGTTCGACCCGGATCGGTTTGCCGAACTGGAGGATCAACGCCTGCTGCGTCTGGTGGACCGTGAACAGCGCGCTGAAGGCGACCACACCGACGATGACGATGATCCCGCCGATGATTGCGAGGGTGCTGCGATTCACTGCTTGGGCTCCCCCGCCTGGTCCCGCTTCTGCAGCTCGCTGAGCGGCAGATATGGAATGACGCCCTGGCCGTTCGCGCTCTTGTCGATCACGAACGTTTGCGTGCGGCCGAGCAGATCCTGCATGCGCTCGAGATAGAGGCGCCGCGTCGTGACGTCCTTTCCGGTCCGATAGGCATCGAGCACCGAGTTGAAGCGACTCGCCTCACCCTCCGCTTCGCGGGTGACCTGTTCGCGGTAGGCGTTTCCAGCCTGAATGATCCGTTCCGCATCGCCGTTGGCGCGCGGGACGATGTCGTTGCGGTAGGCCATGGCCTCGTTGACCGAGCGCTCCTTGTCCTGGCGGGCGCGCTGCACGTCGTTGAAGGAATCGATGACCTCGGTAGGCGGATCGACCTTGAGCTGCTTGACCTCGGCGATGAGCACGCCCGCGCCGATCTGGTCGAGGATGTCCTGTAGCAGATCCCGCGTCTGGTTGTCGACCTGCTGACGACGAATGGTCAACGCGTCTTCAAGCAGCGTCTGGCCCATGACTTCCCGGATGGCGCTCTCGGCGGCCAGCTTTACCGTCTGTTCCGGGTCGCGGATATTGAAGAGGAAATCGGCCGGCTTATTGATCCGCCACTGGACGATGAAATCGACATCGATGATGTTCTGGTCTTCGGTCAGCATCAGGCTCTCCTGCGTGACATCGCGGGCGCCGCCGCGGCTTCCCTCCCCGGCCTCACGAAAGCCGATGTTGATCTGGTTCAATCTCTCGACGTTGGGTGTAAGCACATCGCCGATTGGTGCCGGGAACCAATAATTCAGGCCGGGTTTTGTGATCGCGTAATAGCGGCCGAACAGCAACTCGACGCCCTGCTCGCCCGGCTGCACCCGGTAGAACCCCGTCAGGAGCCAGATCGCCAGAATGCCGACAAGGACCAGGAGAATGCCGCGTCCGCCGCCGAAACCGCCGGGCAAAACGCTTTTGAAACGCTCCTGGCTGCGGCGGAGCATGTCCTCGATATTTGGCGGTGGTGAACCCGTCGGGCCGTTGCCCCAAGGACCACCGCCACCGCCACTGCCCCAAGGGCCACGGTTCGGGTTCCAAGCCATACCGGCAAAAAGCTCCTGATAGTGACGACAAAACGCCCGCTGCAGACTTGCCGCCGAGTCACTTTGGCAAGTGCGTACGCGAACCACATATGGAGTTGAACTTCCTTATAGGCTACCCCCGCCCGCGGTGTAAACAGAGCGCCGAGTGGATGGTGGGCGGCATCAACAACCGGGAGAGATCGCGATATGCCCGACGTCACCGAACAGCAGATCCTCGATGCGCTGCGCTGCGTCGTCGATCCGGAGCGCCACGCGGACATCGTCGGACTGGGGATGGTGCAGGGCATCCGTATCAAGGGTGGCCACGTCGCGCTGTCACTGGAGGTCGATCCGGAGCGGGGCCCTCACCTCGAGCCGCTCCGCAAGCAGGTCGAGAGCCTGGTGCACAAGCTGCCGGGCGTCATCTCCGCAAGCGTGGTACTCACCGCCGAGAAAGCGGCGGCGCCGGCGCAGCCGGGCCGCCACCCGGCGCCGGGCGGGCGGCCACAGCAGGCGCCCGAGCTTCTGCCCGAGGTCAGGGCGATCGTCGCTGTGGCCTCGGGCAAGGGCGGCGTCGGAAAATCGACCACCGCCGTCAACCTTGCCGTCGCGCTGGCCAGACTGGGCAAGCGGACCGGGCTGCTCGACGCCGATATCTACGGGCCGTCGATGCGCAGGCTGCTCGGCATTACCGGCCAGCCGGTGTCCAGCGACGGCGCCAGGCTCGATCCGATGGAGCGTCACGGGGTCAAGAGCATGTCGATGGCGTTCCTCGTCGAGGAGGAGACGCCGATCGTCTGGCGCGGACCGATGGTGCAGTCGGCGCTGGAGCAGATGATGCGCGACGTTGCCTGGGGCGAGCTCGACGTGTTGATCGTCGACATGCCGCCCGGCACGGGAGATACGCAGCTGACCATGGCCCAGCGGGTGCCGCTGGCCGGAGCGATCATCGTCTCCACGCCGCAGGACATCGCCCTGATCGACGCCCGCAAGGGCCTCAACATGTTCCGCAAGGTCGACGTTCCGGTTCTCGGCCTGATCGAGAACATGAGCTACTTCCTCTGCCCCAAGTGCGGCGAGCGCACCGAGATCTTCGGTCACGGCGGCGCCAGGCGTGAGGCCGAGACGCTGGGGATGGACTTCCTCGGCGAGGTCCCGCTCGATGTCAGGATCCGCGAGACGTCGGACGCGGGCGTGCCTATCGTAGCCGCCGAGCCGGACGGCCCGCACGCTCAGACGTTCCTCCACATCGCCGAGGCTGTCTGGGCCGGCATCGAGCAGAGCCTCAATCAGCGCGCCGCCAGCGCGCCGCGGATCGTCGTCACCTAAAGAATCCCGCGCCCGGACGGGCGCCGATGAAATGCTCGATCTTTCAGTAATCGATCGCCTTTCTGTTTCGGACGATGCGATCCGAAAGCAGGTTGATCTGAGCGCTGAGCGTCGATTTCGGCCCTGCGGCTGGCCCGGCCTGCGGTCGCGCCCCCGCGGCCCTGTACCGGCGCGCCCCCAAGTGCGCGTCGTCTGGTCGACGGCCGCCCTCGCCGAGGTTTACTGGAGGCGCAGAACCATCGTTAACGCGCGCATTCGCCGCGCCCATTCCGCGCTCAGCCGGACTTGTCTTTCAGCTTGACACCTCATGCATACACGGGCCGTATCTTGTATACATGGAGCTGACTGTGGACACAGGAAGGCCGCAACTCGAAGACGCAAACATCCGCTCGGCGCAGTTGCCGGCGCGGATCGTCGCACTTCTGGAACAGGCGATCGTTTCCGGCGAGTTGAAGGGAGGCGAGCGGCTGGAAGAGGTCGGCCTGGCCACGCGCTATGGTGTTTCCCGGACGCCGGTGCGCGAGGCACTCAGGGAACTGGCTTCCCGCGGGCTGGTCGAGGTTCGCTCGCGACGCGGAGCTGTCGTCTGCTCACGAACGCCGGCCGATCTGGCGGAAATGTTCGAGGCGATGGCCGAGTTGGAGGCCGGCTGCGTCAATCTCGCTGCGCGCCGTGCGAACGCCCGCGACTTCGCCCGTATAGGCGAAGCGCAAATGGCCTGTCATCTGGCCGCCGGCGCCGGAAAGGTGGCCGCCTACGCCTTGGCCAACGAGCGCTTCCACCACGCCCTCTACGACGCCAGCCACAACCGCTATCTGATCGAAGCGGCGCACCGGCTGTATGCCCGTCTGGAGCCCTATCGCCGCCTGCTGCTGGGGATCGCGGAACGGCGTGGGTCATCCCTGGTCGAGCATGAGGCCATTCTGGAGGCGCTGATGGAAGGGGACGCGGCCAACGCCAAGGCGCGCGTCAAGGCGCATGTCAGCATCCTCGGCGAGCGCTTCACAGCGCTGGCTGCGGCTATCGCAGCGGTGGAACCGGCGTCGCCGACCGCGCCGGGGCGCGAAGGACAAGCAAGACCTGATGGGGAGGACAGAAAATAATCCGCAAGCGGTTTCGATGCAGCCCACATTCTCCGCCTCGGTTTGCACCGCCTGTCAGATGCTACGGAAGCTGAACCTCAAGACCGTCGTGCTGGAGGCGGGCGAGCTGCTGTCCGGCAAATACTGAGCCGCTTTGGCTCCCACAACATGGAGGATGTCCAAGATGTTCGACTCGCTATCGAAGCTTTTGGCGACGGCCGCCGTAATCGGCTGCGTTGCTGGATTTGTCGGCGCTCCGGCACAAGCAGAGGAAACGAAGACGCTCAAGATCTCGCATCAGTTCCCGGCGAGTCAGGGCGATGAAGGCGACTTCCGCGACCGGCTGTGCCGAAAGTTCGCCGAGGAAGTGGAGAAGCGGACCAACGGCCAGATCAAGTTCGAGATCCATCCGAACGGGTCGCTGGTGAAGGCGACCAGCCAGGTGAGCTCGGTGCGCAAGGGCGCGCTCGACATGACCCTGGTGCCGCTGGCCTATGGCGGCGGGGAAATCCCGGCGGTCAACATCACGCTCATGCCGGCGCTGGTCAGCAGCTACGAAGAGGGGATGCGGTGGAAGGACGCGCCGATCGGCAAGGAACTCAACAAGATCCTGGAGGACAAGGGCATCAAGCTTCTGACCTGGATCTGGCAGGGCGGCGGTACCGCATCTATCGGCAAGGCGGTGCTCGTTCCCGACGACGTCAAGGGGATGAAGGCACGCGGCGCCAGCCGCGAGATGGACCTGATGCTGAAGGAAGCGGGTGCTGCCGTCACCAGCATGCCTTCGAGCGAGGTCTACGCGGCCATGCAGTCGGGCGTCCTCGACGCAGCGGTCACCTCGAGCACGTCTTTGATGAGCTATCGTCTTCAGGAATTTGCGAAGAACCTGACAACGGCGCGGGACAAGACCTTCTGGTTCATGCTCGAGCCGCTCCTGATCTCTATGGCGACCTACGACGCGCTGACGCCGGAACAGCAGAAGATCATCGTAGAGGTCGGTGCGAGCCTAGAGCCGTTCGCCCTTGAAGAGGCCAAGAAGGACGACGAACGCGTTGCCGTGGTCTTCAAGGAGGCCGGCGCGCAGGTTCATGACATGAACCAGCAGCAATTCAACCAGTGGCGTAAAGTCGCGGAACAGAGCGCCTACAAGGATTTTGCCGAGCGCGTCAAGAACGGCCAGGAGCTGCTCGACATGGCGCTTGCCGTGGAACAAGCCAGCCGGTAACGACCGGGGCCGGCATGCTGCCTTAAGAGGGGGAGCATGCCGGCTGCGCACGCCAAAGACGTTCGAAGGGAGGAAAACCATGCCGGTGGTCCGAGGCATTAGCTGGTCCATCAAACAATTTAACGTGTTGATGGGCTATTTCTCAGCCGTCCTCATTTGCGTCGCGACCTCCGTCCTGGTGTTCGAGGTGGTCGTTCGCTACGTGTTCGCTTGGCCGACGGACTGGGAGATCGAATTCTCCGTGATCGCACTGATCATCGCCACGTTCATGAGCGCGGCCTACACCCAGCTGACGCGCGGGCACGTCACGATCGAGATCCTGGATGAGATAACGCCGAAGAGGTGGACTCACTGGCGCATGCTCGTCTCCGACCTGTTGTCGTTCCTCTTCTGCGCCTTCATCGCCTATCAGAGCTGGCTTCTTTGCTACGAAGCCTGGGATGAGGGGCGGATGAGCGACAGCACGTGGGGGCCCAAGCTCTGGCCCGTCTTCATGTTCATGGCCTTGGGCATGACGACGCTCAGTATTCAACTCCTCATTCAGGCGCTGGAGGACAGCCTGCCCGAAGTCATGCGGCCTCAGAACGTTCCGGCTCATCATGACGCCGAGGTCCAGGCCGCCGAAGAAAGCATCGGCATCGAGCGCGGAGGTTTCGGAAAATGAGTACCCTTCAGATCGGCGGCCTCTACGCCCTCGCGACCTTCGCATTTCTGTTCTCGGGAATGCCGATTGCCTTCGCGGTCGGATCGGTGGCGCTGCTGTTCATGTTTTTCTTCATGCCGTCGGTGCAGATATCGATTATTGCCGAAACCATCTACTCGGAACTGAACAGCTTCACGCTGCTCACCATTCCGCTGTTCATTCTGATGGGCGCCGCGATCGGCAAGTCGCGGGCAGGATCGGATCTGTACAATTCGCTGAACCGCTGGCTCTACCGTGTGCCAGGCGGCCTCGGTCTCGCCAATACGCTCGCCTGTTCGGTCTTCGCGGCCATGTGCGGCTCGTCGCCCGCCACTGTCTCCGCCATCGGCTCATCGGGCATTCCCGAAATGCGCAAGCGCGGCTACTCTGGCCGGCTGGCCTCGGGGCTGATCGCCGCCGGCGGCACGCTGGGCATCCTGATCCCGCCCAGCCTGACGTTGATCCTCTACGGGCTTGCGACCGAGCAGTCGATCGGCAGGCTGTTCATGGCCGGCGTCGGCCCCGGGCTGATGCTGACGCTGCTGTTCTCGGCCTGGGTCATGTTCAAGGCCCTGCAGGAAAAGCGGCAGGCGCGATCCGGCCGCGGTCATTCCACCTCGGATGCGCTGCTCCAGGACGAACGCTTCAGCTGGGGCGATCGCCTGGAAAGCCTGCCGCGGCTGCTGCCATTCGTTGTCCTGATCATGATCGTCATGGTTGCGCTCTACGGCGGCTGGGCGACGCCATCCGAGGTCGCGGGGATCGGCGGGTTGGGCGCGCTGGTCATGGTCATGCTGATCTACGGATGTTGGCGCTGGGCCGACCTCAAGGTCATCCTCTCCGGCACCGCGCGGGAGTCGTCGATGATCATGCTGATCATCGCGATGTCGTTTCTCTACACCTACGTCATGAGCTACCTGCACGTCACCCAGGATCTGGCGACCTGGCTGGTGTCGCTGCAGATGAGCAAGTGGCTGTTCGTCGCCTGCACCGTGATCCTGCTGATCATGCTGGGCTTCTTCCTGCCGCCGGTGGCGATCATCCTGATGGTGACGCCGATTATCCTGCCGGCGCTGGCGGCGCTGGGTGTGGATCTGATCTGGTACGGCGTGGTGATGACCATCGTCATGGAGATGGGACTGATCCACCCGCCGGTCGGCCTCAACCTGTTCGTCATCAGCAGCATCGCCCCGGACATTCCGCTGAAGGACGTGATGTGGGGGACGGTGCCGTTTCTGTTGCTGATGGTCGTCGGTATTCTGCTGCTGTGCTTCTTCCCTGAGATCGCCCTGTGGCTGCCCAGCCGGTACAAGGGCGCCTGAGCGGGCATGGACAACCGGGAGTTCCCGAACGGGCGGGGAGGCCGCTACTGGTGACCGGCTCGCCAGCAGCCGACTCGCGGAGCAGGGACGAGCTGCAAAGCCTATGCCGGGGGCTGCTCTCGTCGCGCGGCGAGGCCTCCGGTGTCGCCATGGCGCGGCGTGTCCTGGATCTGTACGCCAGTTCCTCGCCCGACGATCGCGATGGATTTTTCCGAACCCTGGCGGAGGATTTCGGGCCGGATCGGGCGCAGGTCTCCAGGGCGTGGGCCGATTACGAAAAGGACCCCACGCCGGCACGTCTCGCCGCCATGATCCACGCTGTCGAGCCACCGCGCCAGGAGCTCTTCCGCCGGCTCAATTTCGCGCCGGGCGGCACGGCGGCTCTGCTGGCGATGCGCGAGGATCTGCTCGGGCGCGGAGCCACGGGCGACCTAAAAAGCATCGATGCCGATCTGGTCCATCTGTTCGGCTCATGGTTCAATCGCGGCTTTCTGCGACTGCGGCCCATCGACTGGCTGACCCCGGCGGACATCCTCGAGCGGATCATCCGCTACGAGTCCGTTCATGAGATTCGGGGCTGGGACGATCTGCAGAGACGCGTGCAGCCCGCGGACCGCCGCTGCTTCGCCTTTTTCCATCCCTCGCTGCCGCGCGAGCCCCTGATCTTCGTCCAGGTGGCGCTGACGAATTGGATCCCGGCGGCAATAGGCACCGTCCTGGCTGCCGACCGACAGGTCCTGCCGCCCGAAGAGGTTACGACGGCCGTTTTCTATTCCATCAGCAACTGCCAGCTCGGCTTGAAGGGGATCTCTTTCGGCAATTTCCTGATCAAGCAGGTGGTCGAGGATCTGACCCGGGAGCTGCCTTCCCTCACCACCTTCGTGACCCTTTCGCCGGCGCCCCGGTTCGGCGCCTGGCTCGGGGGCGTGCTTGACGATCCCACCGGCGCCGGCTTGCCGGAGCGGGAGACCGAGCCCCTCGAACGCATCCTCCGCATGCCCGACTGGCACCGCGATGCTGTCGCGGTTGAGCGCCTCAGGGACACGATGCTGGCGCTCGCCGCAGAATATTACCTCCGGGCGAAGACGGGCTCCGGAGAGCCGATCGATCCCGTCGCGCGCTTCCATCTCGGCAACGGCGCCAGGCTCGAGCGGCTGAATTGGGTCGCCGACACCTCGCCGAAGGGCCTGCGGGAAGCAAGCGGCCTGATGGTCAATTACCTCTACGACCGGCGCAGCATCGAGGCGAACCACGAGTCCTATGTCAACTCGGGAACGATTGCCGCATCCGGCGAGGTCCGTGGGTTCCTGCGCGAGACCGCCGGCGAACCACGCCCGCTTCCTCGCGATTGATGGGGCTCTTCCAGTCCTCGGCTTCTTGCCTGCGCGGGGACACAACAAGAATCGATTGCGGAGGAAAGCAATGAACAAGGCTCAGGCACAGTGGACGTCCGGCGTTGCCTCGAAAGCGGATCGACTGGCTCGGGCGGCGGATGTTGCTGACGGCAGGCTGGTGCGTCATGAGAGCGCGAGGGCGCTGCTGGAGCGCGTGATCCGCCCCGGCGACCGCGTGTGCCTGGAGGGCAATAATCAGAAGCAGGCTGATTTTCTTGCCGAAACGCTCGCCGGCGTCGATCCGAAGATCATCCATGATCTTCATATGCTTCAGTCCGTCGTTGCCTTGCCGGCCCACGTTGAAGTGTT
This sequence comes from Rhodospirillales bacterium, assembly GCA_038250645.1. Lineage (GTDB taxonomy): Bacteria > Pseudomonadota > Alphaproteobacteria > Rhodospirillales > Defluviicoccaceae > JAEULH01. Next base: position 24,180 of record JBBSCD010000005.1, read on the forward strand.
CGAAAAAGGCATTGCGCGGGAGATCGACTTTTCATTTTCCGGACCCCAGGGCGCACGCCTCGCCGGCCTGGTCGCGGAGGGCCGGATCCGCATCAATGCGATCCACACCTATCTCGAACTGTTCGGCCGCTATTTCCTCGACCTGCCCCCGCATGTGGCGCTGGTCGCGGCCGAAGCGGCGGATCATGCGGGAAACCTCTATACCGGGCCCAATACCGAGGAGACGCCGACGATCGTCGAGGCAACAGCCTTCAATGGCGGCGTCGTCATCGCGCAGGTCAATGAACTCCGCGACAGCCTGCCGCGGGTGGACATTCCCGGCGACTGGGTGGACTTCGTCGTTACCGCGCCCCGGCCGAACTACATCGAGCCGCTTTTCACGCGCGATCCGGCGCGCATCACCGAAACCCAGGTGCTGATGGCGATGATGGTCATCAAGGGGATCTATGCCGAATACGGTGTGCGTCGGTTGAACCATGGGATCGGATACGATACGGCGGCGATCGAATTGCTGCTGCCGACCTACGCCGCGGATCTTGGTCTGAAGGGGCAGATCTGCACGCACTGGGCACTCAATCCCCATCCAACGATGATCCCGGCGATCGAGGCCGGTTTCGTGAAGAAGGTGCACTGCTTCGGCGGAGAACTCGGCATGGAACGGTATGTCATGGCTCGGCCGGACGTGTTCTTCACCGGCCCGGACGGCACCATGCGGTCAAACCGAACTTTCAGCCAGATGGCCGGCCTATACGCCTGCGACCTGTTCATTGGCGCGACGCTTCAGGTCGATCTGCAAGGCAACAGCTCAACCGCAACGACGGGTCGCATCGCCGGGTTCGGCGGCGCGCCGAACATGGGCTCCGACGCACGCGGCCGTCGGCATGGAAGCGCCGCGTGGCTGAGGGCCGGCGAAGAAGCGCGCCATGACGGTTCGACCATCCCGCGCGGCCGCAAGCTCGTCGTGCAGCTGGTACGACTCACAAGCAAGCAGGGAGAGGGCGCCTTCGTCGAACGCCTGGACGCCTGGAAGCTGGCGGAGAAAATGGGCGCCGCCATTCCGCCGGTGATGATCTACGGCGATGATCTCACGCACCTGGTGACCGAGGAAGGCATCGCCAACCTGCTGCTATGCCGTGACCTTGCGGAACGCGAGCAGGCCATCCGCGGCGTTGCCGGCGATACGTCGGTGGGCCTGGCACGGGACAAGGCCGCCGTCGAGAACCTGCGCGAGCGCGGCGTGATCCGCCGTCCTGAGGATCTGGGCATCGAGCGGCGGGACGCCACGCTCGACCTCCTCGCGGCTCGCTCGATCAACGACCTGGTGACGGCATCCGGCGGACTCTACGATCCGCCGAGCCGGTTCCTTGCCTGAACGCAGCGAAACAGTCGAAGTCGACCGTGGATCTACTCGTCGCGGTGGGTGCGCTCCATGCGCTCGTGGCGCTCCTGGGCCTCGAGGCTTAGCGTCGCGATCGGCCGCGCCTCGAGGCGCGATATGCTGATCGGCTCGTGGGTCTCCTCGCAGTAGCCGTAAGCGCCTGCGGCGATCCGCTCCAACGCCTCGTCGATCTTGCTGATCAGCTTGCGGGCGCGGTCGCGGGTGCGCAATTCCAGCGCCCGGGTCGCCTCGACCGACGCGCGATCGGCATCGTCCGCCTCGTCGAGGCCTCCTTCCTGTAGGTGATGCAAGGTGTCGGAAGACTCGTTGAGCAGCTCGTTCCGCCAGCTGAGGAGCTTCTTGCGGAAATACGCCTGCATCAGGGAATTCATGAATGGCTCGGCCTCGGTGGGCCGGTAGTCCGGCGGCACCGTGACCGATCTTCCCGGCCGGCTGGACGTTTCCTGCACCTGATTCAAGACCCGTAGAAGAGACGTCGGACGGAGCGGACTATAGGTGCGAAGGCGGAGGGTCGCAAGCGGTAACTTTGTTCGCTTATCATCATCAAGGCTCTGAAAACAAATGCAAAAGTTGAACGTTGCGGGGCTCCGGCGGGATCGGCAAGCGGGTCCGGCGGCGGCCGAGCTTGGCCAGTTCGACCGCCGCGCGCACCTCGATTTCGGCAAGCAGGATATCGAGCCGCGGATCATCGGACGCTGTGCGTTCGGCTTCGAGCGAGACAACCAGGTCGTCGAGGCGGTCGGGCGCGACGGCGCCGGCGGCCAGCGCGAGGCGCAGGCCATCCAGCCTGTCGAGCAAATCCTCGCCCCGGCGCAGCGCCTCGGCGCGGCCGCCGATTGGGCCGGGTTCCACCGCGGTTTCCTGCATCGCCAGAAGAAATGGCGCGCTGACGGCGGTCAGCTCCGGTGCAGCCTCGTGCGCCGCGGCCTCGACGCCTTCCGGGACAAAACGGTCGCCAGGGCGTGACACTGAGCCTTTCCTGCACAGCGGGCGGATCGCCGCGCCGGCGCGTACACCGCCGCTGTTCGTGATCGCCATGCCTTTGCTCCTCGCAGCAATCAGCGGGCACTTTGGCGGGTTCCGGGTTAAGGCTTGGCTAACGCCGGCAAATGGAGACCCGCGGCCGGCAACATTTACCGGGCAAGAACGGCATGAAAAGACCGTGCACCGCACCCGGTACCGCCGAGATACGAGCGTTTCCGCGCAAAAAGCGGGCTGGCCCGGCGCTTGCTGAGCCTGTGTCGGCCATGGCGCATCCGAGCCGCGGCCTGTCCGCCTTCTGCCAGAGGAACACCTGCGATGAGCACCTTCGGAGCCTTCCAGACCAGTGTGCTCGGCATGGTTAGCCAGAGCCATGCGCTGGGCGTCATCGGCGCAAACATCGCCAATATCGCGACCGGCGGCTTCAAGCGCACGGATGCGCATTTCCAGACGCTGCTGGGCCGGACGTTCGCCAGCCAGCCCGCCGCTACCGGCGATGCCGGACCGCTCACCAGTCAGTCGGACATGGCGGGAGTCGCGGCGAAAGACTATGCGCGCATTACCCTGCAGGGCGAGCTTGGGCAGGGGAACGGCAGCCACGATGCCGCCATCAACGGCCCCGGCTTTTTCGTCTTCGGCGATGATCCCGCCGGTAGCGGGCGGTTGGTCTACGGCCGCGACGGCGCCTTCGCCACCCGCCTGGGCGGACCGGTGACGGCAACGCTGCCGGACGGAATGACCGTCACGGACACCGAAAGCTTCCTCAGCGATGGCCGGGGCCGCTACGTCCTCGGCTGGCCGGCTACGACTTCTGCCGGCGGCGCGCCGGTCGCCGGCGGCGTCCTCGGCCCTATCCGCACCGACCCGTATGCCTTTGCCGACGCGCCGGAGCCGACCGGGGAGGTTCGTCTCGGCGTCAACCTGCCGTCAGGCGCCGCCGACGGCAGCCGCGAGAGCTACAGCTTCGACATTTTCGACAACGCGGGCCGACTGCGGCCGATCGAGCTCGGCTTTACCAAGGCCGGCGTTAATAGCTGGAGTCTGGACGCGATCGGTGCGCCCGGTGACGCGCTGAGCCTGGGGCCGGCGCCGCTGGCGCCGCTGAACTTTGCCGCGACCGGCGAGTCGCTCGCGGTCGCGCCGTTCTCGCTCGCCATCGCCCATTCCGACGGCGCGGCTTCGGCGTTTTCCCTCGACCTCTCCGGCTGCACCCAGATGTCAGGGCCGCTGACTCCGCTCACCGTCCAACGCGACGGCCACGAAGCCGGTGTTCTGAATTCTGTCGACTTCGATGCCGACGGAATGGTGATCGGCACCTTCACCAATGGCCGCAGCCGTCCGATCTACCGTCTGGCCCTGGCCGACTTCGCCAATGCCGACGGCCTGACGCCGCTCAGCGGCAACGTTTATGCTGAAAGCGCCGTGTCCGGCGCGGCCATTCTTGGCGGCGGCAATGACGACGGCTTCGGCGCGATCGTTTCCGGAGCGCTGGAGCGCTCGAATGTCGATCTGTCCCAGGAGTTCACCCGGATGATGGTGACGCAGAAGGCCTACAATGCTTCGGCCACTGCCTTTCGCACCACCGACGAAATGACAATCGTCGCGCGCGATCTGAAACAGTAGCGATCGCCGCCGCGGCGTCCGTGTCGGGAGCCGGGCACCGTGCGAAGCGTTTCGCCGACAGCCCGCCCGGCTACAGCCAGGGAACGAGGACAGCGAGGATTTGCGCGCCGATTCCGGTAACAATCAGCAACTCGGGCCACTTCTCCTCGAAGAAATTCAGCATCGCGTCCCCCTCAACTCGATTGCGTCCTCCGGCGCCGCCGCGAAGCGTAGCCGGCGAGAATGACGATCGACCGACTCACAGCAATATGCCGGCCAATCTCGATAAATGCTACTCATGGGAGATAATGTACGAGAAACGGCGATTTTCGAGACCGAAACGCAAACTGAGGGAGAAAATATCGAAATAATAGAAACCTGGACGTGCAGAAAAAACCGCACCCGGCGCGAATCAGCGTTCGTTCCGGCCTCCCGGGGCGCAGGCGCTGCCTGATGGCCGTGCTGGGAAAGACGCTGCCGCTGCCCTAATTTGCGCTTTATGATTCGCCGTCCCGGATCCATCATCCTGCGCCTTCGCGAGCCATGCGTCGGCCTTTTGCCCGTCCTCGCCGGGTTGGTAGTGCTCGCCGGCTGTCGCAGCCTGCCGGCGGAGGAGCTGCGCCATGAGGTGCCCGTCGCCGTCGCCGTGAGCTTCGTGCCGCTCAATGGCCAGGACCAGACCCTGGAGCGGACCGGGCTGTTGCGTTATCGGGGCGGCGTGCAGATCTCGGCCGGCGACGCCCACTTCGGCGGTCTGTCCGGGCTCGGCGTCTCGCCGGACGGCGCACGTTTCACCGCGATATCCGATATGGGCTACTGGGTTCGCGGCCGGCTGGACTACGACAACGCCGGCCACCTCGCCGGTGTCAGCGATGTCCGTATGGGTCCGCTTCTCGATCCGGACGGCCGCGTCGTTGCCGGCAAGGCCAGGGGCGACGCCGAGGCCATAGCCCCCGACGGCCGCGGCGGCACATACGTCGCCTTCGAGCGGGACCACCGACTGTGGCGCTACAAGACGCTGGACGGGCCGGCGATCGCGGTCAGGGCGCCGCCGGGGGTGGAGAACGCGCCGGCCAATAGCGGCATGGAAGCGCTGGCTCGGCTGGCCGACGGTCGCATCCTCGCGCTCACCGAGTCGCTCGCGACCGACGGCGGCACCCGCGGCTGGATCGGCAAACCGGGAGACTGGTCGCCGCTGACCTTCGTCACCGTCGACGGCTTCGCCGCCACCGATGCCGCCGGTCTGCCGGACGGTGACGTGCTCGTCCTCGAACGCCGGTTTCCGCCGGTCGGGGCGCGCATTCGCCGCATCGACGCCGCCGCGCTGGCTCCCGGCGCGCGGCTCGAAGGGCGCGAGCTCGCCCGGCTAGAGGGGTCGGACACGGTCGACAACATGGAGGGCCTCGCCGTCCGCCAGGGCTTGGGAGGCTCAACGCTGATCTACCTTCTCTCAGACGACAACTACAGCGCGCTGCAGCGCACCCTGCTGATGATGTTCGAGATCGGGACCGGGCCATGAGGCGCATGGCGCCCGTGGAAGAGGCGGAAGCGCGCCGCAGCACCTGGCGGGCGGATCTCGTCACCATCCGGACGCTGCTGCCCTACCTCTGGCCGAAGGGCGAGGCAGGCCTGCGCGCCCGGGTGGTCCTCGCCGTCATCTTCCTTGTCGCCGCCAAGGGCTTCAACGTTGCCGTCCCGTGGTTCTACAAGGGCGTTGTCGACGCGTTGAGCCCGAAGGACGCCGCCGTCGCGGTCGTCGTTCCCATCGCCCTGCTCGTCGCCTACGCCGGCGCAAGGGTGCTCTCCCAGGCCTTGGGCGAGCTGCGCGACGGCGTCTTCGCTCGCGTCGCCCAGCGCGCCATCCGCAAGGCCGGGGTCGAGGCCTTCCGCCATCTCCAGGGGCTCAGCCTGCGCTTCCATCTTGACCGACGCACCGGCGCGATCAGCCGGGCGATCGAGCGCGGGACAAAGGGCATCGAGTTTCTGCTCAGCTTCATGCTGTTCAACGTGCTGCCGACCATCCTCGAGGTGCTGCTGGTCTGCGGCATTCTCTGGTGGCTGTTCGGCGTCTGGTACGCGGCCGTCACCTTCGTCTGCATTGCCGGCTATATCGCCTGGACCGTTATCGTCACCGAATGGCGGACCCGTTATCGCCGGACCATGAACCGTTCCGACAGCGAGGCCCATACCAAGGCCATCGACAGCCTGCTCAACTTCGAGACGGTGAAGTACTTCGGCAATGAGGCGCACGAGACCCGGCGCTTCGATTCCGCGCTGCGGGAGTACGAGGCCGCGGCGGTCAAGAGCAAGGTGACGCTCAGCCTGCTCAACATCGGCCAGGGGGTGATCATCGCCGTCGGCCTGAGCGCGCTGATGCTGATGGCCGGCTTCGGCGTCGCCGCCGGGCGGCTGACCATCGGCGACTTCGTCATGGTCAATTCCTATCTCATCCAGCTCTACCTGCCGCTGAACTTTCTCGGCTTCGTCTACCGCGAGATCAAGCAGTCGCTGACCGACATGGAGCAGATGTTCACCCTTCTCGATGTCGCCGCCGAAGTCGAGGACCGGCCGGACGCCCGCCCGCTCGCGGTCGCGGGCGGGACGATTGTCTTCGAGGACGTGCGCTTCGCCTACGACGCCCGGCGCACGGTGCTGAACGGGATCTCGTTCACGGTGCCGGCCGGTCGCTCGCTCGCCATCGTTGGCCCCAGCGGCGCCGGCAAGTCGACCATCTCGCGCCTGCTCTACCGTTTCTACGACGTCACCGCCGGGCGCATTCTCATCGACGGCGAGGACGTTCGCACCGTCACCCAGGCGAGTCTGCGCGCTGCGATCGGCATCGTTCCGCAGGACACGGTCCTGTTCAACGACACGATCTTCTACAACATCGCCTACGGCCGCCCAGGTGCGACGCCAGCGGAGGTCGAGGGGGCGGCGCGGCTGGCCCGCATCCACGACTTCGTCATGGCCCAGCCCGACGGCTACAACACGACCGTCGGCGAACGCGGCCTGAAGCTTTCCGGCGGCGAGAAGCAGCGCGTCGCCATCGCCCGGACCATCCTGAAGCAGCCGGCGATCCTCCTGTTCGACGAGGCCACCTCGGCGCTCGATACCCACACCGAGAAGGAAATCCAGGCATCGCTGCGCGAGGTCTCCGCCGGGCGGACGACGCTCGCCATCGCTCACCGGCTGTCGACGGTGGTCGACGCCGATGAGATCGTCGTCCTCGATGCCGGGCGGATCGTCGAGCGCGGCCGCCATCTCGACCTGCTCGCCGCCGGCGGCGCCTATGCGGCGATGTGGAAACGGCAGCAGCAGGTGGAGGAAGCGCGCGAGGTGCTCGAGCACGCGGGCGAGCGTGAGGACAAGGCGCGGGCGGCGGAGTAACGTGATCGTAGCGAGGAGGAGAACCCGACACGGCAATCCACGCACGCTTCGCCGCTCTGGATCGCCACGCCGCTTCGCGGCTCGCGATGACAATGATCACGCTGCAGCGATTCTGTCAGGTCAGCGAGGCCGGCGGGAAGGGCTCGCGGATGAAGGTTTCGATTGCCTCGGCCGTTTCCTCGGGAATCTCGATCGAGGGGAAGTGCGTCTGGCCGTGCAGCCGCCGGACCCGGAACCAGGGATGGGCCTCGGCGAAGGCCTGCTGCGCCCACAGGTAGGCGTCGTCCTTCGGTTGGGAATAGAGGTGGAGGACCGGCAGGGCCGGGTGGAGACAGGCGAGCGCGTGCTGCGGGCTGCCCCACTGGCCGTAGGCGAGGCTGATCTCGCGGGCCGACCGGGCCCACATTTCCTGACCGTAGGCGCCCATTTCCTCGCCGATGTGGCGCATCACCTCGGGGAAGCTGCCGCGCCCCATCCACGACGCGAACATGCTGGCGCGGGTCTTGCGCCAGCGTCCGGGATCGCACAGGCCGTTCAGCGTCGCCAGGAACGTCGTCGCCGGCGGAGACATGATCCAGTCGAGAAAGACGGCGCGCGTTACCCGTTCGCCGAGCCGGCGCCGCAGGGTGACCGCGATCCAGCCGGCGTGGGAGTTGGTGACCGGAACGACCTCGGCGATGCCCCGCTCGTCGAGCAGGCGGATGAGATCGGCGACCAGATCCTCGGCGGTGAAATCGCCCTCGGCGGGCGCGGACTCGCCGTGGCCGCGCCAATCGACGCTGAGCGCGCGCCGGTGGCCGCTTTCCAGTTCGACGAGGCGGTCGAAGGCGCTGCGGTTTTCGCACCACGTGGGCAGGAACAGAACCGCAGGCTCGCCGGTGCCGCGATCGTCGAACGCGAGAGAAAGTTCAGCCGCACGCATGCCGCCATCCTGCCGCTTTTCGCCGACGGGGCGCAAGTCCGGACGCGGTACTCAGCCGTCATCGCGACGGATCCAGCCGCCGCCGAGCACGCGGTCGCCGTCATAGAAGACGCACGCCTGCCCCGGGGCGACGCCCGCCTGCGCCGCCTCAAGCTCGACCGTGGCGCTGCCGGCATTGCCGGGGGCGCTCCGCACCGTGGCTGCGACCGGCGGTTGCGATGAACGCAGCTTGACCTCGAGGCGCATCCCTTCGGCCGGCATATTGCCGTCGCCGAGCCAGTTCACCTCGCCGACGCGGAGGTCGCGGCGAAGCAAAGCCTCATGCGGGCCGACAATGACCCGCGCCGTATCCGGCTCAAGCCGGACAACGAAAAGCGGCTCGCCGGTCGAAAGACCAAGGCCGCGGCGCTGGCCGACGGTGAACCGGGCGATGCCGTCGTGGCAGCCGAGAACCGCGCCGTCGAGCCCGACGATGTCGCCCGGTCGATCGGCCCCGGGGCGCAGGCGTTCGAGCACATGGGCGTAGCCGCCGGTGGGGACGAAGCAGATGTCCTGGCTATCGGCCTTATCCGCGACCGGCAGTGCGAAGCGGCGGGCGAGCGCGCGCGTCTCCGCCTTGGGCAGGGCACCCAGCGGGAAGCGCAGGAAGGAAAGCTGCGCGCGGGTGGTGGCGAAGAGAAAATAGCTTTGATCGCGCTGGCAACTGACGGCGCGATGAAGTTCGGCGCCATGGACGCCGGTTGTGCGGCGGACGTAGTGACCGGTGGCCAAAGCATGCGCGCCCAGTGCGCGGGCCGTGGTGAGCAGGTCGGTGAACTTGACCCGCTGGTTGCAGCGCACGCAGGGAATGGGCGTCTCGCCGGCGAGGTAGGCGTCGGCGAAGTCGTCGATGACCTGGGCACGGAAGCGCTGCTCGTAATCGAGGACGTAGTGGGGAATGCCGAGCCGGTCGGCGACCCGGCGGGCGTCGTGGATGTCCTGGCCGGCGCAACAGCTTCCCGCCCGGCCGACGGCCTCGCCGTGGTCGTAGAGCTGCAGGGTAACCCCGACGACGTCGAATCCCTGTTCGGTGAGCAGCCCGGCCGTTACCGAACTGTCGACGCCGCCGGACATGGCGACCACCACCCGGGTGTCGGCCGGGTTTCTGTCGATTCCAAGCGCGTTCATGTCGGCGATGGGTCCGGATCGGGCAGGGGCAAAGGCTCCTTGTGCGGCATGTTTCTTGCTCGGTCCTTTCCAGGGTTCCCTTTCAGGCTCCGGAGGGCCCAGTGAGACTCAGTGCGCGCAACGTAATCAAGAGTAAGGTCATTGCAATCAAGACGGGTCCGGTCAACGCCCGGATCCTCGTCGACGGCAGTAACGTCATCAGTTCGGTTGTGACGGCCGAAGCCGTCGGTGATCTGGAGCTGGCCAATGGCGTTGAGGTCTCGGTTGTCATCAAGTCGTCGTCGGTGATGCTCGCGCGCTAGATCCGAAAGCTCGCGACCGATCGGCTTCACCAGTGGTCGGTGTACTTGTGTCCGCAGTTGTTGCACAGCTGTGATCCGTAGGTGTCCTTGTATGCTGGACACGGGCATCCCGAGACCGAGCAGGAACCGTAACCCATTTGTGTCTCGGCGGAGGTCTTGTTCATGTCCACCAAGTTCTGGCAAAGCACCTCATCGCCGTCTCGCATGACCGCCCTCCTATTGTAGTCTAGCGCCCGCGATGAGACTTCAACATGCGGCCGAAGTCAATCTGGCAATCAATGCTTTAAGACCGGCGATAGAGCTATAACTCCAGCGCCCGCCAGCTTCTGCCGACATCACCACCCGTTGGCGTCGCCGCGAGCGCGTCAAGGGCGGCGATGAGGCGCTGGCGCACGACAATTGCTCCATCCGGCGCATACGGACGCGGCGGGGCGTGCCCCCATATCGGCGCCGGCCAGGCCGGATCCTTCGCAAAGCGGGCGATGACGTGAACATGAAGCTGGGCGACGACATTGCCCAGGGCGGCAATATTGATTTTGTCGGCGGTGCACAGCGTCTTCAGCATGCGCGCAACCAGCGCCGTCTCCGCGGCGAGCGCGGACTGGTCCGTCGCGTCCAGATCGAATAGTTCGCGCATGTCCGGGCGCTCCGGCACGAGAATGAGCCACGGGTAGGTGGCGTCGTTCATCAACAGCAGCCGGCTCAGGGCGAACCGCCCCATCGGCATGCAATCCGTGGCCAGCCGGGCATCGAGGGTGAACGGCGTCATCGGATTGTACCCGGTGATGGGTGCCCGCCGAGCGGTGCTTGCGGTTCGTCGGAGCCTTTGTAGCCGTCGACGCTGTGGATCGCAACGCGTTGGCGCTTACCGCGCAACGCCACCGTGCCCATGGACCGGACGCGATAGTTGTCCGAGATTTTGTCCATCGTGGTCTGCGAGATCAGGATCCGCGTCGCGAGCTTCTTGTTCAGCTGCTCGAGGCGGGCGGCCATGTTCACCGCGTCTCCGTGCACGGTGTAGTTCAGCCGGTCGGCGGAGCCGACCGGGCCCGCAAGCACCTCGCCGGTGTTAATGCCGGCGCGCGTTTCGATGCTGAAGCCAGCGAACAGGCGACCGCGGGTTGCGCGCAGGATCCCCAGGGCAGCCAGTACCGCGTGGTCGGCGTGGGATGGATCGGCGACCGGTACATTGAAGGTCACGAGCATGGCATCCCCCTGAAATTGGTTAATGACCCCGCCGTAGCGGGCGACAGGCTCGGTGACCGCGGCGAAGTACTCGTTCAGCATGAGAACCACCCGCCGTGGCGGCGCGGTTTCAGCCATCCGGGTGAAGCCGGCGATGTCGGTGAACAATATCGTCGCCTCGGAGAGGGCGGGCTCCAGCGCGCCGCGGCCGGCAACGAGCGCCGCGGCAATGCTTTCCGGAACATAGCGGCCAAAGGTCTCGCGAATGTAGGCGCGCTCGCGCAGCCCCTCGGTCATTGCGTTGAAGCGCTCCGTGAGCACGCCCAGTTCATCGTCCGCAGTGATCGGAGCGCGCGTATCCAGATCCCCCTGGCCAAGCTTTGCCATTGCCGCCATCAGGGTGTTGACCGGGCGGAGCAGGCTGCGCGAGACGAAGATGAAGGAGACGGTAATGACGAACGCCGACGCCATTAGGTCGAAGAAGATCTGCTGGCTTAGCGTAAGCCCTTGCGCCGCGCGGATTTCGCGAAAGAACGTCAGATCGAGGATGGCGAGGACGGTGGGGGTGACGGCAACCACGAAAAAGATGGCCAGGAGCTTTGTGCGAATGCGCCGGCCGGCGGGAGGAACCGGAAGACCAGATTGAACCAGGTGCGGCCGCAGCCAGTAGAGATAATCATTTATCAGAAAATAAATATAGAAAGAATAATACAGAGCGTAAATCGCGCCGTACCAGAGTAAGGCGGACAATACATAGACTTCATCGAGCTCGCGCAGCGCCGCCGGGCGAAGATTGAACACGCCCAGATACGTCACGACGCCACAATATAAAATGGCGAGACCTGCCGCCTGAAGCGCCGCCAGTCGTGGAAGCGCATGAATGCGCCCGCTCGCGGCCCGCTTACTCTCGTCGCTGCCAAGGTTCCGCGCGATCGGCCGGAAAAGCCGGTAGGAGAGAGCCACGTTCAAGAGGCCGAAGATGGCGACATTGGCGATAAGGTCAAGACCGAACACGCCTTTGCGCTCGGACACGGCGACAAAGATGCCGGTGATCGCGAGGTCGACCGGTGACAGGCTGGCCATGAGAAGCAGAAAGCGGCCGGTGGCCTGGTTCATGTCGGGTACCGCATGTGGCGGATCGGCCTGGATCAGGTTTGGAGCGGCGGCGCCGATCAAGTCTCTGCTTTCAGCCCATCCGAAAGCAGGTTGATCTGGTCGCGTTGAGGGTGAACGGCGTCACGGTCGCGGCTGCTCCTCGCGTGGGCTCTGCTCGGCGAGTGCATCGGGTGAAGTGTGGCCCTCGATCACCGATTGCGGCTCGTCAGCGCCCTTGTATCCATCGACGCTGTATATCGCGACGCGCCGGCTCTTGCCGCGCAACGCCACCGTCCCCATGGGCCTGATGCGATAGTGGCCCGAGATCTTGTCCATCGTTGTCTGCGAGATCAGGATGCGGGTCGCGAGCTTCTTGTTCAACTGCTCGAGGCGAGCCGCCATGTTCACCGCGTCTCCGTGCACGGTGTAGTTCAGCCGATCCGCGGATCCGACGGGGCCGGCGACCACCTCGCCGGTGTTGACGCCAACGCGCGTCTCGATGTTGAAGCCGGCGAACCGGCGTCCATGGGTGGCCCGCCGGATCTCCAGCGCAGCCAGAACCGCATGGTCGGCGTGGAATGGATCGGCGACCGGCACGTTGAAGGTCACGAGCATGGCGTCGCCCTGGAACTGATTGATCACGCCGCCGTAGCGGGCGATCGGCTCGGTGACCGCGGCAAAGTACTCGTTCAGCATGCGAACCACCCGCGTCGGCGGAGCGATTTCAACCATCTGGGTGAAACCTTCAATATCGGTGAACAAAATCGTCGCCTCGGCAAGCGCCGGCTTCAGTGTGCCGCGGCCGGCAACGAGCGCCGCGGCAATGCTTTCCGGCACGTAGCGACCGAAGGTATCGCGGATGTAGGCGCGTTCGCGCATCTCATCGGTCATCGCGTTGAAGCGCTGCGCTAGCACTCCCAGCTCATCGTCGGCGGTAATGGGCGCACGTGCATCCAGATCCCCCTTGCCAAGCCTTGCCATCGCCGCCATCAGGGTGTTGACGGGCCGGAGAAGACTGCGCGAGACGAAGATAAACGAAACGGCAACCAGAACGCTGACGCAAGAAGATCGAAAAAGATCTGCTGATTGAGCGTAAGTCCTTGCGCCGCGCGGATCTCGCGAAAGAACGTCAGATCGAGAATGGCAAGAACAGTAGGCGTGACCGCCACAATCAAAAAGACGGCCAACAACTTTGTGCGCATTCGTCGGCCGGCGGAAGGAACGGAAAGACCGGATCTTGCGAGCCGTGGGCGCAGCCAGTACAGATAGTCGTTGATAAGAAAGTATATGTAGAAAGAGTAATACAGCGCATAAACGATGGCATACCAGAACAACGCGGCAAGTACGTAGGCTTTGTCGAGTTTTTCCAGGGCCTCCGGCTTCGGGTTGAAAACGCCAAGGTAGGTCACAACGAGGCAATACAGAATGCCAAGACCCGCCGCCTGTAGTGCGGCCAGTCCGGGGAGGGCGCGGATCCGCGCGCAAGCCGCCTGCATATCGGCGTTACCGCCGAAGGCGCGCGCGATCGGACGGAACAGCCGGTAGGCGAGCGCCACGTTCAAGAGACCGAAGATGGCGACGTTGGCGAGAAGATCTAGGCCGAAGACCCCTTCGCGGCCGGACACCGCGACAAAGATGCCGGTGATCGCGAGGTCAACCGGCGACAGGCTCGTCATGAGAAGCAGAAAACGTCCGGTGGCGTGCTTCATGTCGGGCACCGCATGCTGCGGATCAGGCAAATCAGGTTCAGGGCGGCGGCGCCGCAAGAGCCATGTCCCAGAAGGCGTACTCCAACCGGGTCGCCTGACGAAAGGTCGCTATCAACCCAGGGCGGCGCCCGGGGGCGCCGCGTCGCGCGAACAGGTTGTTCATCTGGGCGATGTGGGCAGCGGCGACTGCCTGATAGTCATCGCCGCCGTACATGTCGATCCAGCTCGCGTAGGGGTTCTCGACCCTCAGCGTGCCTGAATCGCGCACGAGGGCGTGACCGATTTCCCCATAGCCGACGACGCAGGGCGCCAGCGCGACCTGCAGGTCGAGCAGATCCCCAGAGAGACCTTTTTCCAGCACGTAGCGGGTGTAGGCCATGGTCGCGTCGGCCTCCTCGGCGGCGGCGAGTTCATCGGCATTCATGCCCCAACTCTCGCAATAGGCTACATGTAGGTCGAGTTCGCGATCAACAATCGCGCTGAGGCTGGCGGCGGCGGCGCGGACGTCAGCGGGCGTTTCCGACTTGTACACCGCCAGCCCGTAGGCGCGCGCGAAGTGGATGAGGAACAGATAGTCCTGGAGGAGGTAGCGGCGGAAGCAGGCCTGCGGCAGCGTCCCGTCCGCAAGAGCGAGCACGAATGGGTGGCGAACGTAAGCCGTCCAGATTTCGCCGCAGGCCGCGCGGAGGTCTGAAAACAAGGCGGCATCGCCAGCCGGCGCCTTGCTCAATCGCGCTCATCCAGCCAAGCCATCTGGATGGCTTCGAGAACTTTTTCGTTCGACTTCTTCGGCTCGTCGTCGAATTCCGGCAGCGCCTGCACCCATGCCCACAGGTCGGTGAAGCGCAGGTTCACCACGTCCGCATCCGGATGGGCTTCATCGAGTGCGATCGCAATGTCGCGCGTGTCGGTCCAGCGCAGGCCCATGGCCGCAACCCCTTCAGCGTGTTCCGTGTCGCGTCGACTAGCGGTCGACCATCATGTTGCGGGTCGCGGACGGCAGCGTGACGACGAGGCCGTCGAGATCCTCGGTCATCTTGATCTGGCAGCCGAGGCGCGAGGTGTGGGTGAGCCCGAACGCGAGATCGAGCATGTCCTCCTCCTCCTCCGTCGGATCGTCGAGCTCATCGTACCACTTGGGTTCGACGACAACATGGCAGGTCGAACAGGCCAGCGATCCTTCGCAGGCTCCTTCGAGATCGATGTCGTTGCGGTGGGCGATCTCAAGAACGGATAGTCCCACCGGAGCTTCGACCTCCTTTCGCACCTTTCCGTCCGGCGACACGAACGTTATCTTCGGCATTCCCGCTGTCTCTCCCCTCGCTCGGCCGCTGATCGGCCATTCTATCCCTCATCCTCGGGCGGCGCCGCCGGCGCCAGCTCATCGACGCCGCGGCCGCGCAGGGCCGCCCGGATCCCGCGATCCATCCGCCGCTCGGCGAAGGCGCGCGTGACCTTTTCCAGATCCTCCACGCGCGCGCCGATGGCCTCGCGGTCCTCGCCGGCGATGGCCGCATCGAGCGCCGCCATCGCGCCCTCGATGACCTCGCGCTCGCCTTCGACAAGCAGATCGCCGTCGGCGTTCAATGCCGCGCCCACGGCAAGGCGAACCCGGCTCGCCTCGACCCGTGCTTCGGCGAGCAGGCGGCGAACCATATCCTCACCGGCATGGGCCATGCTCTCATACAGCATTGTCGCCATCTCGTCCTCGCTCAAGCCGTAGGACGGCTTGACCGCAACCTCCTGCTCGATCCCGGTGGTCTGTTCCGCGGCCGACACCGTCAGCAGGCCATCGGCGTCGACGGCAAAGGTGACGCGGATCCGGGCCGCCCCGGCGGTCATCGACGGGATGCCGTGCAGCTCGAAGCGGGCAAGGGAGCGGCATTGCTCGGCCATTTCCCGCTCGCCCTGGAGGACGTGAATGGCCATCGCCGTCTGGCCGTCCTGGTAGGTCGTAAATTCCTGGGCCTTGGCGACCGGGATCGGGGTGTTGCGCGGGATGATTTTCTCGACCAGTCCGCCCATGGTCTCGATCCCGAGGCTGAGCGGGGTCACGTCGAGCAGCAGCGTCTCGGAGCCGACGGTCAGCGCCTCGGCCTGAAGGGCCGCGCCGACCGCGACCACTTCGTCGGGATCGATATGGGCAAGCGGCTCGCTGCCGAAGAAGGCGCCGACCTGCCGGCGGACGAGCGGAACGCGGGTCGATCCGCCGACGAGCACGACGCCGTTGACCTGCTCCGGCGCAATCTCGGCGTCGGCGAGTACGTCGCGGCAGATCCCTACCGTTCGCGCGACGAGCGGTTCGATCAGGCCTTCGAGCGCGTCGCGGCTCAGCGTGTGGGCGGTCTGCCGTCCGCCCGCCTCGATGACCCAGCTTCCGGTCTCCTGCGTACTCAGGCACTCCTTGGCCAGCCGCGCCGACATCAGCGCCATTTTTACGTCGGCGCTGGTCAGCACCTCCGCGCCCAGCCGCTGCGTCCGTTCGGCGACGAAGGCCTCGGCGACGGCATGGTCGAAGTCGTCGCCGCCAAGGGCCGCGTCGCCGCCGGTTGCAAGCACCTGGAATACGCCCTTTTCCATGCGCAGCAGGGAGATGTCGAAGGTCCCGCCGCCGAGATCGTAAATGGCGTAGAGGCCTTCGGCGCCCTGGTCGAGCCCATAGGCCAGCGCCGCCGCTGTCGGTTCGTTCACAAGGCGCAGGACTTCGAGCCCGGCCAGCCGCGCCGCATCCTTGGTCGCCGCGCGGGCGGCGTCGTCGAAGTAGGCCGGCACGGTGACGACGGCCCTGCCGACCGTCCGGCCCAGATGCGCTTCAGCGCGATCACGCAGCGCTTTCAGAATTTCCGCGGACACTTCCACCGGCGTGAGCCGCTGGCCCGCGACGTTTATCCGGACCATGCCCGACTCGCCCGCGGCCTGGGGCTCGACATCGTAGGGGAGAACGCCGGCCAGCGCCTTGAGATCGGCGATTCCCCGGCCCATCAGCCGTTTGATCGAACCGACGACCACTTCAGGACGGTCGAGCATAAGGCGCCGCGCCAACTCGCCGACGACGGCGCTGCCGTCGGCGGCATAGGCAACTACAGAGGGAACCAGGGCTTCGCCGTTCTCGTCGCGGATAACGTCCGCGCCGCCGCCGGTCCCGACCGCGACGACCGAATTCGTCGTCCCAAGGTCGATACCGACGGCAACCGGCGCGTCGTCGGACTCGGCCAGGGGAGCCTCCCCCGGCTCGCGGATCTGAATGAGCTGCGCCATCGAACTACACGTGCTGGCCAAGCCTGGCGCGGCGGCTGCGGCACTCCTGCATGAACTTGCTCAAGTACCTCATCCGCGTGGTCAGCCGCGCGGCGTTCGCCAAATCGTCTGACGCGAACGCGATCGACAAGGCCTCGACGCAGCGGCCGAAGTCGGCGGTCGCGTCAACCTCAAGCGCCTCGACGGCGGCGACCGTCTCCGCCTCCGCCAGCTCTTCGCGCCGCTCCATGACCTCGACAAGCAGTCCCTGCTCATTGACCAGCGAGCACCCCTCCGGAACGACCTCCCCGCCGTTCAATGTGATCAGATATTCGGCCCGCCGGATGGGATCCTTCAAAGTCTCGTAGGCCTCGTTAAGGCTCACCGCCTGGAGCTGGGAAAATGCCCGCTCCCGTGGCGTGCGGGTGGCGAAGCGATCGGGGTGCAGGCGCCTCTGAGCGTCGAAATAGCCCTGATCCAGCCTGCTGGCGTCTATGTCGAACGTGCGCGTCAAGCCGAGGCGGGCGAAATGATCGGCGCCGGCCGGCGGTTGTACCGCGCCGCAGGTGTCGCAGAAGATGCTGTCGCCGGCAACCGGGCCGCGACACGACCAGCAGGAGGCGACCAACCCACTCGCGGGATTGACATCAAGTTCGTGCGTCCGCCGCATATCGAGGGCTGCCGTCTGCATTCCAAATTCCCGCATCGTTTATCCGCTGCGACCGCCGGCGGAAGTCAGACGTGAAACGACTCGCCGCAGCCGCAGCGGCCCTTCTCGTTCGGATTGCGGAAGACAAACCCGGTTTCGAGCTTGTCTTCCACATAATCCATCTCGGTGCCGAGAATGAACATGGTCGCCTTGGGGTCGATCAGGATCGTCACGCCACCGGCTTCGACGACCTCGTCGAACGGCGTTTTCTCATCGGCGTACTCCAGGGTGTAGGACATGCCGGAACACCCCTTGGTCCGGACGCCGATACGCACACCTGCCGCGGGCTTGTCCCGCAGGCTGAGCAGCGCCTTGACCCGCTCAATCGCGGCGGGCGTGACACTGATCGGCTGTGGACGCTGTATCATCAAGCCATCGTTCCTCTCGCCTCGGTGCTTTCCCGCGTCGCTACTCGGCGGCCTTCGCCTTGCCGGCGGCGTGCTTGGCGCGGTAGTCGTTGACCGCCGCCTTGATCGCATCCTCGGCAAGGACCGAACAGTGAATCTTGACCGGCGGAAGCGCCAGATGCTCCGCGATCTCGGTGTTGCGGATGGTCGATGCCTCGTCGATGCTCTTGCCCTTGACCCATTCGGTCACGAGCGAGCTCGAGGCGATCGCCGATCCGCAGCCGAAAGTCTTGAACTTGGCGTCCTCGATAATGCCATCGGCGCTAACCTTGATCTGCAGCTTCATCACGTCACCGCAGGCCGGCGCTCCGACCAGACCGGTGCCGACCGCGCTGTCGCCCTTGTCGAGAGTGCCGACGTTGCGTGGGTTCTCGTAATGATCGACAACCTTTGTGCTGTAAGCCATTCCTGTGTCCTTCCTCTCTCTCCAGGTCCGCGGCTCAGTGCTCGGACCATTGAATTGACTTGAGATCGACGCCTTCCTGGGCCAGATCCCACAGCGGGCTCATGGCCCTCAGCCTTTTCACCTCCGTGACGATGCGCTCGACGGCGAAGTCGATCTCCTCTTCCGTCGTAAACCGGCCGATCCCGATCCGCAGGCTGGTGTGCGCCAGCTCCTCGTCGACGCCGAGGGCACGCAGCACGTAGGAGGGTTCCAGCGACGCCGACGTGCACGCCGACCCCGACGACAGCGCCAGATCCTTGATGCCCATCATCAGACCCTCGCCTTCGACGTAGGCGAAACTCAGGTTGAGATTGCCGGGGATGCGGTGCTCGTGGTCGCCGTTGAGGTAGACTTCGGGCAGCTCGGCCATGATCGCGTTGTAGAAGCGATCGCTCAGCATATGCAGACGCTCGGCCTCGGCGCCCATCTCCACCGCGGCGATGCGGCACGCCTCGCCAAATCCTACGCACAGCGGTGTCGGCAACGTACCCGAGCGCATCCCGCGCTCCTGGCCGCCGCCGCTGATCATCGCCTCGAGCCGGACCCGCGGCCGACGGCGGACGTACAGGGCGCCGATGCCCTTCGGTCCATAGAGCTTGTGCCCCGAGATGCTCATCAGGTCGATCTTCATGTCTTCGACGTCGAGCGGGATCTTGCCGACCGCCTGGGCCGCATCGGTGTGGAAGTAGACCTTGCGCTCCCGGCAGATCTCGCCGATCGCCTTCAGCGGCTGAATGACGCCGATCTCATTGTGGACCGCCATGATCGAGACCAGCACTGTCTTGTCGGTGATCGCATCGCGAAGCCGGTCGAGATCGACCAGACCGTTCGTCTGCACCGGCAGATAGGTGACCCTGAAGCCATCGAGCTCAAGGTGGCGGGCGCTGTCGAGCACGCATTTGTGCTCGGTAACGCAGGTAATAACGTGGTTCTTGCGCTCCTTGTGGAACCGCGCCACACCCTTCAGGGCAAGGTTGTTGGATTCGGTCGCACCGGAGGTGAAAATGATTTCCTTCGCGTTCGCGCCGATGATGTGGGCCACCTGCGCACGCGCTTTCTCCACCGCTTCCTCGGCCGCCCAGCCGTAATCGTGGTTACGCGAATGGGGATTGCCGAACACGTCGCTGAAGTACGGCAGCATCGCTTCGAGCGCGCGGCGATCGCACGGTGTGGTCGCCTGATAGTCAAGATAGATCGGCGCCCGCTGGTTCGTCGGCTTCCGCTCGGTCCGCTGCAGTCCCGTCATGTCATTCATTATGTCACCTTCCCGACAGTCTTTTCGTCCACCCAATCGTCTCGTCTCATGCCGCCGCAATAGCCCCGCCGTGCGCGGCCGTCCACGCCATCCCCTGGCCGAAGCCCAGATCCCCGGCTGTGGCGCGCCAGACATTGACGAATTCATCGACCGCGCGTTCCGTCGTCGTCCAACCCATGCTCACCCGTACGGCCTGACGTGCCAGATCTTCGCCAAGCCCCATGGCGGACAGCACATGGCTGGCCACGACTTTGCCCGAAGAACATGCCGAGCCGGCGCTGACGGCAGCCCCGGCGAGATCGAGGGCCACGACCAGGGTTTCTGCCGGCAAGCCGGGCGTCAGGACGCAGACGGTATTGGCCAGCCGCAGGGCGTCGACGGCGACGATGCGCGCGGACGGGGTCGCCGCCATCAGGCGCGTCTCCAGCCGGGTGCGCAGCGCCAGCATGCGCGACGACACCGCCGATTGCGAAGCCGCGTCGCCGATCGCGGCTGCGGCCGCGCCGAAGCCGACGATTCCTGCGACATTCTCGGTCCCCGCCCGCCGCCGCCGTTCCTGGCCGCCGCCCAGGAGTTGCGCCTCGAGCGCGGCCGCGTTGACGACAAGCGCACCCACGCCGGCGGGGCCGCCCAGCTTGTGCGCCGATAGCGACAGCATATGGACTCCAAGCGCTGCCGGATCGACGGGCACCTTTCCGGCGGCCTGAACCGCATCGCAGTGAACGAGCGCGCCGTTTGCCGCGGCGATCTCGGCCACTCCCGCAATCGGCTGGATGACGCCCGTCTCGTTGTTGGCCAGCATCACCGAAACCACTGCAGGCGTCGCGCACGATGACAGCGCCGTCGCGAGCGCATCCAGATCGATGACGCCGTCGCCGTCGACCGGGACCCGCTCCGCATCGGCCACGGCATCGAGCACCGAGACATGCTCGACCGCGGA
>JBBSCD010000006.1:0-43521 GCA_038250645.1 Rhodospirillales bacterium
CCCTGCTCCGCCTTACCACCGCTGTCCTCGTCGAAATCGACGAAGACTGGGAAACCTCAGACCGCATCTACATCAACTGGGACAATCCGGATGCCTGACCATCCTAAATCCGAAAGTCCAGACATCAGGTTGCTCAATCCGATGTGGAAGAAACTCGGGTTCGTTATCGCTTTCCTCGGGCTTATGTTTGCAGCCGACCGCGGCCTCTCGTCGGTCCTCGGCCGGCTCGTGATGGCGAGCAACCTGCGCGTCTCGGCTCTTTATGACGGCCGCGTCGACGCCGACGTCGTCATCATCGGCAACAGCCGCGGCGTCCACCTCGCATCGGCCGAGGCGTGGAGCCGGACAATCTGCCGGCCGGTGTTCAACCTCAGCCTGAACGGCCTCGACATTGCGACCCAGGACGTGCTGGTGCGTGACTATCTCGAGCGCAACAGGCCGCCGGAAATCGCGGTTATCGAATTCTCCAATGTGTTCGAGCACATCCCGATGGCCGGCGAGCTAAAGCCCTTTCTCGGCGACAGCCCCCGCCTCGACGCTCTGGTGAGCAAGCAGCACGGCGCGATGTTTCCGTGGACGCGCATCAGCCACCTCTATCGCTTCAACAGCGAGTATCTGCTGCGCGCGCTGTTGTTCCTGGTCCGCCCGTCTGACCAAGACCCGGAGCCTGGCGGAGCCATCACGCCGGCGATCATCGAAACCTACCTCCGCCATCATCCCCATTTCGATGCGCACCGGGACAACGTGCGTATCCTGGCTTCGACGCTCGAGGCGCTCCGCGCGCACGGTGTCAGGCCGGTCCTCGTGCTCGGCCCCTATCATCCGGCGGCGTTCCGCGACGACGACTGGCGCGAAGAGGCGCTGGCGTCGGTCAAGGCGTTGCTTCCGCACGATGTCGCGATCATCGACTGGTCGTCGGCGCTGACCGAGGACGCCGCCTTCTCCGACCCGCTGCACATGTCCCCGCAAGGCCGGGAAATGCTGACCGCGAGCCTCGCCGCGTCGCCTCTGGGCCGCACCGCGTCGCTGTGCCCCATCGCCGTCGGCCGCAGCGACGATGGATCCGGGCCGGGTCCGGAAGGTCGCGTCACGGCTGCCGCCGCCGCCGAGGCCATGCCGCGATAAGCCAGAAAACGAGTCCGCTCAGCGCCGCCGCCGGTCCCCACCAGAGGAGCGCGTCGAAGGCGAGGGTGCGCACGACCGGCGGATCGAGGGCGAAGGCGGCAAGCTGCGGCACGGCCGTCGTGAAGTACACGACGGTGCCGATGCAGTAGAACGCGAGCGCGTAAGCCAGCGGATGGAAGCGTCGGACGCAAGAGATTATGACATGTGCGCCAAGCCCGGCGAGAACGACCGGCACGAAGAAGCGTTGCTGGGAGAAGACGAATGCGGCGACACCGCCGAAGCCGAGGTCGTCGAAAAAGCCGGCCGGATCACCTGAAAGCAGCGCCCACAGCGCCGTCATTGCCAGTGGCGGCAGAACGGCCGCGACGGCGGCGGCGATCAGCGAGACAATCGCGTGCCGCAGCAGGCCGCGGTTCACGACCCCGCGCTCCGGGCCGTCGACGAGAGAAAAAGGCCGGCGGCGATCAGGATCATGCCGACGCCATGGTAGGGGTAGATCCGCTCGCCGAGAAAGACCACGGCAAGCAATGCCGCGAACACCGGCATGAGGTGGAGAAAGAGGCCGGCCTTGCTGGCGCCGACGCCTGCCACCCCGCGATTCCAGCACCAGAAGGCGAGGACCGAGGCCGCGATGCCGACGTACGCGATGGCGGCCACCGCCGGCCGGTCCACGGTGAAGCCGCCAAACCTGGCGAACTCCCAAAGATAGCCCGGAAAGAGGACCGCGAGGCCGAGGAGAACGATCGCCAGCAGCAGCGCCAGCGGCGACAGAGCTCCGGGGCGGCGGCGCACGAGCACCGAGTACAGTGCCCACATCGGCACCGCCAGGGAGATCCAACGATCGCCGGGGGCGAGGCGCAGATCCAGGACCGCGGCCGGATCGCCGCGCAGGACGATGATGGCGACGCCGAGCATTGAAACAGCGATGCCCGCGATCTGGCGCGCAGTAACGCCCACGCCGTCGAGGCCGTAAGCGAAAAGCGGGATGACCGCCGGAACCGTCGCGATGATCAGCACCCCGTTGATCGCCGTCGTTGAGCGCAGACCCTGGTACACGACGTACTGGAAGCCGACGACGCCGCTCAGTGCCAGCACGGTAAGCAGCCGCCACTCGCGGCGGACACTGGCGCGGGCGCGCCAGGTTGCCCCACCGGCCAGCGGCAGAAGAACGCAGGCCGCAACCACCCAGCGCCAGAAGGTCAGCGCGACGGGCGGGATGTCGCCGTGGATCCCGCGGCCGACAACGAAGTTGCCGGCCCAGAGGAGCGGCGGGATAAGGAGGAGGAAATAGGCGGTACGGTCGGCGCGCCCTGAGGGTTCCGGGTCGCGTTGCCCGCGGCGCTCGCTCATGTGGATCCGCCGCCGGCGCTGACTTGCGCAGCGTGGCTGACCTGCGCCGCAAACTGCCGGGCGAGGGCGCAGAATTCCTCTACCGAGAGGGACTCGGCCCGGCGCGTCGGATCGATACCGACGGCGGCGGCATCGAGGCCGAGCGGCCGCAGGGCGCTGCGCAGCATCTTCCGCCGTTGGCCGAAGGCGGCCTGGGTGACGGTTTCAAGCGCTCGCCATGAGGCCGGCGCCAGCGGCTGCACCCTGGGCGTCAGATTGACGACGGCGGAGATGACGTTCGGCGGCGGCACGAACGCCCGGCGATCGACAGCGAACTGGTACTCGACGGCGCAAAGCCACTGGACGATGACGGAAAGTCGGCCGAACTCGCCGCGGCCGGGCGCTGCGGCCAGACGCTGGGCGACCTCCTTCTGCAGCATCAGGGTCAGACCGGCGAAATCCTCGGCATGGCGCAGCCAGCCGAGGAGCAGCGGTGTGGCGATGTTGTAGGGCAGGTTGGCGACGATCTTGCGCGGCGCCGGCGCCAGGGTCCGGACATCCACCGTCAGCGCATCGGCTTCGATCAGCCTCAGGCGGCCGGGAAAGACCTCGGCGAGTTCGCGGATGGCCGCCGCACAGCGCGGATCCTTTTCGACCGCGACCAGCGGTTCGGCTCCGGCGGCGAGCAGGCTGCGGGTCAGCCCCCCCGGACCCGGGCCAATCTCAATGACGCTGCAGCCGGCGAGTGGGCCGGCGACGCGGACGATGCGATCGGTCAAGTTCTGGTCGAGGAGGAAGTGCTGGCCCAACGTGCGGCGTGCGTCGAGACCGTGGCGGCGGATGACTTCGCGAAGCGGCGGTAACGCGGCGCCGGCGTCGGTCATGCCGCCGCGGCGCGCCGGCGGGCGAGGGCCGCGGCCGTGCCCAGCGCGGCCATGAGGCTGGTCGGGCTGGCGACGCCGGTACCGGCGACATCGAGAGCGGTGCCATGGTCCGGCGAGGTGCGCACGATCGGCAGACCGAGGGTGATGTTGACGCCGTGGTCGACGTCGAGCGCCTTCAGCGGGATCAGTGCCTGGTCGTGGTACATGCAGATCGCCGCGTCGTAACCGGCGCGAGCTCGCGGGGTGAACAGCGCATCCGGCGGCACCGGCCCGTCGGCGTCGATGCCGGCGGCTTTCAGCGCGGCTGCGGCCGGCGCGACGATGGCCGCGTCTTCGCAGCCCAACGCGCCATCTTCGCCGGCATGAGGATTGAGCCCGGCGATCCGCAGGCGTGGCCGGGTCAGCCCGAAATCTCGCCGCAGCGCATCGTCGACGATCTTCGCCGTTGCCACGATCGCCGACGCATCGAGCGCGGCAATGGCACGGCGCAGGCTGAGATGCACCGTGACCGGGACGACCCGCAGGCCGGGGATGGCCAGCATCATCACCGGCGCGGCACAACCGGTCAGGGCCGCGAGATATTCCGTATGGCCGGGAAAGGAAAAGCCAGCGGCGTAAAGCGACTTTTTGTGGATGGGGTTGGTGACGACGGCGGCGGCGGCGGCGGCCTGGACGAGGCGCACCGCGTCGGCGACGGCGGCAATGACCGCGGGCGCGTTAGCCGGATCGAGGCGGCCCGCCTGCGCCCGGCGGGCAAGCGGCCGGTGGAGAACCGGCAGCGCTTCAGCGAAGATGCTCTCTGTCTCGCCGGGAGCGTCGATCCGCCGGATCGGGACGGGCAGGGCCAGGGCGTGCGCCAGCGCCCTCAGCCGGTCGGCGTCGTCGATGACAAAGAACGCGGGCAGACCCTCGCTGCGGCGGAGCCACGCCATCAGCGTGATCTCACCGCCGATACCGGCCGGTTCACCCATCGTCAAGGCCAGCGGCGGTGCCGCGGGGCTCGAATCCGGGCTCAATTGCGGATATCCACGAACGCCGTGCGGCGGAGATCGCGGAGAGTGCGTTGGGCGAACGCGTTGATCCGCTCCTCGCGCAGGTTCGCCTCGATCTTCTCGCGAACGTCGGCGCTCGGCGCCTCCTCATTGCGGCGGCAGACCATGACAACGACGACGCCGTCGGCGCCGCGGATCGGCGGGCTGGTTTCGCCGACCCGGAGCGGCAGCACGGCCCGTCGAAGCTCGGGCGGCAACTGGCGCAACTCGACCTCGCCGAGCGGTCCCGAGAGCGGCGAGCCGATGTTCTTGGCGATACTATCGAACGAGGCGCAGTCGGTGGCGCCGACCATCGCTGTCCGCGCCGCCTCGATCTGAGCAGCCACTTCCTCCGGAGTTGCGTCCTGGGCCAAAGGAAAGTGCGCCTGCGTCAGCTCAACCTTGGCGTTGCCGCCGGCCACGCCCTCCGAGATCCGACGGTCGATCATCGCTAGAATGTGATAGCCCATCTGCGTGCGGATCGGGACGGAAACCTGCCCGGGAGCAAGCTGGTCGAGCGCCGCGTCGAGCTGCTCGGGAAGCTGGCCCTTGCGGACCCAGCCGAGATCGCCGCCCACGGCCGCGGATGCGCCTTGCGAGAAATTGCGGGCGAGATCCGGGAAGCGGGCACCGCTCGCGATTTCCTGGACGATCCGCTGAGCGAGCTCGCCTACCCGCGCTTCATCCATGCCGGCGTCGAACGGCAGAAAGATCTCGGCGACGCGGAACTCGGGGTTGCCAGCATTCTCGTTGATCCGCGCGAGCTCTTCGTCGACCTGATCCTCGCCGATGCGGATCTGATCGCGGCTGGAGCGGTTGACCGCCTTGATCCAGCCAATCTCCGTCTCGACCTGATCGATCAGGGTCGACATGGCGACACCGCGGTTGGCGAGGTATTGCGCCAAGTCCTCCGGTGTCATTCGTGCCTGCTTGGCGATCCGTTCCAGCGCATCGTCGAGTTCCGCGCGAGAAACGACGATATTGAGGCGCCGGGCCTCCTGCCGCTTTAGCGCGTCGTCGATGAGGGAGCGGAGCACCTGCGGACCCAGCCGCTGGCGCGCCTCCGTCGTCGGCTCAACGTTGGTCGTGGCGAGAACGAGCGCGAGGCGGGTCTGGATGTCGTGCATCGAGATGACGTCATCGTTGACGACGGCGGCAATCTTCTGGTCTTCGGGGCCGGCGCGAACCGTCTGCGCGGTCGTCGCCAGCGCAACGAGAACCGCAAGCGCGGGCAGGAGCCGGATCAGAGTCGCGAGCATGACGGATCGGACGGGACGTGTGGAAGGGTCATCGGCGATAAGGACCGGGTCAGGTACAGGGAAGCCGGGCTAGACGGCGTATGGTGGCGGTGAAGGCCATCCGTTGCAACGGGCAAAGCTGCGGCACACCGCGGCTACGAGTGAAGGCAGTGCAATGACGTCGGCCGAGGGACTGTAGAAGGCCCGGTTGCCGGCGAAGCGCACCGCGGCGTCGACGGCCGGGAGGCCCTCTGGAGGAGTGACAGGCACTTCGGCCGGATATACAGCTCGTCGTCGAACTTCGAGGTGCTCGCCGCGACAATGGTGATCGGGCTATGTCGATTTGCCGATGTCGTTTTGCAAGAACGCCAACCGGCGAACCACAACGGCCTTACATAATCTAATCAACCGCATCGACTGCGGCACCGTTCCAACCTGAGGGAGAGGGCGTCGCCCTCTCCCCGCACACGCAGGCCGGCTACAGGATGAAGTCGCCGGCGACCCACTGGGTATGGAGCGCGGTTCCGTCCTTGACCAGGATGTCCATCTCCACCGTCGCCTTGTTGGCGTCGGTGTTGGCCTGAACGAGCGTGTCTGCGCCCGACTTGACCACGTGCACCTGCCCCGGCGCGGTGAACTTGGCCGTGCCGACGAATTTGAAGGCCTGGTTGCCGCCGGCCGTGGTGTTGGCGTCGATGGTCGAGAGGTCGATCCGGTCGCCGACGGCCTTGCCGACGCCAGCGAAGTCGAGGATCACGTCGCGCAGTGCGCCCTTCGAGTCGGTAACGGCGTCGTAGTCGAAGATGTCGTTGCCGGGCCCGCCGCTGAGATGGTCGAGACCCTCGCGGCCCGAGAGCACGTCCGCGTCGGCCTCGCCGTAGAGCCAGTCGTTGCCGGCCTGGCCGCCGGGTTCGTCGATCCCCGTCCCGCCATACATCCGGTCATCGCCGAAGGAGCCGAAGATCCGGTCGTTGCCGGTCCCGCCGTGGATGGTGTCGGCGTCGTCATCACTCCAGCCCTCGTTTCGGTAGATAGTGTCGTTGCCGCCGGCGCCGTCATGCTTCCTCCTGCCGCCCTACAGTCCCGACTTCAACCCGATCGAGAAAGCCTCTGCCAAGATCAAGGCGCTCCTCAATAACGCCGCGGCACGAGTGGTGCATGGACCCTGGGACGCAATTCGCGACGCCATCGACGCCGATACCCCTCAGGACGCGCCCAGCTTCTTCACAACCTGCGGCTATGAACCAGAATGGGCAGAATCCATTCTACTTTGTTTGCCTTTGCGCCTGCATCTCGGCTAAGAGCCCCGCTTCTTCCTCCGTCAGGTGAACCACAAAGCGTATCGGAATGAGCCGCTCCCGTTGTTGTTCAGGGACTTCGCGGATGCAGAAGGGCGTCCCAATCATAGCCTTTTGAGCGATGATTACGATCAGCTCCTCAGCAAACAGCAGCATATTATCGCAAAGGTGGCGCATGTCATATTCGATATTCTTCGGATGGTCTTGATTCCGGTACCAAACCGGCCGGCGGAGCGAGCCGTTACTTATCAGATAGTTCTCGATGTGGAGGCATCCGGAGTAGCCACCGGGATGTTCTACGGCGTTCCGCTTGAATACCATCTCCTCGATCCAGTCCTTATGGAGACGTAACCGCACGTTGATTGGGTCATCGGGATGAAATGTCCGCTCAGCCCACACGAGAATGCTACCTTTTTTGCGAATAAATAGCTGATTTGCTTCCGAAAAAGAGGTGCCGAAGGCAATATTTATAATGCAGATTAAGTCCCGCAGGAAGTTCTTCGCCTCATATAGAAATGTCTCAGAATCAAGTTGAAGCTCTATTACATGCGGGAGATGCAGGAGATGCGGTCCCGGGCCTGGTGGAAGCTCTCGTTCGGCATTATCGCAGGCTGCGACCAGCTTATCCTGGATTTTCCAGCAATTGACCAGCCTCTCGGAAACTGCGAACGATGCATCGGTAATTTTGCTGCGCATGTCGCTTGTAAAGCGCGTACATTGCAGAAGGTCATGCATTTGCAGCACTAATCGCGCCATTACCGGATGCTCCGCGCCGACATCCGAGATCCTGCTTAGGGTGAAGGGCACAGCGAGCCTAACCTTTCAGACGTGGATCATAATTTGGAGAGATAGCAACCGTTGGAGATACTTCAACAGCGGTGCCCCCGCTCGCCTTCAACTTCCTCCGGCACGGATCGCAAATCAAACAGATGTTCCGCCACTGCGGGAAAGTGGCCGCATATGAGGCTGCGAGTTCGCGTGCCCTCACTTCCGGAGTGCCGGGACCATGAGAGGCTACGGCTTGAATCCGCCGCCGATGGCGCCGAGGGTCTTGAGGCCGACGCGAACGATGAAGGCGTTCGACGGTTTCAGATCCTGCTCGCTGTAATCCTTGCGGCGGAATTCCGCGGAGGCTTCAAGGCATTCGTCTTCATAGAGCAGGCGAATGCCTGCCCGTCGCCAGACGCCGCCGCCGGACAGATCGCGAACCCCGTAGATCTGGCTTGCCCAGTAGCGCGTCCATTGGGTGCGCAAGGCCAGGCTGACCTCCTCCCGGCCCTTGCTGAACTCATCGCCCTTGGCGAAGAACACATAGCGGGTATCGAGGCTGAGGGCGTCGACGCCTATGTGGCTGCCGATCTCGTTGCGACGCGGCGAAAAGTTATCCTTGTCGACCCGCGTGCGGTAGAGCAGGTCGAACCATGGCGTGGGCGAGAGATCCACCGCCGCGACGTAGTCCGAGAAATTCTCCGTCAGGCCCGAGTTCTCCGGGAAGACGTCGCTCTGCTTGAACCGGTAGACCTGACCCAGGATGAACGAGGCGCTGGCGCCGTTGTTGGCGAACAGATCCCACTCCAGGCCGTAATTGATGCGCGCTCCCGGCTCGACGACGTCGAGGCCGGCGAACCGGTCGAAGCCGAAAAGGTTGGTCTCGTCGAACTCGAACGACTGGCTGTCCTCGTCGGGGATCTTGTTCGGGTTGCCGGCGTTGGGGGCGGCGATGAACTCGACACGCGGCTGGAGGAGCTGCTGGACATTGGTTCCGGCCTTGACCAGCGGCAGCCGCCAGTCGACCCCGACCTGCGGGAAGGCGCGCCCGCTGAAGCCGTTGAAGCTGCTGCTGTCGCCCGGCGGGACGAAATCGTTGACCTGGTAGCCGTCCGCCCAGAAGGCCGTCGAGAAGGTGTACTGGTCGCCGATCGTGCCGCGGACCGGCACATCCCACTGAACCCGTTGGGACAGTCGCCGCGTGTCCTGGCCGTCGTCGCGGATCAGAGATAGCGCATCGGTGTGCATCAGCAAACGGCTGTCGAAAGGCCCGTCGACGTTCCCGTAGAAAGAGAGCTGGGGCAGGACGTACGGCACCGTCGACTGGTTGATGTCGCTCGACAGCTCGTCGAAGGCGTAGGTGTTGGCGACGAAGTAGTTCTGGCTGTTGAACGCTTCGGCATAGAGTCGCGAGGTCAGCGTCCGGTCGTCGCTGAAGTCGTATCGGCGCAGGTAGGTGCGATCGGAAGCGCGATAAACGTCCACCCCGGCGCGCCACATCTCGTCGATATCGTAGCGGCCCCTGGCGAAGATGTGGCCGCGAACGCCCCGATCGGAATCGCTGGTCAGGCTTCCGGTGCCCACGATCAACCCGTGTTCGAGATCGCGGCGGTATTCGCCTTCGAGCAGCGGCGGCTCCTGAAGGCGCCACCAGGGAATCAGCGTCGCGTCCTCGCTTGGCGATATGTTCCAGAAATAGGGGGTCTGGACGAACGGGCCGAAGGCGGAAGAGCTGCCGAAGGCGGGCGTGAGAAAACCGGACTTGCGCTTCACCGTCGGATCGGGCAGCGACAGGTAGGGGGTGTAGACGGTCGGGAAGCCGCCGATCTCGAGCCAGGCGTCGTTGAGCGTGATCGTCCGCTCGTCGCGGTCGTGAATGACCTTGGCGGCGCGAATCTGCCAAAGCGGCGGCCGCGCCGGATTTTCGTTGCAGACGTCGCACGGTGTATAGCTGCCGTCCCGGGCAACGGTCCGGTTGCCATTCTCAAGTCGGGCCCGGCGGGCGTTCAGTCTGGCGCCGTCGCTGAGGATCGCGCGGAAATTGTTCACCAGCCCCGTCTTGAGATCGCCGGTCAGCTCGACGCGGTCGCCGAAGAGCGTCTCGCCGGTAGGCTCGGCGATGACGACCTCGCCGATTGCGGTCATCAGGTCGTTGGGCTGATCGTAGATGATGGTCTCGGCGAAAAGCTGCGTGTCCTGGCGCACCGCCTCGACGTTGCCGGTGGCGCGCACGAGACCGCGTTCGCTGTCGTAGGTCACCTGATCGGCCGTGAAATCGATGGGCGGCGGCTGTTCCGCGGTCGGTGCCGGCGCCGCTGCAGGTTTCGGCGGCCGCACGTTCCCGATCGGCTGTGCGATTTGCGCCGGCGTGGCGGGTTTGGCTGACTGCGCCAAGCCTGGATTCGGAACAGCGACAGAAACCATCGCGGCGGCCGCGAGGGCGGCGCCCAGCGTTCGTGTCGCTCTTCCCCGGGGGTGCATGCGCGAGACCTTTCTCCCGCGCGGACCCTAGATCAACCCGTCTTCGAATGGAATCTTTCGCCAGCAGAAAAAGTTGATCTCTTACATGTTGCTGGCGCGTCTCATCCGCGCTCGTCCAGGCGCCGGATGCACTTGTCGGCGATGCGCGCGAGGCGACCGGGATCGACGGCAGCGGCGGCCGTCAGCGGTGTGCCTCGGCCTGGTCGGGACGGCGGCGGTCTTCATCCCGGGCCCGCGCCGCCGCGGCCGCCTCCGCCTTGCGCTCGTGGAGATGGGCCCAAACCTCGCGCTTCAGCGCGTAGAGCATGATGGTCAGCAGCAGCAGGAAGATCACCACGCGCACGCCTATATTGTGCCGGACCTCGCGATGCGGATCGGCCGCCCACGCCAGGAACGTGGTGACGTCGCTGGCCATCTGGGGAACGGTCGCCGCGGTGCCGTCGTCGTAGTCGACCAGATCCTCTGTCAGCACGCCCTCCATCCCGGTCTGTCGGCCCGGGGCGTAGCGATTGTAGACCATGCCGGGCGTGACCTGGGCGTCGGCCGGCGGGTTCTCGAAGCCGGTCAGGAAAGCGTAAAGGTAGTTGGTGCCGTCGCGGCGCGCCTTGGTGATGAGCGACAGGTCGGGCGGGTACATTCCCTTGTTGGCGTGCTGCGCCGCCTGCTTGTTGGCGAAGCGCGAGACGATCCGGTCCGCCGGCAAGGCCGGGCGGCGGAACATCTTGCCTTCTTCGTCCGGCCCGCCCTCGATCTTGAACTGGGCGGCAAGCGCCTTGATGTCCTCAGGCCCGAAACCGACGCCAAGCGCGCTCAGATCCCGGTAGGCGACGTGGCGCAGCGAATGGCAGCCCGTTCAAGCATCCATGTAGACGAGGAAGCCCCGCCGCAACGCCGCGTCATCGTACTTGCCCAGGATGCCGGAGAACGACCACAGCTGCTGCGGTATGGGCGGCCGCTCGCCTTCCTCGGCCGCCTTGACCGCGCTGCCCGGCAATGGCGTCGCGGCGGCGACGACGACGGCGAAAATGGCGGCGAGAACGGCGGCGACCGGCGGGATCTTTGACCGTGTCATGGCCGCACCTTGTCACCCGCGGCGGCCGCAGCAAGTTCGAGGCGACCGGCGGCGGATGTCGTACCCGGCTTCAGGATCGGCGCGCTAATGCTGTAGGGCAGCGGCCGTGGCCGCTCGAACAAGCCCAGCAGCGGCAGCAGCACGATGAAATGGAAGAAGTAGTAAGCCGCGGCGATCCGGCTGATGGTCAGGAAGATGCCCTCGGGAAGCTGCTTGCCGCACCAGCCGAGAACCAGGCAATCGACGACCAGTACCCAGAAGAACACCCGATAGAGCGGCCGGAACCTGGCGCTGCGGACCTTCGACGTGTCCAGCCAGGGAACCAGAAACCAGATCAGGGTCGCCCCGAACATCGCGATGACGCCGGCAAGCTTGGCCGGGATCGGCCCGATGTC
Organism: Rhodospirillales bacterium; assembly: GCA_038250645.1. Classification (GTDB taxonomy): domain Bacteria; phylum Pseudomonadota; class Alphaproteobacteria; order Rhodospirillales; family Defluviicoccaceae; genus JAEULH01. The sequence goes on from JBBSCD010000006.1 coordinate 11,622, forward strand.
CGGGACGGCGCGGAGGATCGCGTAGTAGGGCAGGAAGTACCATTCGGGCACGATGTGCTCGGGTGTGACCAGCGGATCGGCCGGAATGAAATTGTCGGGCTCGCTCAACACGTCGGGTGCGAAAAACACGAGGATGGCGAAGAGCGTGGCGAAGGCGCCGAGCCCAACCAGATCCTTGACGGTGTAGTAGGGATGGAACGGGATCGTGTCCTGCGGCCCCTTCATGTCGACGCCGAGGGGGTTGTTCGAATGCGTCGTATGCAGCGCGATCAGGTGCATCGCAACGATGGCGAAGATGACGAAGGGGAGGAGATAGTGCAGCGCGTAGAAGCGGTTAAGCGTCGGATTGGCGACAGCGTAACCGCCCCACAGCCAGGTGGTGATGCTTTCGCCGATGCCGGGAACGGCGGTGAACAGGTTGGTGATGACGGTGGCCGCCCAGAAGCTCATCTGCCCCCAGACCAGCACGTATCCCATGAAGGCGGTCGCCATCATCACGAAAAAGATCAGGCAGCCCGTCAGCCAGGTGATCTCGCGTGGGGTCTTGTATGAGCCGTAGTAAAAGCCGCGGAATATGTGGACATAGACGCAGGCGAAGAAGAGCGACGAACCCGTCTGGTGAACATAGCGCATGAGCCAGCCATAATTTACATCCCGCATGATGCGCTCGACGCTGTCGAACGCGTCCGCGACATTGGGCTGATACTGCATGGCCAGGAAAATACCGCTGAAAATCATCACGACCAGGATGACGCCGGCGATCGAGCCGAAGTTCCACCAGTAGTTCAGGTTCCCCGGCATCGGATATTCGTAAAGCTGGTGCTGGGCGGCGGTGAAGATTGGGAAGCGCGCGTCGATCCAGCGGACGAAGCCGTTCTCCCAGCGGCGGGTTGCCATCGCCGTCTCCTCAGCCGATGCGGATGTGCTCGTCATCGATGAACGTGTACTGGGGAACCGCGAGGTTATTCGGCGCCGGCCCTTTGCGGATGCGCCCCGAGGTATCGAAGTGCGAGCCGTGGCAGGGGCAGAACCAGCCGTTGTACGCGCCGTGGGGATCGGTCGGGCGCTGGCCGCGGGGAATGCAGCCGAGGTGATTGCAGATCCCGACGACCACCAGCCATTCGGGCTTCAAGGTCCGCGCCGTATCCGGCTGAGGGTCCGGCAGCTTGCTCAGATCGACGCTGCGCGCCGCCGCGATCTCGGCCTCGGTGCGATGGCGAATGAAGATCGGCTTGCCGCGCCAGACGACGGTGATGCTCTGTCCGACTTCGATCGGCGTCAGATCAACTTCGGTACTCGCCAGCGCCTGAACGTCGGCGGCCGGGTTGAGGCTGTCGATGAACGGCCAGACAAAGAAATTCAGGCCGGCGAACGCCGTCGCCACGGAAGTGACGAACAGGAACTGGCGGCGGCCCCAGCCGGCCTCGACAGGCCCCAGATCGGCCATGTAGCGGGTGTCGAGAAGCGCTTGAACGCGAGCGCGCTCCGACTCTTCCCGAGCTGTCAGCGGCCGGCCCTGAGGGGTCGGCTCCGGCGCATGCCTGTCTGCCGTGTCCATACTCGGCCTCCCTGGTAATTTTCTTTCTCTTAGCACCGCGGATGCGATGCCGCCGGCGCGCTCATGCCGTCTTGCTTCGACAGACTTGGCTAAAAAGCTAGCAGCGGCCCCCTCAGGCCCGCAATTGACACAAGGTCGCACGAACAAATGTAGAACAACGGCTCGTCGTCGCCGCCGGTTCGTTGTTCCTCATCCGTTCATTCGACCTTGTGTCAATTGTCCGGCGTTCCTCGAGGTTGTTAGCCTTGCCGCTGGAACGACAAACAAAAGCACGGCTGCCGCACGCCAGATGACGGTTCAGATGACGGGCGGATGGCCGGCACAGGGAGGCAAGCGAATGGACAAGCCAGTTTCGGGCCGTGTCGCCGTGCTCGCGGCGGTTGCGGTGGCGGCGGGCATCGCCGGGGCGGCCACGTTCGCCTTCGCTCACGGCGACGTCCAGCCGCAGCCGGTCGATACCACCGGGCTGAAGCCGCTCGGCGACGAATGGCTGGAGGAGAACCCCTATCGGGGCAACGAACTGGCCATCAAGATCGGCGAGCATGGCTACACCCAGAACTGCGCCCGGTGCCACGGTATTGCCGCGGTCTCCGGCGGACTCGCGCCGGACCTGCGGCTGCTCGACCCCGGCGCCGAGGGAGATGAATGGTTCATCCAGCGGACCCGCGACGGGTATTCGCAGAACGGCGTCAGCAAAATGCCGGCCTACAATGGCATCCTCAACCAGGAGGCGATGTGGGCGATTCGCTCCTGGCTCGACACCAAGCAGCAATAAGCGGCTGAAAGCGGCTTTCGCCGGACGGCGGCAGGATGGTCCTGCGTTGCCGGCGGCTCATGGGAGGAAGGAAGACGGGGAGATGAAGAGAACATACTTGGCGTTACGCTCGTCGGCTCTGGGTCTCGTCGCCGCCGCCGTGCTGGGCGGACCGCTCGCCGCCGGGGTCACCGACAAAGATCTGCGCGAGGCGGGGCAGAAGACCGACTCGGTCATCACCTACGGCATCGACCTGCGCAATCAGCGATTTAGCCCGCTGGACAAGATCAACCGCGACAACATCAAGGACATGGTGCCGGTCTGGTCGTTCTCATTCGGCGGCGAGAAACAGCGCGGCCAGGAATCCCAGGCCATCGTCTATGACGGGATGATCTACGTCACCGGCTCATACTCGCGGGTTTACGCAATCGATGCGGCCACCGGCGACGAGATCTGGGAGTACGACGCGCGCCTTCCCGAAGGGATCATGCCGTGCTGCGACGTCATCAACCGCGGGGTCGCGATCTACGGCGACAAGGTCTACTTCGGCACCCTCGACGCCAAGGTTGTGGCGCTGGACCGCAAGACCGGCAAGGTCGTCTGGAGCAAGAAGGTCGACGATTACAAGGAGGGCTACACGATCACCGCGGCCCCGATCATCGTCGACGGCAAGGTCATCATCGGCAATGCCGGCGGTGAGTTCGGCGTGGTCGGCAAGGTGCGGGCGCTCGACGCCGAGACCGGCAACATCGTCTGGGAACGGCCGACGGTCGAAGGCCATGTCGGCACCCTCAATGGCAAGCCGTCGACCATGACCGGCAAGCTCAACGCGAGCTGGGAGGGCGATCAGTGGAAGACGGGCGGCGGGGCGCCGTGGAACGCCATCACTTATGACCCGGATACAAAGTTGATCTACGCCGGTTCGGGCAACGCCTCGCCGTGGAACTCGTGGATGCGGCCAGGTGATAACCTTTACACCGCGTCGAAGCTGGCGCTGAACCCGGATACCGGCGACATCGTCTGGACGTATCAGAGCACGCCCCACGACGGCTGGGACTACGACGCCATCAGCGAGTTCATCCCGTTCGACCTGCAGATGGGCGGAAAGACCATCAAGGCTGGGGCATCGGCGGAGAAGAACGGATTCTTCTACGTTCTCGACCGGACCAACGGCAAGGTCGTCAAGGCGTTCCCCTTTGTCCAGAACATCACCTGGGCGTCGGGCATCGACGAGAAGACCGGCAAGCCGAATATGGTGCCCGAGAACCGGCCGCCGGCGCCGACGGAACTGACCGGCGACCTCAAGGGCAGCCCCGTCTTCACCGTGCCGTCGTTCCTCGGCGGCAAGAACTGGAACCCGATGGCCTACAGCCCCGACACCGGCTGGTTCTACGTCCCGGCCAACGAGTGGGGCATGAACATCTGGAACGAGCCGGTGAACTACAAGAAGGGTGCGGCCTTCCTCGGTGCCGGCTTCACCATCATGCCGGTCTTCGATGACCACATCGGCGCCCTGAAGGCGATCGATCCCAAGACGGGCGAGGTCAAGTGGGAGGTCAAGAATCGTTCTCCGCTGTGGGGCGGCGTGCTTGCGACCAAGAGCGGACTGGTCTTCACCGGCACTCCGGAGGGCTATCTGGTCGCCTACGACGCGAAGACCGGCGAAGAGGTTTGGAAGTTCCAGACCGGCTCCGGCGTCGTTTCCTCACCGGTGACCTGGGAGAAGGACGGCGAGCAGTACATCGGCGTCACCTCGGGCTGGGGCGGCGCCGTGCCGCTGTGGGGAGGAGAGGTCGCCAAGTACGTCAAGGAGCTCAACCAGGGCGGCAGCTTCTGGGTCTTCAAGCTGCATAAGAGCACCTAGGCGAACTGGTCGACAGGGGGCGGACGTCCTCCCCGTCCGCCCCGCTGCCCGCATCAGGTATCACGAGCAACCGCCGGCCGCTCGCCCGAACCCTCCGGCGCGGCCGAATGGCGAGGACGATATGACCCCAAAACCGACATCGTCGATAATCCTGGTCCAAAGGTTCTTCCACTCCGCGGGCCGCGCCCGATTCGCCCGGTTCGCAACCGGGCCGCGACGCTCCGCCGCCGCTCTCCGGGCTGTCGTGTTCCTGCTTGGCGCCGTCGTCGTGGCGGCGCCGTGGTGCGGCGCCGTCGCCCAGGAGCTCGACAAGGGCGAGCGGGTGTTCAAGAAGTGCCAGGCCTGCCATTCGCTCGACCCCGCCCAGCAGACCGACAAGGGGCCGACGTTGCACGGCGTCTTCGGCCGCAAGGCCGGCACCGCCCCGGGCTTCGCCTACTCCGAGGCGATGAAGGCGGCGAACGTCGTCTGGACCGAGGAAACGCTGGAGGCGTTCCTCGCCGACTCCCAGGCCGTCGTTCCCGGCAACACCATGAACTTCTCCGGCTTGCGCAAGCCGGAAGACCGCACCGCCGTCATCGCCTACCTGCGCGAGGCGACGAAGTAGGGCAGCAGCCCCCTCACCCGCCGCGTTGCGGCTGCCCTCTCCCGGCGGGAGAGGGTCAGGGTGAGGGCGTCTCCGCGGCGCCTTCAGAGCCTCCAATGACCTGCGAGGGCGGCGCTGTCAGCGGCTGCGGCGGGCCCTCTTCGCTTTCGCCTTGGCCTTGGCTTTTTCCGGGGCGCCCCAGCCGGCGCGGGCGGCTATGGCCGGCGCCACCCCCGGCTTCTCCAGCCCGAGGTCGGCGGCCTCGAGCCGGCGGATCTCGTCGCGTAGCCGCGCCGCCTCCTCGAATTCGAGCTCGGCGGCCGCCGTGCGCATCCGCTTTTCCAGATCGGCGATGTGGCTTTGCAGGTTCTTGCCGACGAGATGGACGTCGCCGGACGCTCCCGTATCGACGGTGAGGTAGTCCTGCTCGTAGACGCTCTGGAGGACGTCGGAGATGCCCTTGCGGACGCTCTCGGGCGTAATCCCATGCTCGGCGTTGTAGGCCATCTGCCGCTCGCGCCGGCGGCTGGTCTCGTCCAGCGCGTAGGTCAGCGACTCGGTCATCGTGTCGGCGTAGAGCACGACCCGGCCGTCGAGATTTCGCGCCGCCCGGCCGATGGTCTGGATCAGGCTGGTCTTGGATCGGAGGAAGCCTTCCTTGTCGGCGTCGAGGATGGCGACCAGCGCGCACTCGGGAATATCAAGGCCCTCGCGCAGCAGGTTGATGCCGACCAGCACGTCGAAGGCACCGAGGCGCAGGTCGCGAATGATCTCGATGCGCTCCAGGGTGTCGATGTCGGAGTGCATGTAGCGCACCCGCAGGCCCTGCTCGTGGAGGTACTCGCTGAGGTCCTCGGCCATCCGTTTGGTCAGGGTCGTGACCAGCGTCCGCTGGCCGCGCGCCGCCACCGCCTTGATCTCGCCCAGCAGGTCGTCGACCTGATGTTCGACCGGGCGGACGAAGCAGGGCGGGTCGATCAGCCCGGTCGGCCGGACCACCTGCTCGACGACGACCCCGCCGGTCCGCTCGATTTCCCACGGTCCGGGCGTCGCCGAGACGAAGATCGTCGGCGGCCGCATCGCCTCCCACTCCTCGAACTTCAGCGGGCGGTTGTCGATGCACGACGGCAGGCGGAAGCCGAAGTCGGCGAGTGTCGACTTGCGATTATAGTCGCCGCGGTACATGCCGCCGATCTGCGGCACCGTGACGTGGCTCTCGTCGACAATAAGAACGGCGTTGTCAGGCAGGTACTCGAACAGCGTCGGCGGCGGCTCGCCGGGGTTGCGGCCGGTGAGGTAGCGCGAGTAGTTCTCGATTCCGTTGCAGACGCCTGTCGTCTCCAGCATCTCGAGGTCGAAAGTCGTCCGCTCCTGCAGCCGCTGCGCCTCGATCAGCTTGCTCTCGGCGACGAACCGGTCGATCTGCTCCCGGAGCTCGGCCTTGATGCGCGGCATTGCCTGCTGCAACGTCGGCCGCGGCGTTACGTAGTGGCTGCTGGGATACACGGTGATCGCGTCCAGCGTCCCCACTTTCTCCCCGGTCAGCGGGTCGATCTCCCAGATCCCCTCGATCTCGTCGCCGAACATCGACAGCCGCCAAGCCCGATCCTCGAGATGCGACGGATAGACTTCGAGCACATCGCCGCGTGCGCGGAAGGCGCCGCGGACGAAGTTGATGTCGCTGCGCTTGTACTGCAGTTCGACCAGGCGGCGGATGATCTCGCGGCGCTCTACCCGTTCGCCGGCGGCCAGAGTCAGGACCATCTGCGCGTAGGTTTCGACCGCGCCGATGCCGTAGATGCACGAGACCGAGGCGACGATGATCACGTCGTTGCGCTCTAGAAGCGCGCGGGTGGCGGCGTGACGCATCCGGTCGATCTGCTCGTTGATCGACGAATCCTTCTCGATGTAGGTATCGGTCCGCGGGACGTAGGCTTCCGGCTGATAGTAGTCGTAGTATGAGACGAAGTACTCGACCGCGTTCTCGGGGAAGAACCCTTTCATCTCGGCGTAGAGCTGGGCCGCCAGCGTCTTGTTCGGTGCAAGCACCAGTGCCGGCCGCTGGATGTTCTCGATGACCCTGGCGACGGTGAAGGTCTTGCCCGAGCCGGTGACGCCGAGCAGCACCTGGTCGCGCTCGCCGGCGCCGAGACCCTCGGTCAGCGCGACGATGGCCTGCGGTTGATCGCCGGCGGGTTCGTAGGATGAGACCAGCTTCAGCGGCCGCTCGAACGGCACCGGCGGCCGCTTCGCCGGCATGAAGATGGCGGGGTTGGTGAAGGCGACCATGGGTTCGGTATAGGCGGATCGGCCGCCGGGAACCAGTGCCCGTTGCTGTCTGTCCCCTGCTGACTGCCGCCGGGGCTAACGCTGCAGCGGGCGGGGGCGCAAAAAGCGCGGGGCGCCCGGATGAGCGCCCCGCACCATGCGGCCCTGCTCGGCCGCGCGAATAGCGAAAATCACAGGTTAATCAGGAATACTTTGCTGCTTCATGCACTTGGCGTACGGGTCCGTTCCCGGCGAGTACCCTTTCTTGGTGCAGACTTCTTGCGCCGAGGCGCAGCCCGCGAGCAACGCAAACGTCATTACAACGAGCAACCAGCGCATCCGGTATCTCCTCCCCGTGTCAAGCCCAATGCGGGCCCTCTAGCGATCAAAGGTTACGCTGCGGGCCAAATACCGACATAATTAACATTTCGTAATGATAGTAAGTGACAAGTTAACCCATGTTTTGGCCTTGCGCGCCTGACGCTACTGCGGCGGCTGCCGGTCGCGACCGGCGCGGCCTGCCACGCCGCCACGCCCGTAACCGGACGCCACTTGCGGGTTGCGGGTGCTTTGGTCGGACCCTAATGTGCCCGCGCTGTCCATAATTTGACTTCGGCGGATTCCCATGGCCTTTCTCGCGCAACGTCTCGGTCGCATCAAGCCGTCGCCTACGATCGCGGTGACCCAGAAGGCGGCCGAGCTGAAGGCCCAGGGGCGCGATGTCATCGGCCTCGGCGCCGGCGAGCCGGACTTCGATACGCCCGACCACATCAAGGCCGCGGCCAAGGCGGCGATCGACCGGGGCGAAACCAAGTACACGGCCGTCGCCGGGACGCCGGCGCTGCGCCAGGCCATCTCGGCCAAGTTCAGGCGCGACAACGACCTCGCATATTCGGCCGAGCAGATCACGGTGAACTGCGGCGGCAAGCAGACGATCTACAACGCCGTCGTCGCCACCGTCGAAGCGGGCGACGAGGTCGTCATCCCGGCGCCATACTGGGTGTCCTACCCCGACATCGTCCTGCTCGCCGAGGGCCAGCCGGTGATCGTGCCGTGCCCGGCGGAGCGCAACTTCAAGCTCGATCCCGGCGATCTCGACCGCGCCATCACCCCCAGGACCAAGTGGCTGATCCTGAATTCGCCGTCGAACCCAACCGGTGCCGCCTACACCGAAGCGGAAATGAAGGCGATCACCGACGTGTTGGTTCGTCATCCCCACGTCTGGGTGATGACCGACGACATCTATGAGCACATCGTCTACGACGACTTCACCTTCGTCACCCCGGCGCAGGTCGAACCGCGCCTCTACGAGCGGACCCTGACGATGAACGGCTGTTCGAAGGCCTACGCGATGACCGGCTGGCGGCTCGGCTGGGGCGCAGGGCCCGTCGAGCTGATCAGGGCGATGAACAAGGTCCAGTCGCAAAGCACCACGCATACCAGCTCGATCTCCCAGGCCGCCGGCGTAGCCGCGTTGAACGGGCCGCAAGATTTTATCGCCGAAAACAACCGCGTCTTCCGCGAGCGCCGCGACATGGTCGTCGCCATGCTCAACGACGCTCCCGGCCTCTCCTGCCCGACGCCGGAAGGCGCGTTCTACGTCTATCCTTCGTGCGCCGGCGTGATCGGCAAGACGACGCCGGGCGGCCAGATCGTCCGCACCGACGACGACTTCATCACCTACCTTCTGGAGGCGGAAGGCGTCGCTGCCGTCCAGGGCTCCGCCTTCGGGCTTTCGCCCTGCTTCCGCGTCTCCTACGCGACCGCGACCGATCTGCTGAAAGAGGCCTGCGTGCGCATCCGCCAGGCCTGCACCGCCCTCGTCTGAGCCTCGGGTTTTGCGCTTGATTCACCGTCTTGAGGCGGTAGGCTGACGCCATAACGTCATGTGGCGCGTTCGCGCGCCCGCCAAAAAAGTCATGCCCCGGGAGAACGCTCGTGAGCAGGAAATCGCCATCGCCGCCGCGCTGCGCGGCGCTCGTCGGCCCCTACCTCAGCGGCAAGACCTCGCTGCTGGAAAGCATCCTGTCGCTCACCGGGGCGACGACCCGCAAGGGCAGCGTGCGCGACGGCAACACCGTCGGCGACGCCTCGGCGGAAGCCCGCGCGCGGCAGATGGGCACCGAGCTCAACGTCGCTGTGACCGAGTATCTTGACGAAACCTGGACGTTTCTCGACTGCCCCGGCAACATCGAGCTGATCCAGGAGTCCTACAGCGCGCTCCTTGCGGCCGACATCGCGGTCCTGGTCTGCGAGCCGGCGCCGGAGAAGATCCTGACGGTCGCGCCGCTGCTTCGCTCTCTCGACGAGAACGGCGTACCCCACATCGTCTTCATCAACAAGATGGACCTGGCCGAGACAAGCGTGCGCGGCACCCTCGAGGCGTTGCAGGCGCTGTCGACCCGGCCGCTGGTACTGCGCGAGATCCCGCTGCGCGAGACGCAGGGACAGATCACCGGCTTCGTCGACCTCGTCAGCGAGCGCGCCTTCCGCTGGACGCCGGGCCAGCGATCGGAACTCATTTCGGTGCCCGAGGAGGCGACCGAGCAGGAGCAGGAAGCGCGCCGGGAGATGCTGGAAGCAATCGCCGACTTCGACGACGATCTGCTCGAGAAGCTGCTCGAGGACGTGGTCCCTTCGACCGACGAGATCTACGCCGGGCTGAGCCGCGACCTTGCCCAGGATCTGATCGTCCCGGTGTTCTTCGGTTGCGCCGAGTCCATGCACGGCGTCACCCGGCTGATGAAGGCGCTGCGTCACGAAGCGCCCGAACCGGCCGCGACCGCGGCGCGGCTGGAGGTGCCTGACGGGGACGAGCCCTGCGCGCGGATCTTCAGGAGCGTTCATGCCGCCCATACCGGCAAGCTGTCCTATGTGCGGGTCTGGCGCGGCGAGATCACCGACGGCATCACCCTGAACGGCGAGCGGGTGAGCGGCGTCAGCCGGCTGGTCGGCGCCCGGCTGGAAAAGAGAGCAAGCGCGGAAGCCGGCGAAGTGGTCGCACTCGGCCGCCTCGACAACGCCACGACCGGAGCCCTGCTGTCGCCGAGTGGCAAGCTCGTCGGACGACCGTGGCCGGCGCCGCTGAAGCCGCTGTTCGCGCTGGCGGTCCATGCCGAGCAGCGTTCCGACGAAGTGAAGCTCACCAGCGCGCTGGCCCGGCTGGTCGAGGAAGACCCGTCGCTGTCCTTCGGCCACGACCCGGAAACCGGCGAGATGCTGCTGTGGGGCCAGGGCGAGATGCACCTCGCGATCGCGCTGGACCGGCTGCGCAACCGCTACAACGTCCAGATGGTCTCGCACCGGCCGCAGATCCCCTACAAGGAGACGATCCGCGCCGCGGTCAGTCAGCACGCCCGGCACAAGAAGCAGTCCGGCGGTCACGGCGAGTTCGGCGATGTCCACATCGACATCAAGCCGCTCCCGCGCGGCAGCGGCTTTGCCTTTTCCGATTCGATCACTGGCGGCGTGGTTCCCAAGCAGTACATCCCGGCGGTCGACGCCGGGGTGCGCGAATACATGAACCGCGGCCCCCTCGGCTTCTCCGTGGTCGATGTCGCCGTGACCCTGACCGATGGCCAGTTCCACTCCGTCGACAGCTCCGACATGGCCTTCCGCAAGGCGGCCCAGCAGGCGATGCGCGAGGGCATGCCGAAGTGCAATCCGGTGATCCTCGAGCCGATCTTCAACTTCAAGATCTCCGTGCCGTCGGAGTTCACCTCGCGGATCCAGCGGCTGGTCAGCGGTCGGCGCGGCCAGATCCTCGGCTTCCAGGCGCGCACCGACTGGCAGGGCTGGGACGAGGTCGCGGTACTGCTGCCCCAGGCGGAGATGTACGACCTGATCATCGAGCTGCGCTCGGCGACGCTGGGGGTCGGCACCTTCGAGTGGAGCTTCGATCACCTGCAGGAACTGACCGGCCGGCTCGCCGACGACGTCATCGCCCAGCGCGCGGCGCAGCAGGCGTCCTGACATAGGGCCGCTGCGGGTCGACCGGGATCCGATCTCGAACGATGCAAAGGGATCCCGGTGAACGCGGTCGTCGCATACTTCTCGAGCTTGTCGCCGGTCTACGCGGGGAGCCTCGCCAGTCTGATCGCGAGCCTCGCCACCGGCCTTGGCGCTCTCCCGGTTCTGCTGATCTCGACAGCGTCGCGCCGTCTCCAGGATGTCCTGCTCGGCGGCTCGGCCGGCATCATGCTGGCGGCGGTCTCGTTCTCGTTGATCATCCCCGGTCTGGACGCCGGATCGGCACAGACGGGCAGCGTGGTGGCCGGCGGCATCCTCGTCGGCCTTGGGATGATTGCCGGCGCGGGCGGCATCTGGCTTGCCCACCGCTACCTGCCGCACGAGCACTTCTTCCTGGATCATGAGCACCATTCTCCAAGCGCGGTGCGGCGCATCTGGCTCTTCGTCTTCGCCATCACCCTGCACAATTTCCCGGAAGGCGCGGCGGTCGGAGTCGGCTTCGGCGGCGGCAACGTCGCCAACGGCCTCGCGCTGACCGGCGGGATCTTCCTGCAGAACCTGCCCGAGGGTTTCGTCGTCGCCCTGGCGCTGCTCAGCCTCAACTACAGTCGCACGAACGCGGTGCTGGTCGCGCTCGCGACCGGCGTCGTCGAGACGTTCGGCGGGCTGACCGGCGCGTGGTTCGTCTCGTTGTCGCAGACCTTCCTGCCCATAGGGCTGTCGGGAGCGGCCGGCGCCATGCTGTTCGTCATCAGCCACGAGATCATCCCGGAGACCCACGGCAACGGCCACGAGTCCGAGTCCACCTTCGGCCTGGTCGCCGGTTTTGCGGTCATGATGATCCTCGACGTGGTCACCGCCGGACTTGTCTGATTGCAGCGCAAAAAAAAGCCGGGCCAAAAAGCCCGGCTCAAGTCCAACAGGGAGGCTTCACGTCTGGGAGACGTAGGACCCGTTCGGAAACGAGCCCCTTTTTCGAGCATTGCACTCGAAAACCAAGAAACTCTTCGGTGTCACGATCAACTCGTTTGCTGCACCGCAACACCATAGTTCGCTTATATAGCGCCACTCGCGCGGCGTTGCAAACCAAAAAATGTGCACTGCACATATGCGGCCCGCGCATGACGGTTGAGCCCCCGGAGGCGAACTTCCCCCGCCAGCTTTTCGCCGAAGTGGCGAATTTTAAGGGCGTGGGGCTTGCGCGTTGAAGCCGCGGGCCCCGTCGCGCACAATTCGTTACCCGGCATTTGACGACTTCCGTCGAATGGCGATCATAGTCCACGACATTAATAGGACACGGCTAGACAAGAATGCAGAATGACGCCTTCCAGGGGAGCCTGTTCTCCAATGACTTTCTCGTGGAATCGATTAAGTCCATGCCGGATTGGGGAGGGTTGGAAGACGAAGATGTGAAAGCGGTTTCCCGCGATCTAAGAGCAATCTTCGACCGCTTCCCGACCTCTCAAACACCCAACGAAAGCCAGACGGAAGATGACCTGATATGGCCGGTTCTTGGGCGCTTGGGTTGGATTGCAAGCCTTCGGCAACAAAACCTAGCGCCACGAGGCCGCGAGGACGTTCCCGACGGTGTCCTTTTCAAGGACGCGACCACAAAAGCCGAAGCTAATGTTTTCCGGGAGGAGTGGAAGCGGTACGAACTTGGCCTCGCGGTCGTCGAATCCAAGCGCTGGTTAAGGCCTCTTGACCGCCGCTCGGGGCGACGAGGGGAGGAGACTGCCCCGTCAACACAGATGCTCCGCTACCTTCGCCGGGTCGACGATCTGACGACCGGCAAGCTGCGCTGGGGCATTCTTACCAACGGTGGGAGGTGGCGCCTTTACTACCAGGGGGCACGTTCGGTCTCGGAACAGTTTTTCGAGGTTAATCTTGGCGCGATCCTCGATCTGCCGGGTCACAACGACGGGCTGTTCGCTCTTGCTGAGGAAGAGCGGCTTCACTGGCTCAAGGTCTTCGCCTTTATCTTCCGGCGGGATGCATTCCTGCCGACACCGAGCGACAGCCGAACTTTTCATCAGCGAGCGCTTGAGGAAGGTCATTTCTACGAGACGCGCCTTGCCGCCAACCTGTCCAATCTTGTTTTTGGGCTTGTATTTCCCACCCTGGCGCAAGCTATCGCGGCAGCCGCACCCGCAGCTCCTTTGCAGGAAGTTCGCGAAGCAGCGCTGATCTTGCTCTATCGGCTGTTGTTCATCCTCTATGCCGAGGACCGGAACCTCTTGCCAGTGCGCGACAGCCGCTATGACGATTATGGCTTGCGCAAGCGGGTGCGCGGCGATGTCGGGCGCCGAAAGGATGGCAACGATACGTTTTCTTCGACCGCCGCTCGCTACTGGTCGGCGCTGGATGATCTCTGCCGCGCGATTGACGCTGGAGACGGGTCAATCGGTCTGCCGCCATACAACGGCGGTCTTTTCGATCCTGAGCGTACGCCCCTGCTGGCGCATGTTCGGCTTGGCGATGCCGTTATGGCCGGCGTCATTGATGCCCTGTCCTTCGAGCGCACCCCCGCTGGCCGCAAGTATATCAACTACCGGGATCTGAGCGTTCAGCAGCTTGGCTCGATATATGAGCGACTGTTAGAGCATGAGCTGGTCAGCGAAGAAGACAAGATCATCATCCGACCGAACATCTTCGCCCGCAAGAATTCCGGCAGTTACTACACGCCAAGCGAGCTCGTTGAGCTGATCATAGACGAGACTTTAGAACCACTTGTTACTGGCCGCAGGAACGCTTTTACGGCAAAGCTGGAGGAACTGGCGGAAAGCCCGATGCCGGAAGATCGGCGCATCGGAACGCTGAAACGCCTTGATCCTGCCGAAAGGCTTCTGGAACTCAAAATATGCGACCCGGCCATGGGCTCCGGGCATTTTCTGGTCAGCTTGGTCGATTACCTCGCCGATCAGGTGATCGCCGCGATGGCCGAAGCGGAATCCTTGGTAGCGGATTATGTTTCACCCTTGAGCGACCGGATTGACGCCATCCGCAACACCATCCTCGGTAATGCGGAAGAGCGGGGTTGGACCATCGACCCCGAGCAACTCGACGACCGGCACATCATCCGCCGCATGGTCCTCAAGCGCTGCATCTACGGTGTCGACAAGAACCCCATGGCCGTCGAACTGGCCAAAGTGTCCTTGTGGCTGAACACCTTCACTGTCGGCGCCCCTCTCAGCTTCCTCGATCACCACCTTCGCTGCGGCGACAGTCTGTTCGGCTCCTGGGTGAAGGCAGGTATCGACAAGGCGGCTGCCTACGGCCGTCCGCTCTTGCTTCATGATCCCATCAAGCGCGCGCTTCGCGCCGCTTCGCCGATGCAGATCATCGAGGGGCTGACCGACGCCGAGATTGCCGAGGCGCACCGTTCCGCCGACGTGTTCGCCGAGGTCGAGGAGATGACCGCGCCGTTGAACGCGCTCTTGTCCCTGATCCATGCGCTCGACTGGCTCAATATCCGCGACCGCGCTGCGCGAACCGTTGTTGAAAGCTTCTTTGATGGCGAATTTGGCGATCCGGTTGCCATCGCAATGGGAAAACTGGAGCCGACAGAGCCGCCGGAAAAGAAAAAAGAAGAGCTGCTTAAGGGCCACATCTCTGCGAAGGAAAAATTTAGGCTTTTTTCTGATCTTTTTGACCAGTGCCAGGCCCTCATCGCTGAAGAACGCTTCTTCAACTGGCAGGTTGCGTTTCCCGGCATCTGGTCGGAGTGGGAGGGTGACGGCCTGACCGGCGGATTTGACGCGGTCATCGGCAATCCGCCCTGGGATCGCATGAAGCTGCAACAGGTCGAATGGTTCGCCGCTCGCCGCCGCGCAATCGCCATGGCGCCGCGCGCGTCGGATCGGAAACGGATGATCGCCGCCCTCGAAGCCGACAAGGATCCGCTCGCGCAGGACTTTGCCAAAGCCAATGGACGCGCAGAGGCTGCGGCCCGAGTAGCGCGAAAGAACGGTGACTACCCGCTCCTCTCGGGCGGGGACATCAACCTCTATTCGCTCTTTGTCGAGCGGGCCATGACGATTGTCCGGCCAAACGGCATGATCGGCTTGCTCACGCCGTCCGGGATTGCCTCCGACAAGACCGCCGCGCCTTTCTTCAAGGGCGTCGCCACGACAGGGGGCCTCAAGGCGCTCTATGATTTCGAGAACAAAAAGATTTTTTTCCCGGACGTACATGCATCTTTCAAGTTTTGTGCCTTCGTGGCCAGCCCATCACAAACACATGCGGCAGCGCAATGCGCCTTCTATTTGCACAGCGTTGCAGAGCTAGACAACCCTGAGCGGCGCTTTCCGCTAAAATCAGAAGATTTTGCGCGCGTCAATCCGAATACGGTTACCGCTCCGATTTTCCATACCAGACGCGATGCAACGCTCACAACAGCGATTTATCGGCGCTTGCCCGTGCTCGTGGACCGCTCGACCGGAGAGGAGAAAAAGGCATGGCCGGTCAAGTACGTTCGCATGTTCGATATGACCAATGACTCTCACCTTTTCCGCACGCGGCAGGAGTTGGAAGAGCAGGAGGGGGCTTATCCGGTCGGCGGAAACCGTTGGCGCAGCAAGAACGGCGATTGGGTGCCGCTGTACGTCGGGCGTATGATTCACCGATTCGATCATCGGGCTGCGACCGTTAAGGTGAATACGGCGAATCTCCACAACGCGGCGCTCAGCGGCGAGATTACGGCTGAACAGAAGGCTGATCCCGCATTTGTGCCGACACCGCAATTCTGGGTTCCTGACAGGGAATTAGATCTACCGCAAGGTCTAGAGTGGTTGATATCCTTCAGGGATATAGCTAGGGCCACAGACGCTCATACTATGATCGCGTCGGCCGTACCCCGTGTTGGCCTCGGAAATACAGCCCCTATTTTGGTTCCTGAAGGCGTGGCGCCTGATAGACACGAGCTCGGGTTGTTGCTCGGCAATCTTGGAGCAGTTGTTCTCGACTATGCTGCCCGCCATAAGGCGCAAAGCACCCACCTGAATTGGTACATCGTGGAACAGCTTCCCGTCGTTCCGCCAGAACGCTACGAAACCGCTCAATTTGGAGCAAAAACCGCTGGCGAGATCGTGCACGCCGTCGTTCTGGAATTGACCTACACCGCGCATGACATGGCGCCGTTCGCGGTGGACATGGGCTATGTCGATGAAACGGCGAGGTGAAGCCGCCGTTCATTTGGGCTGAGGAGCGTCGCCTTAACCTCCGCGCCAAGCTGGACGCGGTTTATTTTCATCTCTATGGCGTTACCGACCGTGAAGACGTGCGCTATATCTATTCTACGTTCCCCATCGTTGAGCGCGAAGAGATGGCGACCTACGGCTGCTACCGGTCTCGCGATCTCTGCCTTGCCTACATGAACGCTTTGGCCGCTGGCGATCCGAACGCGGAAATTAGACTTTAGCCCTCGGTATGAACATCTTGTCGCTGCAGGCGCGCGGAGGCTGGAGAGAAACAGTAGAGCAACTGCCCATGCCAAACATGCGCATGAATGAGCGAAGGCTCGGGCGACCGGCTTACCGCCGCCGCCGGCAGGGTAGGGCCGCCGACGCGCCGGCCAGTGCGCTGGTCGAAGTGGAAGTAACCCGGCTCGGCCGCCGCGGCGATGGCCTGGCCGTCGGCCCCGACGGGGGCACGGTGTTCATTCCCAAGAGCCTGCCGGGCGATCGGCTGCGGGCGCGCATCGGCCCTGTCCAGGGCGACGGGCGGGCCGCCGCGATCGTCGCGGTCCTTCATCCCGGTCCCGGTCGCATCGAGCCGCCGTGCCTCCACTTCGCGCGCTGCGGCGGTTGCGCCCTGCAGCATCTGCGCGACGACGACTACATCGGCTGGAAGCTCGGGCAGCTGCGCCTCGCGCTGGACCGTGCCGGCTTCGGCGGCGGCACGGTGGCGCCGCCGGTGCGCATCCCGCCCGGCGGCCGAAGGCGGGCCACCTTTGCCGCCGTCCGGGCGGCCGCGGCCGGGTCGCGCGTCCGCATCGGCTTCGCCATGGCCCACAGCCACGACATCGTCGATCTGGCCGTCTGTCCGGTCCTTGATGCGGAGATCGCGGCTCTTGTTCCGAGCCTGCGCGACGTTCTCGACGACACGCTCGTGCCTGGCGGCCAGACGCGGATCGCGGTCAGCCGGCTCGACAGCGGCCTCGATGTCGTCTTCGACTGGCCGGAACCGCCGCCGCCGGACCTGCGCCAACGCTGGTCCCGCTTTGCCGGCGATGCCGGGCTGGCCCGGCTCTCGTGGCGGCGGGGCCCGACGGCGCCGGCCGAACCTGTCGTCCAGCACCGTCCGGCCGTCGTCGTTCATGCCGGGACGGCCGTCGCCGTGCCGCCCGGCGCCTTCCTCCAGGCCAGCAGCATCGGCGAAGCGGCGCTCGCCGAAGTCGTGCTCGCGGCGACGAAACAGGCGCACGCCGTCGCCGATCTGTTCTGCGGCCTCGGCGCTTTCACCTTTCCGCTTGCCGCCGCAGGGAAAAAGGTTCACGCCGTTGACGCCGATGATCAAGCCGTGGCGGCGCTGTCCGTGGCCGCGCGTGGCCTGCCCCGGGTGACGACCGAAATGCGCAATCTCTTCGCCCGGCCGCTGGAGCCGGACGAACTGAGCCGGTACGACGCGGTGGTGTTCGATCCGCCGCGGGCCGGGGCGCGCGCCCAGGCGCAGGCGTTGGTGCAATCAGCCGTGGCCGTGGCGGTCGCGATCTCGTGCAATCCCGAGACGTTCATCCGCGACGCCCGGATCCTCGTCGCCGGAGGCTTCCGCCTTGAGGCGGTGACTCCGATCGACCAGTTCCTCTGGTCCCCACACCTCGAACTCTCCGCTACCTTCAGGCGATAACGGATGTACGGGCGCGGCTGCAGGTTGTCCATGACCGGCGCAAGACTTCAGCATTCATCGATATCTCGCCAACTGTGAAGCAGGTCACACAGCGCAGCCAGTCATGCATGGTAAGCCTCAATGTAATCATAAAAGATGCTTCCGCGACAGGGAGAGCATGACATGCGGGACGAAACGATGTCGAAAGTAACGCGCATAGACTGGACAGTCAAGACTGGCGATAATTGGTGGAGCGGCACGGACTCCCAGATCAAGATCGAGATACACCGCGACAACCAGCTCCTGAAACGCCTCAATCTGGAGCCCGGAGGAACGCCGCGGCTCGACCGCGACACCTTGGCGACGTACTACTGGGAATTCAAGAACCCGGACGGTCTCGGTGTTTCTGTTTCCGGAACCGCGGTGCCCTACTACGAGGACTTTCCGCAGGGTATCAGTGGTCATCTCAAGGTCGTTCTTGTCGCGAAGGGTGATGACGCCTGGGAGAAGGATTGGATGGACAGCACCGTCTATACCGGCGAGTTGCGGCACGTACCGAACACGATCGACAGCGTGAGGTGGGTTGAAGACTGGGAAACGTACTACTTCGGCAGAGATGTCGTCCTGAGCACCGACCGGTCCGAGGGCTTCACGAGTCTTACCCTGAACTACTGAATCGCATCTCGAACCGAAGTTGATGCCGGCGCGTGACAAGACGCGCCGGTTTTCCTTTTTTGGGGAAAACGACCGACATCCTGCCTCAGCTGCTGGGCATTCGCCGCGATCGAACCTCAGTTGCGTCTGGCTGGTCGTCATCACACCTGGGCGGGCTTATCTAGATTCCACCCGAACGATTTGGGAAGGGGGATATGGACGAGCATACTCAGGACGACGCGCGCGAGCTCAACGCCGAGCGCCGGCGGCTTGACGCCCAGCACCGCGGCGTCGAGAACTGGCGGCTGTGGGGGCCTTATCTCTCGGAGCGGGCGTGGGGGACGGTGCGCGAGGATTACGGCGCCGGCGGCGACGCCTGGGGGTTTCTGCCGCACGAGCACGCTCGGTCGCGTGCCTACCGCTGGAACGAGGACGGTCTCGGCGGCATCTGCGACGAGAACCAGATCCTGTGCTTTGCGCTGGCCCTGTGGAACGGCCGCGACCCGATCCTCAAGGAACGGGCGTTCGGCCTGACGGGGGTCCAGGGCAATCGCGGCGAGGACGTCAAGGAGGTCTACTTCTACCTCGACGCCACGCCCAGCCACAGCTACCTGCGCTATCTCTACAAGTATCCGCAGACGCCGTTTCCCTACGCGGAGCTGGTCGAGGAAAACGCGCGGCGCGACCGTCTCGACCCGCCGTTCGGGCTGATCGAAGCCGGCGCGTTCGCCGAAAGCCGCTACTTCGACATCGAGGTGACCTACGCCAAGGCCGGAGTCGACGAGATCCACATCCGGATCGAGGCCAGCAACCGCGGTCCCGAGGCGGCCGAGCTGCACCTCCTGCCGACGCTCTGGTTCCGCAACACCTGGTCGTGGGGCGTCGAAGGGAGCGAATCGGGGGGCGATGGGGCGGGCGAGGCGGAAGGCCACGCGGGTCGCAACGGCGACCTGCGGCCGGAGATCCGCTCGCAGAGCGCGCCGCTGGGCGCGGCCTGGTGCGTGCGCGCCGATCGCTCCGGGCTCGGCCACTACTTCCTTTACGGCCGGCAGGCCGGCGAGGAGCTGTTCTGCGAGAACGAAACCAACAGTTGCCGGCTGTTCGGCATCGCCAACGCCGGCGCTTCGGCCAAGGACGGCTTCCATGACCGGGTGATCGGCGGCGACGCCAGCGCCGTCAGTCCGGCGAGGACGGGCAGCAAGTTCGCCGCCTGGCACGGCTATGACGTGCCCGCCGGGCAAAGCGTCCGCCTCGACCTGGTGCTGTCGGCCAAGTCGATGTCGACCCCGTTTACCCGGAGCGCAACGGTGTTCTCGTCCCGTCGGCTCGAGGCCGACCGGTTCTTCTCCGAGCTGCAGCCGGCGGCCGGCGACGAAGACCGGCGCATCCTTCGCCAGGCGCTGGCCGGCACCATCTGGACCAAACAGTTCTACCACTACGATGTCGAGCGTTGGCTGCAGGGCGACCTTTTTACGCCGCCGGCGAGCCGACTGGAGGGGCGCAACCGCGGCTGGAAGACGCTGAAGGCGCACGACGTGATCTCGATGCCGGACGCCTGGGAGTACCCCTGGTTCGCCGCCTGGGATCTCGCCTTTCACTGCAGCGCGCTGGCCCTGATCGACGTGGATTTCGCCAAGGATCAGGTCGAGCTGATGCTCTCGGAGCGCTACCTCCACCCCAATGGGCAGATCCCGGCCTACGAGTGGAACTTCGGCGACGTCAATCCGCCGGTGCACGCCATGGCCGCGCTCAAGGCCTTCCGCGCCGAACGGGTGCAGCGCGGCGCGGGCGACCACGCCTTTCTCAAGCGGGTGTTCCACAAACTCCTGCTCAACTATGCCTGGTGGATCAACCGCAAGGATGCCGACGGGCAGAACGTCTTCGAGGGCGGCTTCCTCGGCCTGGACAACATCTCCGTCACCGACCGGTCGCACCCGCTGCCCTTCGGCTACAGCCTGAAGCAGGCCGACGCCACCGGCTGGATGGCGATGTTCGCGCTGGACATGACCGTGATCGCGCTGGAATTGACCGCGGTCGATCCCGAATACGAAGACATCGCGATCATGACCTACGAGCAGTTCCTCGCCATCGGCGACACGATCGGCGGTCACAGCGGCGCCGGAGTGTCCCTGTGGGATCCGGAGAGCGGCTTTTTCAAGGATCTGATCGTGACTCCCAACGGCTCGGTGCGGCGGATCGACGTCTACTCGATGGTCGGCCTGATCCCGCTGTTCGCAACCGAAGTGGTTGACCGACGGCTCATCGCCCATGCCCCGCGCTTCGAACAGCGCCTGCACGCGCACAAGGGCGGCCTGTTTCAGGGTCACTACATCTGCGCCTGCCCGGATACGGAGAATGAACGCGGCGAGCATCTGCTGGCGCTGGTCGATCACACGATGCTGCCGAGGATCCTCAGCCGCCTCCTCGACGAACAGGAGTTCCTCTCGGCCCATGGCGTGCGCAGCGTCAGCAAGATCCACGCGGAACGGCGCAACCTCGGCAACCTGCCGGGGATCGGCGAGGCGATTATCGAGTACGTTCCGGGCGAGTCGACATCGCCGATGTTCGGCGGCAACTCCAATTGGCGCGGGCCGGTGTGGCTGCCGGTGAACTACCTGCTGATCCAGTCGATCGAGCGGTTTCACCGTTTCCTCGGCGAGGACTTCCGCGTTGCGGTGCCTTGCCTCGGCGGCCGTGAGCTCAATCTTGGCGAGATCGCCACCCTGATCGCCGAGCGGATCGTCGACATTTACCGGCACCCTGGCGACGGGGATGGGGAAGGGGCAGTGCCGGCGCTGGCCGGTCAGGCGCCGTTCGCCGAGGATCCGCACTGGCGCGAGTTGCTGCTGTTCTACGAATACTTCCATGCCGAAACCGGGCAGGGCCTCGGCGCGGCCCACCAGACCGGCTGGACGGCGCTGATCGCCAACCTCGTCATGCGCCGCTACCGCCGCGACATCCCCGCCTACTGGCGCCGTGGCGGTCGCTTCGGGGGCGCGGCCGCACCGGCGACCTCCGGCGAATCCTGAAGCCGCGGGCCGTCGCCGCTTGTCACCACTGTGGACGGGGTCTATAAGGCCGCGTCCCTGCGGCAGGCGCACGCTTGGCGCCGGTGGACACGAGCACCGCCTGACGGGGCTTGCACGAGCGGATTTCCAACTGATCGCAAGAAAAAGGGGACTATGGCCATGGCCGCGGAACGGACGCTGTCCATCATCAAGCCCGACGCGACGGCGCGCAATGTGACCGGAAAGATCATCGCCATGTTCGAAGAGGGCGGGTTGCGGGTGGTCGCGCAGAAGCGGCTGCACCTGACCAAGGCGATGGCCGAGCAGTTCTACGCCGTGCACGCCGAGCGTTCCTTCTACGACGAGCTGGTGGAATACATGATGTCCGGGCCCGTCGTTGCGCAGGTTCTTGAAGGCGAGAACGCCATCGCGCGCAACCGCGAGATTATGGGGGCCACCAACCCGGCTAGTGCCGTCGAGGGGACCGTGCGCCACGCCTTCGGCCAGAACGTGCAGGAAAACGCCGTGCACGGGTCGGACTCGCCGGAAAACGCGGCGAAGGAGATCGGCTTTTTCTTCAGCGATATCGAGATCGTCGGCTAAGGCACTTCCTGCGTTTCACCTGCGGCGGTTTATCCCCGCGGGTTGATCAGCGATACTTCGTCATGGGCCGCGTCAAGAACGCGAACGCGGGTATCCTCGACGCGCACCCGCGCCTCGGCGATCAGGCGGACAGCCAGCGGGTAGATCCGGTGTTCCTCGCTGAGAACCCGGGCGGCGAGGCTGTCGAGATCGTCGTCGTCGAAGACGGGAACGACGGCCTGGACGATGATCGGCCCGTCGTCCATGGCCGGGCGGACGAAGTGCACGGTGCAGCCGCTGAAGCGGGCGCCGTAGGCGAGGACCCGCTCGTGCACGTGCAGACCGCGGAACGCCGGCAGCAGCGACGGGTGGATGTTGATCAGGCGGTCCCACCAGGTCTCGACGAACGCTCCGGTGAGCAGCCGCATGAAGCCGGCAAGACAGACGAGGTGGCAGCCTGACGCGCGCAGCGCTTCGGTGAGCGCGCGCTCGAATTCGCCGCGCGAAGGGTAGGCGGTGTGGTCGACCACGCTGGTCGCGACACCGGCGGCCGCCGCCCGCTCGAGGCCGTAGGCGCCCGCGGTGTTGGAGATGACGAGACCGATTTCGGCGGGGTAATCGGGTCGGTCTGCCGCTTCAATGAGCGCCTGCAGGTTGCTGCCGCGTCCGGAGATCAGCACCCCGATGCGTAATCTGTTGCTGCCCGTCACCGCCATGCCCGCTCGGCGTTGCGCAGGATAACGCCGGGCCCGCCTTCGCCGCGACAGACCACGCGGCCCACGGGGAACACCGTTTCGCCCGCTTCCGCAAAAGCGGCGGCGACGGCGTCGGCCCGATCGGCGGCAGCGATGCAGATCATGCCAAGCCCGCAGTTGAACGTTCGGGCCATCTCAGCCACCGGCAGACGCGCGGTGCTCTTGAGCCAGCCCATGGCCGAGGGCAGCGGCCATGCTTTCGCGTCGAGCTCTACCGCAAGCGGGTCGGGGAGGACGCGCGGGATATTGTCGATCAGCCCGCCGCCGGTGATATGCGCCAGAGCGCGCACGCCGCCGCCGGCGATGGCCGCGAGACAGCTTCGCACGTAGATGCGGGTCGGCTCTAGCAGCGCTCGGGCGAGGGGCACGTCGGCCGCGAACGGAGCGGCATCGCCATAGCCGTGGCCTTTCTCGGCGACAATCCGGCGGACAAGAGAGAAGCCGTTGGCGTGCAGCCCCGAGGCGGCGAGGCCGAGGACCGCGTCGCCCTCGCGCGGCGGATCGCGGCCGACAATCCCATCGCGCTCGACGGCGCCGACCGCAAAGCCGGCGAGGTCGTAGTCGTCGTGGGCGTACATGCCGGGCATCTCCGCGGTTTCGCCGCCGATCAGCGCGCAGCCGGCCTCTTTGCAGCCGGCGGCAATTCCGGCAATGACGGCACGCGCGGTGTCCACGCGCAGCCGGCCGGTGGCGAAGTAATCGAGGAAGAACAGGGGCTCGGCCCCCTGGACGACAAGATCGTTGACGCACATGGCGACAAGGTCGATGCCGATGGAGTCGTGAATGCCGGCGGCGAAAGCGACCTTCAGCTTCGTGCCGACCCCGTCCGTGGCGGCGACGAGAACCGGGTCGCGATACCCTGTCGCGCTCAGATCGAACAGGGCGCCGAAGCCGCCGAGGCCGGAGACGACACCGCTGCGGCGCGTGGCCGCGGCCAGCGGCGCGATCTCGTCGACCAGCCGGGCCCCGGCGTCGATGTCGACGCCGGCCGCCTTGTAGTCGAAACCGCTAATGTCTTCCTCCGGCCGACATGCTAGAACGGGCTCCGACCATAATGGATCCGAGGCCTCATGCAATGACCGATCGGCGCAGATCGCCGGCCCGCTGGCCAGTCCTTCTCGCCTGTCTTGCGATTGCCTCTCTTGCGGTCGTTTTGGCGGCGGTCAGGGTTGCCGCTCAGGATCTGGCGGATCCGACGGCCGCGCAGGTGGGGCTGTTCGAGGTTCGCGGAGTCCCGGTCGACGTGACGGCGGCAACCGCCGCCGCCGCGCGCGAACAGGCCATGACCAAGGGCGCGCGCGACGCTTTCTGGCAGGTCATCGACCGGATGACGCTGTCGTCGGATCGGGCCAAGGTCGGCAAGGTCTCCGATGGTCAGATCGAGACGATGATCAAGGATTTCTCGGTGGCCGATGAGAAGTACTCGTCGGTGCGCTATCTCGCGACGCTCAACTACACCTTCAAGGAGGAGGAGGTCCGCCGCCTGTTGGCGCAGAAAGGCGTACCCTACGCGTTGACCAGGGCGAAGACGCTCGTCGTCCTTCCGGTGTTGCGCAGCGACGGCTCGCTGGTTCTCTGGGAAGAGCCTAATCCATGGCTGGCGGCCTGGCGCTCACTGCCCGGTGGCCAGCTCGTGCCGGTGATGATTCCGCTGGGCGACGCCGCTGACATGGCCGCCATTGACGCCGAACAGGCCGCCGTCGGCGATGGGGACCGGATGCGTGAGATCGCCCTGCATTACGGCACGCTCGACGCTCTGGTGCCTTTCGCCGTTCTGACTCCCGACACCGGATCCGGTACGACCGAGCTCGCCGTGGCCCTGACCCTTTACGACGCGGACAAGGCGCGGAAGGGGCCGACCCGCCGCTACAATACCGCCGAGGGGGAGAGCGTCGAGGACATGCTCGCCCGCGCGGCGGAATCGACCATGACCGAGGTGCAGAACCAGTGGAAGCGCGAGAACGTGGTGGTTGCGTCGCAGGCGGCGATCGAGTCGGTCGCCGTGCCGATTTCGAGCCTCGATGACTGGCTCACCGTCCGCCGTCGCCTGGAAGGAGTCCAGACCATAGAGAAGACGGACGTCGTTCTGCTGACGCGTTCGCACGCGCTCATCAACATTCACCACTATGGCACGACCGAGCAGCTGGGCCTCGCCCTGGAGCAGGCCGATCTCATCCTTCGGCAGGGCGCGGAGGGTCTTGTGCTGACCACGCGGCCGCGCTCCTGAGGCCGGAGCCCATGACCATCGAGCGGCGCCAGCTGATCTGGCTCGCCATCACCCTCATCGGCGTCGTCCTGGTCTACGAGCTGCGCGCGGCCCTGCCGCCGTTCATCGCCGGCATGGCCGTCGCCTATCTGCTCGACCCGCTGGCCGATCGGCTGGAAGCGGTCGGTTGCCCGCGCACCGTCGCCGTTCTGATCATTCTCGGCTCTTTTCTCGCCATCCTCGTCGCGGCCGCCGCTCTTCTCTTTCCCATTCTCCAGGTCCAGATCGTCGAGCTCGTTGCGCGCCTGCCCGGATACATCCAGAAGGGCCGCGACGCCATCATGCCGATGTTCGAGCGGCTTCAGGCGTCGCTGTCCCAGGACGAGGTCGAGCGCCTGCGTTCGGCCGTCGGCAATGTCGCCGGCGATGTGGTCGGTTGGTTGGGGCAGATTGTCGGCGGACTGTGGAGCGGCGGGCTCGCCATCTTCAACGCATTGTCGCTCGTCGTCATCATGCCGGTGGTCGCCTTCTATCTGCTCCGCGACTGGGACCGGATCGTCGCCCATATCGACAGCCTGCTGCCGCGCGACGGCGCCGATACGGTCCGCGAGCAGGTCGGCGAGATCGACAAGAGACTGTCGGGTTTCGTCCGCGGTCAGGCTTCGGTCTGCCTCGCGCTGGGAACCTGGTACGCGGTGGGGCTCACCCTCGTCGGTCTCGACTTCGGGGTGCTGGTCGGGGTCGGTGCCGGGCTGATCTCGTTCGTGCCCTACCTGGGCACGGCGGTTGGCCTGATCGTCGGCCTGGGCCTCGCCCTTGCCCAGTTCGACAGCTGGCTGCCGATCGGTCTGGTCGCCGCGGTGTTCGCCAGCGGGCAGATCCTCGAGGGCTATGTTCTGACGCCGCGGCTGGTCGGTCAGCGGGTCGGGCTGCATCCCGTCTGGGTGCTGTTCGCCCTGATGGCGGGCGGTGCCCTGCTCGGCTTCACCGGCGTTCTGCTGGCGGTGCCGGCAGCGGCGGTCATCGGCGTCCTGGTACGCTTTGCCATCGCGCGCTACCTGCAGAGCCCGCTCTATCGTAGCCGGGCCGGCGAGCCTGCGGGAGGCGGGGCTTCCGCCGATGCGACGCCGGCGGAGGCGGTCGACGGCCGTGAATGACCGCGGCCAGCTTCTTCTCGCCTTCGCCCATGAGCCGGCCATGGCTGGCTCTGACTTTCTCGTCGCCCCGAGCAATGCCGACGCGGTCGCCTGGCTGCGTCGCTGGCCGGACTGGCCGACGGCGGCGCTGGTTCTGCATGGGCCGCCAGGGTGCGGCAAGACTCATCTCGCCCGGGTCTTCGCCGAAGACAGCGGCGCGGCCCTGCTCCGTCCCGAAGCCCTCGCCGGCGGCGACCCGCTCTCCCTGTTCGAAGGCGCGCCGGCGGCCGTGGTCGACGATGCCGATCAGTGTCTCTGCCTGGCTGGCGACGAGGCGGCGCTGCTGCACCTCGTCAACGCCGCGGCGCAGATGGAGCGCAAGGTTCTGCTGACCGGGGGCGAGCCATCGGCGCGCTGGCCGCTTGCGCTGGCCGATCTTGCCTCGCGGCTGAACGCGGCGTGCACCGTCGGCATTGACGAGCCGGACGATGCCCTGATGCGCGCGGTCATGGGCAAGCTCTTCCTCGACCGCCAGCTTCGCGTCGGCGACGACGTGCTCAGTTATCTGCTCGCCCGGATGGAGCGCTCGCTCGCCGCCGCCCGTTGTCTCGTCGAGCGCATCGACGCCGCGGCGCTGGCGCAGCGGCGGGGGGTGACCATTCCGCTGGCGCGCGCGGTTCTCGCCGAGAGCGAGGCGGGGCTGTCACCGCCACGGCCGTCATCGCGAGCGCCGTAGGCGCGTGGCGATCCAGAGGTAGACCAGAGATTGACAGGTCGCATCGCAACGTCGGGCTGCGTCGTCCTTGCAATGCCACCGTCGCTCGCTCAGCGCGGCTCCGCTTTCGCGGCTGCGCCGGCGCTACCGCGATCCGCCGGCTTCGCCTTCGGCAGCTCGAGGCGGATGTTGAGTTCCTTCAGCCGCGCCGCGTCGACTTCGGCGGGGGCGCCCATCAGCAGATCCTGGGCCTGCTGGTTCATGGGGAAGGCGATGATCTCGCGGATGTTGGGCTCGTCGGCCAGCATCATGACGATCCGATCGATTCCCGGAGCGCAGCCGCCGTGCGGCGGGGCGCCGTAGCGAAAGGCGTTGAACAGCCCGCCGAAGCGGCGGCGAACCTCATCCTCGCCGTATCCGGCAATGGAGAAGGCCCTGATCATGATGTCGGGCCGGTGGTTGCGGATCGCGCCGCTCGACAACTCGATGCCGTTGCAGACGATGTCGTACTGGTAGGCCTTGATGTCGAGCGGATCCATGCCGTTGAGCGCGTCGAGACCGCCCTGCGGCATCGAGAACGGGTTGTGGCTGAACTCGATCTGGCCGGTGTCCTCGTTGCGCTCGTAGGCCGGATAGTCGACGATCCAGACGAAGCGGAAGGCCCCGGCCTCGCGCAGATTCAGCTCGTCGCAGATCCGCTCGCGGGCGGCCGCCGCGAAGCGCTGCGCCTTCGCCTTCCCGGCGCTGACGAAGAACACGGCATCGCCCTCGCCGTAGACGCAGGGCGGCAGGCTGAGGCCGTCGGCCGCCTGGCGCGCGGCGTCGTTGACCGCTGTCAAGATCGCCTCGATACGCGCATCGTCCAGATGCTTGGCGATCGGCCCCTTGGCCGCGGGCGATTGCGCGCCCGTCTCGTTGCCGTCCGCCTCCGAAACGGCGCGTTCGGCGAAGACGATATAGCCGAGGCCGCCGGCGCCTTCGTCGCGGGCCCAGGCGTTCAGGTCGTCGAAAAAGCTGCGCGGTCTGGCCGCGGCGCCGGGCGCGGGGATGGCGATGACGACGTTGCCCGCCTCCACCGCGCGGGCGAACAGGCCGAACCCCGAGCCGCGGAAGGCCTCGCCGACGTCGGCCATGACCAGCGGGTTGCGCAGGTCCGGCTTGTCATTGCCGAAGCATTCCAGGCTGGCGTCGTAGGGGATGCGCGCAAAGGGCAACCCCGTCACGGTCCGGCCGCCTCCGAACTCGACGAACACGTCGTGGAGGATTGGCTCGATGGCGGCGAAGACGTCGTCCTGGGTGGCGAACGCCATCTCGAAGTCGAGCTGGTAGAACTCGCCGGGCGATCGGTCGGCGCGGGCGTCCTCGTCGCGAAAGCACGGCGCGATCTGGAAGTAGCGGTCGAAGCCGGAGGCCATCAGGAGCTGCTTGAACTGTTGCGGCGCCTGCGGCAGGGCGTAGAACTTGCCCGGATGCTGGCGGCTGGGGACGAGGTAGTCCCGCGCGCCCTCGGGCGAACTCGCTGTCAGGATCGGCGTCTGAAACTCGACGAAGCCGGCGTCGACCATCCGCCGGCGGATCGAGGCGATGACCGCGCTGCGCAGGGTGATGTTGCGATGCGGCCGTTCCCGGCGAAGATCGAGGAACCGGTAGCGCAGCCGCGTTTCCTCGCCGTAGTCGGCGTCCCCGGAGACCTGCAGCGGCAGGATGTCGGCCGGTGACTCGACCTTCAGGTCATCGATCGCGAGCTCGATCTCGCCGGTGGCGACGGCGGAATTGACCGTCTCCGCCGAGCGGGCGACGACCCTGCCGGTGACGGTGATGACGCTCTCCAGCCTGGCCTCGGTGGCGACAAGGAAGAACCCGCTCGAGGCGTCGATGACGCACTGAGTTACGCCGTAGTGGTCGCGCAGATCGATGAACAGCAGGTTGCCGTGATCGCGCTTGCGGTGGACCCAGCCCGACAGGCGGGCTTCGATCCCCGCGTGCGAAAGCCGGAACTCGTTGCAGGTGTGGGTGCGGAATGGATGCATGGACATTCAGGCGGCTGTGGCGACGCCGCGATCCGTGGCGGCGCCTTGCGGGCGGGTGGGCGCGTTCACTGGTGGTCCAGCGCGGAGGATGGCGAAGCGGCGCGACAAGGTTTCCGACCGGAAGACGCGAAAGGCGGCGGCTCGCGGGCCAGCGAGCGCCCTCAGAACGACACGGAAGGCCCATGTTTGTCAAGCCCATGACGGACGTTGCCGTGTCACGACCGGCAGAGGTTGCTTTGCGTTCCAGGAAAATGCCGCTATAGGCTGCAGGGATGCAGCTGATCACCGATACCGACACCCTGCGCGGCTTCTGCGATGCCATTGCCGACAGTCCCTTCATCGCCGTGGACACCGAGTTCATGCGCGAGCGTACCTTCTGGCCGAAACTGTGCCTGGTCCAGGTCGCCGGCCCCGAGGTGGCGGCGGCCGTCGATCCGCTCGCCGACGGCATCGATCTCGGCCCGCTCTTGGCGGTTCTTACCGCTCCCGACGTGGTCAAGGTGTTTCACGCGGCGCGGCAGGATCTCGAGATTTTTTACCAACTGATGGGCCGGCTTCCGGCTCCGGTTTTCGACACCCAGGTCGCGGCTATGGTCTGCGGTTTTGGCGACCAGGTCGGCTACGAAACCCTGGCGGCCAAGCTCGCCAAGGCGAAGCTCGACAAGGCCTCGCGGTTCACCGACTGGTCGGTGCGGCCGTTGAGCCAGCGACAGATCGAGTACGCGCTCAGCGATGTCACCTACCTCCGCGAGATCTATCGCAAGCTGAAGCGCAAGCTGGAGACGAGCCGGCGCAGCGACTGGCTCGGCGAGGAAATGGCGACCCTGACCGATCCGGCGACTTATCGGACCGAGCCGATGGACGCCTACCGCCGGCTCAAGACGCGCGCCGTCAATGGCCGCTTTCTGGCCATCCTGCGCGAGGTCGCGGCCTGGCGCGAACGCGAGGCGCAGCATCGCGATGCGCCGCGGGCCTGGGTTCTGCGCGACGAGGCGATCATGGAAATTGCCCATCACGCACCGACGACGATGGAGGCGTTGGCGCTGACCCGTGGTCTGGGACGGAAGTTCGCCGAGGGCCAGTCGGGCCAGCAGGTGCTGGCCGCGGTCCGGCGGGGCGTGGACCTGCCCGAGAAGGATCTGCCCATCGCGATCGCCCGGCGCGAGCCGCCGCGCGGCGCCGGTCCGGTCGCCGACCTGCTCAAGGTGCTGCTCAAGCTGAGGTGCGAAGTGGAGGACGTGGCGCAGAAGCTGGTCGCTTCAGCCGAAGATCTCGAAGCGCTGGCGGCATTTGGCGAGGCCGCGGAGGTGGCGGCCTTGCACGGCTGGCGCCGGTCGCTGTTCGGCGAAGCCGCGCTGCGGCTGCGCGACGGCCGGATCGCACTTGCAGTGCGCGCCGGCAAGCTCACCGTCATAGACGTTTAAAGATATAACAAAAAGCGTCTTTGTCTAAACGACGTCATGCTTTGCGGTCGGGAGAAACCGAGTGGTTGAGGAAGCGATCTATCGTGTACGAACGCCGATTTTTCCGCTGTACTCGGAAGTCCGGGCGCTGCTCAAGATTTGGCCCGGTTTCGCCAAAGAGGCCGTCCTAACCCTGATCAATGCCCTTGGGGAACAAACCGGCACTCCCCAAAATCCGGTCGATTGGACGGACCCGACACGTGGATAAAAGAGCGCTTATCCGGTGAGAACGAAGCGCTCGCCGAGAAAATCTGGCAGAATAGCGACAAGCAAGTGAACCCGAGACACGTCTACGGATCTTACCTCTTCATCAACAGCTACGAACTGCTCGTCACTGACGTGCACGGCATTTACCACCTGACCCAACGCGGTGAAGGTTTTCTCGACGACGACGAGCGCATTGTTCGGACGATCGACGAAATCGAGGGACTGCCCCAGCTTCTGTCGATCCTCGCGCCGAAATCTCCCGTCAAGCGCTCTGATCTTCTCGACGAGTGGGGACAGTATCTGAAAGAGCGCTCAAGGTTTGGCACCGCGTCGACGATCAAAAGTACGCTCTGGAGGCGATTGCGGAATCTAGTCGAGAGAGGTTTCGTCGCTCGCGATGGAAACTCGTACGCTATCACGGATGAAGGGCTGAAGTACGCGGCCACGACAGCCAAGGCGCAGGAGGATCCTAAAGCAGCGACGTTGAGGGCGATAAACGACTTCAACGGGCGGCAGACGAAGCAGCTCCGCGACCAGCTCTCGAAGATGGGATCCTATCAATTCGAAAAACTCGTGCGGGATTTGCTCGAGGCAATGGAATATGAGGATGTCGTCGTTACGAAGCAGAGTGGCGATAAAGGCGTCGACGTCGTCGCGAAGTACCAGTACGGGATTACTGAAATTACAGAGGTCGTTCAAGTAAAGCGACAGCAGACAAGCTTAACTCGTCCTGTCGTCGATCAGCTTAGGGGTGCCCTACCCTATCATGGCGCGATCCGAGGCAGCATTATTACCCTCGGTAAGTTTGCAAAAGGGTGCAAAGACGCTGCGATTTATCCAGGCGCTGCTCCCATTACGTTGATCGATGGTAACAAGCTTATTGAGCTGATGGTCAAGCACGAGATCGGGCTAGTTAAGCGCCGGGTGGATCTTATCGAAGTGGATATGGCCTTCTTCGATGAGCGGCGCGAGATAGAGGTGGAGGTTGCGCAGGAAAACGAGGTGATGGTCGACCCATCCGCCTTGATCGACTGACGAGGGATGGCCTACGGGGCCGACTCCGTCCTGAAGCTGACCGGACCGAGGTGGCATGTGAGCACACCCTCCGCTCAGGGCTCCACCTCGATTGCCTCGGCGCGTTCGACCATCTGGGGCTTCAGGGCCATGCAGCGGGCGAGGCGGGCGAGGCGCCGCTCGACCGCTCCGCTCATGAACACCGCGCCGTCCCGGGGGATCCGCAGACTGAGGCGCTTCTCGTCCATCGCCAGAGCGGTCTGACGGAGCAACCCTGGCGCACCGCCCGACAGCGTGTGCGCCAGC